>SOET01000005.1 GCA_021646465.1 Candidatus Kuenenia hertensis | reverse complement strand
GTTCTGTGAGAGGCTTGGGGGTGAAACTCCCCCTTGCCTACTCGGCGTCTCTGCTGTGAATCCTCTATCTGCTCCCTAATCAAACAAAAAATATACAACCCCCGTCATATAAATATTCATCGGAGAGACAGACAATTTCTAAGCCAAGATTCAATAAATGTTTTTTTAATCGCTGTCCGTCTGCATGCACCTCAATATTTCCGTTAAAAAAAATCCTTTTTCCCCATACACCGGCTGCACCTCCAATAAAGCCGTTATTGTGTCCACGTATGCGTATCTCTTCCGGATGAAAATAAAAACTGGAGAATCCTTTTCCCAACAATACCTTTTCTATTCCCCTGTCAGAGGTGACGTAGTTGTTTCCGTATAAATGGACAAGACTGCATCGTGTATAGGCCTGAGGCAACGGAATAAACTCTTTTTCGCTATTTATTTCAAGGATTATGGGGTCGGTATATCCCGGTTTGTGAAAGAAAAATTCTGAGGTGCTCAGGCAGTTGTACCGGACGCTGTTATCTAACTCATTCCCGATATCTGTTTTTCCTTTCAAATAGGCAATGCTATGTCGCTCTAAAAACCCGAACAACCCCTCAGGTGCGTTCGGAGCAACTACCAGGTGGTTGTTATCCTGGTAGATAAAAATATCGGGATGTCCCGAAATGGAATCGTATGTCATCCCGTTCGTTTGAAAGACAAAAACGTCCTCAACATATTCCTTTAAGGTGTTGATTATCCTTTCCGACGATCTGGAATCAATTATCGCAAACATCTATCTGATACTGAGAAAATGTATGGTTGCCTGCAAACCGAACCTTATAGCCCTTTGATTGCAATTGTATTTTGTTGATCTGTTTGTACCCTATTGCATAATGTATCTGTTTATCGGAAACGGAGATACTGATGTTATTCGAGGTATTCCCCTTCAGTTTGGCATGTATAATCTCTTCCCATATTTTTGTCATCACCATTTCCTTAAAAGAAGGATGAAATGGCCCGTCTATCAGGGATTTTCCGATAACGAGTTCATCGGAGGGATGCAATCCCATCCGTATAACGGATATGTCGTTCTTTTCAAATATTCGCACGAGGTCCTTTGTCCACTTCACTGCCTGCTCAAGTGACAACGGAATATAGTTACCCTCCCGATACTTTTGTTCCAAAGCGGTTCCCTTTACAACAATTGCGGGATAAATTCGTGTAGTATGGGCGCCGTATGAAACGATATCGTTGGCGGTTTGCATAGATCGTTCATAACTGTCTTCCGGCAGACCTATCATCATCTGAATACCCAGCTCGAATCCATATGTACGGATCATCCGGGAGGCATTTTGAATATCCTCGGGGGTATGCCCTCGTTCCGATTGATGCAAGACTTCCCGGCTGGTGGATTGCGCACCCAGCTCAATCGTTGTTACGCCATACTTCTTCAACAATTCAAGGATGGTTTCATTGATATAATCGGGTCTGGTTGATAGTCTGATGCCTGACACCATTCCGGTTTTTATAAACACACATGCCTCTTTCAGATACTGTTCCTGCCGATCAACAGGTATTCCTGTAAAACTACCCCCATAAAAGGCGATGTTTATGATTCTGTTTTGGGGGATTGTTTTGAGATATTGTTCTACTATGCTCCGAACGTCTTTTGGCTGCGGGATGGAATGTGTTCCGCTGATCTTCTCCTGATTGCAGAAAACACATTGGTGCGGGCAGGCAAGCTCCGGGATAAATATAGGTATATTTGAATGTTTTTTCACAATGTCCTCACAAAAGCATATGATATTATTTACCATACCATAAATTTACCGGTAAGAAAAAATATTTGAGGCAAAACGATAAAAAATAATTACAATAGACCGTTGTTACGTTTTTAAGCCGCTTTCCTATTTATTCTTCAACATTACATGAAAAACAAGAGTGAGTATATTAGTAGGATTATTGCCACATGGTTTGGTTCGGGGCTTCTCCCGAAGGCGCCAGGTACATGGGGCAGTCTGGCAGCAATTCCTTTTGCTTATTTAATTTCCGCATATACTGGTCCTTATGCATTTATCTCTGCAACCGTTATTTTGTTTTTTGTTGGTGTGTGGGCGTCAAACAGCATCGAAAAAAGCGCCGGGAAGAAAGACCCGGGGTTCATTGTTGTCGATGAGGTCGTAGGCCAATGGATAGCCCTGTTTCCCTTGCCTTTTTTCTATAAACGCATTAACCACGATTTCTTTCCCTGCTTTTTGATTTCCATTATAGTAACAGCATTTATTGCCTTCCGTATTTTTGATATATGGAAGCCACGTCCCATCAGGCATCTGGAAAAGAGCATATCCGGAGGTCTGGGGATTATGCTCGATGATGTTATTGCCGGTTTCTACGCACTTATAGTAACCTCCGTTTTGACAGCAGGAATACTGTTCATTTATCTGTACAGGTAGATACCTCATTTTTTTTATAATTGTGACAAACGTCATATTCATTAAATAAATATTTTTATAAAATATTGAATATAAAGAAGCAGGCAAATACTATAATAGCCCTTTTTGGTTAAATACAGGGATTATTTATTCTTAAAAAAATAATTTCTTGATAAACTAAAGAATAATTATTTTTTGCTTACAATAATTTTTTAATTGAATATAATATCGGCCTTGTCTTAAACTATTGGTAATTGAGGTCATAATAATGTTTGTTTAAAAAACATGTGCTATAAATATTGCTCATATTTATTGTTTTATTGCCGATAATTATCTAAAAATTAGTGTTGAATAGAGATAATTGCAAAAACTATTTTTGTCGTTGCGATAGTTTTGAAATCAAATAGTGATGTTTATAATTTTTAATTGTATGCATTGCAATTGTATTTTTTAACTTTGTGGGGAGATAGGTGATACATATGTTATCAAACAAAGTAGATTCGCAAAATATTTTTGACTCAAATATTGATTCAAACTATGATTATGCCAATTTGCAACACAATTTAGAAAATGTTGTAAAAAGGTTTATCGATGTTGTTTGTAGTATGTTTTTAATAATGTTTTTTTCTCCAATATTTTTCTTTGTTGCTGCTTTAATAAAATTGGATAGCAGGGGACCTGTTTTTTTTAAACAAAAGCGCTGCGGGAAGATGGGCAAAGAATTTTTTATGCTTAAATTCAGAACGATGGTAGATGATGCGGAGATTCTGAAAAAAAATCTTATAAATGAAATGGAAGGGCCGGTGTTTAAAATAAGAAGAGATCCAAGGATCACGAGAATTGGTTCATTTCTACGAAGATGGAGCTTTGATGAATTACCACAGTTTATTAATATTTTCAAAGGTGAAATGAGTCTTGTTGGGCCGAGGCCGTTGGCGAAAGAAGAAATGGCTGGTTATGAAGTATGGAAAGACATAAGGCTTACGGTAAAACCTGGTCTAACGGGTTTATGGCAGGTTTATGGCAGATCCACCGGGAAATTTAGTGATTGGGTAAAATATGATATAGAGTATGTGCGTAACAGATCGATATTTCTGGATATTAAAATTATCTTTTTAACCGTGTTTGCGGTCTTGAGTAAAAAAGGGGCATGTTAATAAGTATAATGCAAAGCATTTCATGTTTAAGTCACAGGGAGGGTGCTATTTAGCAGTATCATTTTTTAATTTTTTATATTGGTCAAATGCCTTTTTGGCCTCTTCCTTCATTCCTTTTTTTTCGTATAAATTCCCCAAAATATTTAATATTTCAGTTGTATCTGGTTCTATTTCCAATACTTTTGAATATTCATAGATGGCGTTATCTAACATCTCTTTTTCTTCATAAATACGTGCCAGAGCAAGATGTAAAGTTGCGTATTTTGGATTAATTGTTATTGCACGTTTTAAAATTACGATAGCATTTTCCGACATATTTTCCTGGTTGTACACTATTCCAAGGCACAAGTACGCGTTTAAATTGTTTTTATTGAGAGAAACGGCGTTTTCCCATTGTTCTATTGCTTTGTCATATTGACCATTGTAATAAGAAATAAGTCCTAATTCGAGGTAGGTATCCGGATTTAAGCCGATATTCATTTTTTCGATATTTTCTAACTTTTCCTTTATTGCAACAAGTTTTTTGAGTGTAGAGGGACCGAGTGTTTTATTTTGAGTTTCAGGAAGAATTAATGAAGGTATTAAAGCTTTCTTTCTCTCAATGGGGAGAGCATTTTCTAATTCATCTTTTTCTTTTTCAATAAAACTAATTGATTTGTCAGAAATACTCGTTAGTTCAAAATTTTTATCCTTTAGCAAGGATATTTTCTGCTCGAGCCTTGTCACTTTCTTTTCATTTTCTTTTTTTATAGAATCTATTTTCGATAAATGATCTTCCCGGTATTTTTCTTCCAATGCTTTCAGTTTTTCTTCATGTTCCTTTTTGGAAAAATAATCATCAGTATAAGAGGTTAATTTTTCTGTATATTCCTTTATTTTTTCATCATAAAGAGATTTAGGGACATATTCATTTTTCAATTTTTCCTCATACTCGGCAATTTTTGTTTCGTAAGTATTTTCATCAATCTTTTGTTGCTTCATGCGTAAAAATTTTAACGTTTTTATTTGTTCGTCTTTTTGTGAAAGCAGTTTTTCATAATAGGGCTTTTCTTTAAGAAACCAGTAACAAAAAAGTAAAACAGTACAAACGACAAAGATGATTCCGATAATCAAAGAAAATTGTTTATTTGTTTTAATAAAGGAGGGTTTTTCCTCCGACGAAGATGTTTTTTTAAATTTATCAAGATATTTTGGAAGTTTAAAAGAGATAAATTTCATGGTTGAAAAGTGTTTTGTTTTAATTTGGGAAAAATGTAAATCTAATGGCCACAATTATTTCCTGTTCAATAAGAAGGATTGTCTGAGAACCATTTTGCTATTTATAGTTAAGAGTATTTTTCTTGTTAATCATGAGAACATCAGCTTCTTCACGGGACATAGGAACAATTTCGATTAATTTTGCAGGTGAACCGTTATTCGATTTTCTCACCGCCACTTTTGCCCGAGGGAGGAATTGTGATTTTCCATACCTTGCGGTTATGCGTGCTGAAGTATGAATTTTTTCTTCAGTAATTTCACCACGAACCAGAGTGATTGGGCCAGGTTCATCCACCAGGCTTAACAGATAATCGCCCTCTCTAAAAAGAGCGGCTATTCGTTCATTTTCCGTTTCATTTCTGCCTACAATGGCTTTTGTTGTGCTATCGATTTTGAAATGTCTCCCTACTTTTAGGAGATTTACATCGTTTACATCGGCATCAGATGTTTCTATCAGATCTTTCATACGGTGTGCAAATTCCGGATCAGTGAGTAAACATCCACCGGCAGAACAAGGATAATCTTTGATTTCAAAAACATCAGCAAGCTGTATCTGTTCTTTCCTGGAACGTCCTCTGATTTGGAGCAGCTTTTCTCTGTCCACAAGTCCCGATTTCTCCGGAATAGTCGGTTCCATATGCTTTGCACATAGTGGTCTCAATACCAGCCCCGTAAGATTTGCCTCTTTATCAATAATTTTCATGGCTTCTTTTCGCTGAGACATAGGTCTTTGTCCCAAAACTTCCCCGGTAATAATAAAATCTGCACCAATTTCACGCATGTAGTCACCTGCCGCACGGAAGATATTAATTCTGCAATCAATACAGGGGTTCATGTGTTTCCCATATCCGTGTTTTGGTTTTTTTACTATTTCCAGGAATCGGTCTGTGGTATTAATTACCTTTATCGGTATTCCAAATTTTTCTGAAACCTTTACTGCTTCCAATTTGCAACTGCCGTGAGAAGTGCAGCGGCAAAATACAGTAACAAAATTCAGAGCTATAACCTCAATTCCTTGTTCCTGAATAACGCGTATCGCCAACGTACTATCTAAACCACCGGATAACAATGCCAATGCCTTCGCCAATTTAAAACTCCTTAAAACGTAAAAAAATAGTCTTAACTTTTTATAATCACAATATTTAGTAATTTTAAATCATATATCAATGCCTTTCAAATAAAAAAATATTGATTAAAATTCCTAAAAATGTTGAAAAAAACAAGAGCAAATACAATGGGTGGGAAAGTATGTGGGTTTTCTTATAATTGTTTTTATTGAAGTGAAAAATAAGATTGCAATCTCATTGAATAGTTTCTTTTCCGACCCAATCCAGATAATCTTTTGAGCCGTGAGTTATAGGTACGGCGATAATTTCCGGTACATCGTAACTATGCAATTTGCGAACACGGTCTTCAACCCGTTTAAAAAGTTCTTCCTTCGTTTTACAGATCATAAGTACTTCGCTCTCGATGTTAATTTTTCCTTGCCATTGGAAGATGGATTCAATGGAATTAATGATATTGCAACAGGCGACCAGCCTTTCTTCCACCAATGTTTTTCCAATTTCCCGAGCCTCATTTATTGAACTTGCTGTAACAAAAACGATAATTGTTTTCGGTATGCTCATGGATAAGATATTTGCTTACCTTTTAAGTTTGAGTTCTTTTTCTATAGTGCTTCTACTGCACGTACCGCCATATTTTTTTAAAATTGATTCTATTTTTTTACTTTGGTTTTCACCTTCAGTTACATAGACAAGGGAACAACGACACCCGTCCGGATTTTTGCAACTGTTATGAGGGGGTTTTATTGAATGATGTATTTCATGATTAGGCAAAAAATGTTTTCCATCGAGTTCCTTGCAAACATCACATGTTGAATTGTCTTTTGTCGCAGAGTAAAAAATATAAGAAATTTCTTTTACATGATTTGTATTGAAAACATCATTTTTTTGATCCGTGTTGCTTTTTCTAACATCCCTTTTTTGTTTTCCTTTTAAACTGTTTTTTAGTGAAAGGTAAATGAGATAGAATACGGCAAAAATTATAATAAAACGCAACATTTATGAATTATCCGGTACCTTTTGGTTTTCTCAGCACGAACAAAAAAAGCCCTCCTACGACAAGCACCCCTTGGGTTAGTATGATACTCTTTATCCATATTGCAAAACATTTCCAGAATAAATCGGCGCCACGTATTTGATCTATTGCACGGGAAACGCTTACGAACGAATAGAGTGAGATTAGCGTAATAATCAATGCCATAATAATTATAATAAATACTTTTAGTTTTGGCTTCATGGTCATTTTTCTTTCAATTGTCATTTTTCTCCAAATGTAACGATTAATTCTTCAGATTCATTTTGTTTATCAGCAGATTTTATATTTTTTTTGTTTTTCTCTTTCGAGATCAATTCGGCGGCAATCTTGTATTCATTACAGGCTTCATCTAACAACCCGCTTTCGTCATAAACATAGGCTAAATTATAACGGGCTTGTATGTTTTCCGGATCAGAATTTAGTGCCTTTTTAAATTCAGTTGCCGCTTCTGTGAGCATATCTTTCTTTGTATATGCCACGCCCAGATTAAAATGTATTTTAGAGGAGCCTGGATTTAGTTCAAGAAATTTATTCCACACGGATATTGCGTTATCGTAAAGGCCCGATTGCATATAAACGCTGCCAAGTTCTTTGTATGCCTTAGAAAAATCAGGATTTGAAGCAATTGCTTTATTGTAAAAGAGGGCTGCTTTTCCCGGCAATCCCTTTTCCGCATAGGCTTCTCCAAGTTTGCACAACGCATGGATATTGTTTGGAGTGATTCGTATAATATTTTCGTATTCCAGAACCGCCTCGTCATAAAGCCCCTTTTCCATGTACGCATCTGCAAGGTTAAATCGAACGATGATATTGGAAGGATCTTTTGCCAACAGGTCTTTGTATACGCTTATTGCGTCATTTACCATACCTTTCATAACATAAGCGCAGCTGAGGTAGTAATACGACATCAAATCATTGGGGTATTCTGCAATGATATCTTTGAATGAAGACAGGGCATCGTCAAATAATCCTCTTGTATACTGATTATAACCTATAATATATCCGGGAGAAATACCTTTACTTTCGATTTGAAACTCTCTTTTCTTTTCATCAATTTTTGCTTCCCTCCTGGCAATTTCTAAATTCTTTTTTGCCTCCATATCCTGTGGATTTATTTTTAACGCACGTTGATGTTCGGCGATTGCTTCTTCATACAATCCTTTGTTTCTGTATGCAAAGCCCAAATTATCGTGCGCTTTGGAATAGTCAGGATTCAACCTAATCGCTAATTTGAATTCTTTTATTGCTTCATCATATTCCTTAATATTGCAATAAGACACACCAAGGTTGTTATGTGCTTCTGCAAAATCAGGGTTTAAAGAAATGGCTCTTTTAAATTGAATGATTGCTTCTGCTACCATGTCCTTGCCAACATATTTTGCTCCGAGATTGTTATAATCCATTGCCATCTGATATTTTCTTGTTTTGCTTTGACTCCCGATATTTCCTTTGTTACCGTATGAACAGCCAAGGCAGCATGCTAACAGGCAGATGAAAATTAAGGGATTTTTCAATGGTAAAATCCTTAAAAAAGGTGAGTTATATGATAAATGTTTTTTGTTGTTTAAAATTAACAATTACTTTAATTTATATATAAATAATATCAAAGTCAATATTAAAAACCAGTTACAGAAAGACCGCCGCAGAATTTGCAATGGGAAAGTGCAATTTTTTACAGTGTACTTTCCGTGGTGATGATGGACAAGCGCGTAAATAGATGAGGATATTATTTTTTCGCTGTGTCTAAAAGTTCCTGCACCGCGTTCCTCAATGTATTGGTTACATAAATGGTATATTCGCGATCGGTCCTGGAATTATCAAAACAGAGAGGTTTGCCAAAGAATATTTTCACGTTTCTGCTTTCAGGATGAGATAAAAATCCACGCTTTGGCATAAATCGGTTGCTTCCGTCTATTGCCATAGGTATGACTCTTCTCTTTGATTTTAAAACGATAAGTGAAATACCTCTTTTGAATGTTCCCAGGTTTCCGTCTTCGCTTCTTGTCCCTTCAGGGAATATTACCACTGACTTTTGTTTTGCGGTTAATTCATTAATTGCTTTTATAAGACTGGTGTATGCCTTTCTGTCTTCTTCCCGTTTAATAGGGATGTGCCCTGATGCAGACATATATGCACCCAGGATTGGTACTCGAAAGATAACCTCTTTTGAGATAAAACTGAAGTTAACCGGGATGTACGCAAGAGAAAGTTTTATATCCATCATGCTTTGATGATTTGCAATAAAAATGACGGGTTCGTTTTTGGGGATATTTTCCAAACCTTCTAAAGTGACCTTCATGCCAATGATTTTAAAAGAAATACGGCTGAAAATCCTTTCCATTGTATTAAATACCTTTTCTTTGTTTTTTGTATCCATGCTAAGAAGCACTGAAAGAAACGTGGAAAGCATCCAAAATAAAACAAATGTTAACCATGAATATATGGTAAAAAAAATTTGATAAAGTTTATACATTTATTTTAAAGTAATAAATCCTTTGTTTTTTACATACACAGTGATTGTTTTATTCGAACTTAAATATTCTTCAATAATTCCCATAAATTCAATAACCGAATTGACATTTTTCGTTCCAACTTTGGTAATCAAATCTCCGGGTTTTATCCCTGCATGCCCGGCAGGACTATTATCGTCTACTTCAATTACCAACACACCGTTTTCATTTTCCAGTCCCAGTGATTTGGCAATTTCATAACTTAAATCATTGACAACCAGCCCTATTGAGAATTTTGCGGGTTCTTCCTGTTTTCTGAAAGCAGTATACGTTTTACCGGAAAGACTTTCAGGTTGTTGTTCAACCGTGGCGACCAGGGTGTTTTCGACTCCGTTTCTTATGACCTTGATCACAATACGAGCGTCGATTTTTGCATGCCTGATAACGCGTTGCAAATCAAGTGAATTTTTTATAACTTTGCTGTCCATTTCAAAAATAACGTCACCCGGGAGAATTCCTGCTTTAGATGCCGGAGTATCGCTCCATACTTCCATGACAAATACACCGTTTTCTCTGTTTAATTCAAAGTACTTTACGATATCATGTTTGTTTTCAAAACCAAGCATCATTGCAAACTCATCGGTAATGTCCTGTGTGCCAATACCAAGGTAGCCTCTCACGATTGTACCGGTGTTGATAAGTGTTTCAACAGTTTCTTGCGCAATACTTGCGGAGAGCGCAAAGCCCACCCCTTGAAAACCTCCGGAACGGGTAGCAATTGCAGTATTCACTCCAATAACTTCTCCCCTTAAATTAACCAGTGGTCCTCCGCTGTTTCCCGGATTGATGGCTGCGTCAGTTTGAAAAAAATCTTCATAGAGAAAGGGAAGCGCAAATGGAATTACGTGTGTTCGTCCTTTGGCGCTGATAATGCCCATGGAAACAGTTTGCTGGAATCCGAAAGGATTACCGATGGCTATAACCCAATCACCTACCTGTACTTCGTCAGGGTTGCCAAACTTTGCCGGAACAAATCCGCTCCCATCGATTTTTATGATTGCCAAATCTGTGTTGGGATCGACGCCAATAATTTTAATATCACTGTAATGTTCATCGTTATAAGTGGCCACAGTGATTTCTTCAGGGGAAAAATCGCTGATGACGTGATTGTTTGTTAAAATGTAACCCCCTTCATCCACAATAATGCCGGAACCGAGCCCTTTTTTCGGTATTGCATTGGCATGTGGGTTTTGATCCGGAATTGTAGTTTGCGGAGAAGGTTGATCACCGTATGGTTTTTTTTCTGTAATCAGGCTTACAACGGAAGGGCTAACCAACTCGGAAACCTTTCTGAATATTTCTATAAGGGGTTTTGTGTATTTTTCAAGTTCGATGAGTTCCTGCCTCAACGTTTCGATATTAGTATTTTGATTTGCAAAGGCAGATGTACTGGATAAAAAAAGAAAAAGTGTTACTGTTAAGTTGATAAAGAAACTTTTTGCGATTTTCATTTTTGTTTTGGTAAACCTTTCAATTTAAGAATCAGATAAATACTCCCCGCAAAGAGAAATAAATTAGCAAAAAAAGTAGTAATAACTACCCGTTTTGCATATGCGGGGTCGTGAATATTGTGTACTTTGGCAACGGCGCAATAAGTAAGGTAGATAATAATGATATAACAAAAACATATACCGGTTATAAAAAGGATTTTTTTCATTAGTTTTTGATAGAAATGGCGGTAAATGTTTATTGGTTATAATGGGTATGATTTGATATCAACATATATATAATTAAGGCATATCCGAAGAAATATTTTCTTTTTTCCGGGAGCCTTTTGTTTCCAACCGTAACATTTCCAGCCTGTTTGACAATTCAATTTCTGCTTTCTGAAGGTTGCAAATCTGATTGTTCAATGCTTCTTCCATAGCAGTATAATTTGCTTCCATCCCGGATACGCACTTTTGCAAACTATGGATGGAATTTGCCAGTGTCTCTATTTTTTTGGTGAGATAGCTATTCGAGAGATAGATATCCTCCATTTCGTTGTGAAGTCTGTTGCCATCACCAACTATTAAAGAACAATAATTCGATAAGTTATTTACTTTTTGTTCCAACAAGTGAACCGACTCCGATAGATTGGTTATTTTTTGTTCTGCAGTACCAGGGTTTTTAGTGGTCGCTGTACCGCATCCAATTAAAAATACTAAACAGAGACAATAGAGTAAGGTTATGCTGCGAACCATAGCCAATGATTATACTTAAAATTAAAGAAACACAAAAACAAATTTTACATTATCATATTGGAACCTTTTATGAAATATAATTGTTTTAAATAGCAAAATTACCCTTCTTTCTTAAAAGCAAGCTGGTTTTTGTTTTCCTCCTTTTCTTCAAAAACCAGCTTGCTGCTTTATTAGGGGATATATTGGAACAAATAGCTATGTTTTTTCTGAAATAATGTAAGAATAACGAATGATATGCAATTTATAAAAATCAGGGGGAAGATGCCACTATTGATTACGTTGTTTGATTTTGTGTAAGGATCGGGATTGTAAAAAAAGCCGTGTTCCGTTCTTACGGCAAAACAGTTTAAAAATAAGTGTCAAGGAACGAACCTAATTGTCTGCTGATAGGAATTTTTTCTAATTGTATTGGTTTATAGCTTTCCGCCACATGCAGATTTTTCCCGCGATTATTCATCTTTGTTTCATCAGTTTTTTGAACTGTTACCTTGTTTTCCCTTTGTGTTTTGTCTGATGTCTTTGTTTTTATATTGGTAAGTATCTTTTTAATATTTTCTGTGTGTGTGTTTACTTCGTTGCTTTTGTAAACAGGCCGCGTTTCCATTTTTGGCTTTGTTTGAGAAGACAACCTTTGTATTTGCTTTAACAATTCTGATGCTGACGGGCTTACGTTATTAATCATAATTTTTACTTCTCCGAAACTATCAAATTTCAAAACAATTTCTAACGTTGAATCGCATAAGAGCGATTCTCATGCCCATAGATAGTAAATTATAAATTTTAGTCCTTGAAGAGATAAAATAAGAGGTTGAGCCTTTGTTTTTTTCGCTAATATTTTTTCTTTAATAAATAGCATATCTAACATTTATTTAAATAGTTATAACTAATAGTATGCTTTCATGAAAAAAGGTTGATTTGAAAAAATTTTAATTATTTTTGAATATAATACGTTTTTAATGCTGTTGTTAAATCCGAATTATGAAAACGAAAGACTTTGCCACTATTTAAAAAAAAAACGATTATTGATGATACTGTTGTGAAATTGGTCACAAAAAAACCAGGCAATAATTTTGAGTAATATAATTTGGGGAATTGCATTTTCCCTTGTTTATGTTAAAATTTATAAAACGACTCATTTGTTAAAAAAGCTTAATAATTAGTTCCTTAAAAAATAAAGATACGAGAAGGGGGCGAAAGGATTCGACCGGATAGTATGAGGTATAGGTTGCGTATTGAGGTTGTCAGGCGGCCTCATTAAAAACCTGGCAAAACAATTAAATGCCGAAGAACCAATGGCAATGGCTGCTTAATTGACAGCCACGTTTCATTAGTTTTACCTGCGAGATTAATGAAACGAAGAACAGCGGGTTAGTTTAGTCCTTTTGCGTTAGCGGGGTCTGAATGAACTTCTTAGCTGCGCTAGTCCTTAAAAACCCTGTCTATTGGGGTTTTGACGGCGAAATTAAAAAATAGACTATATACGTAGAAGCCTATATTGAAGCGTCCAGGGACGCGGGTTCAATTCCCGCCGCCTCCATTTTTTAAGTATTTGTTGTTAAAGTACTTAACATTTTTAACACATCAAAAAAACCGTCCCCAAACTGTCCCCAAAGTATTGAATTGCTGCTTTCGGAATTATAAGTATTTTTGCAACTTATCCCGTTCAATGCTAAATACGTTAAATTTCATTAATAATGGCTTTGTTCGTAAAAAATAGTATCTTGATCCAATAAGTAAGAGATCAGACGGTAGGGCAGAGTTTCCAGTATCGTTCAATCTTTTGGATGTACCATACATGTATAATGGTCAAAGTAAAAAGTATCTTTGAGTTTCTTGAAACAGTGTTCGGTTTCCCACCGGAGTAAATAGGTTACAATAACCGTGTTGGCAGTGGAGTTGAGTTTGTGGGTAATGAGGATTTGTCAGTTGTTATCGCCCTTCTATTTATTTGATTATTTGATCTACATTTTGTTTTGAACAATTTTTTCAATCTCTTTAATATTCCCAACGAAAACAATCTCTTTATTCAGCTTTGCCAGATGTATAGACGTGTAAGGATATTTTTTTGATATGAATTTGCTTTTAGGACCTTTGTGCGCTAAAGTAAAGGCAAAAATAACAGAGATAAATATGCCAATATAAGCGGTAGAGATGAAAGTCAGTATCATTGTTACATCTGATGATGAAACAATTTCCAGTTCAAGTTCGTGATTTTTATAACCGAATAATGCTTTTGTTCCTGCCTGTGCTTTTGTCAATGATGTTAAAATATTTACGTTTAATAATCTTTCGGGAAATCCTTTTTTTATCAATATACTTTTAGCTTTATTGACATCCTTTACTGGTAATTGTAAACATACGCAGTTAGTATTATTTTCAAGGCTTAAGAGAGAATCCCAAAAGTAAAATCTGATTGGAACATACACTATTGATATTATCCAAAACAGTAATGCAATCTTTGCATAGAAGGATTTTTTAAAAAAACACTGCCACAGCCTTCCTAAAAATGAAGGCGTTTTTTTCAAAATATTTTCTTCCCCGCCGGATTGTTCGTAATACGCATATTTTTCTTTTTTTAACCAATTTTCTATCTCCGGTTTGTTGTCACCCGGAAAGACAGCAAAACGAATTATTCCATCATCTATTACTGTTTTAACCTTTTCTATACCATTTCCTATTTTTACAATATTCCCTTCTATATCTCCAATTTGTCCGGTGAAACACCACTCCTGCCATTTGCTTTCCCATAAATTTTCCTGATTATCCAAACATATATAAATACCTATGGCAATAGAAAGGCCCATAGAACTCAGGTCGTTACACGAAATATCTTCGTTTTTCAACCTTGTATCAATAGTAAATCCTGAGTTCTTGTTATTTTTTGACGTAAGAATTCTCTGTATCGTTTCTTCAAGATAATTGAAATATTTATGAGGTATTACCCTGTTATCACTATTTGTGGGAGCAATAATGATGCTATGTATCGTCCCTCTCATATTCTGATCATTTCCTTCGACCATTATTGCATTAACTTTCACTCATAGATCTTCCTAAGTAGTCGTGACAATTCATGCCATTGGTCGGTTTCCCTTTGATTGGTGAATCCAAAAGTGTTGAAATAACAATCGAGTTCCGCTACACATTCTAATGCGATTTCTTTTGACAGGAAATTTACTGCATCATATGACGGCATACCGGTTTGCTGGTCCGTATCGCAAAGATATTCAAAAAGAAATAATGCATTTTTACGCCATTCTGCGATGGGTAAACCCTCTTTTCTTGCCTTTTTTAATGTATTCAATACATGTGGTGCAGGCTCGATCATATTTTTTCCACTTTGATATACCGTATTGTTTCTATTTGCATGCCTTCTTTATTAATAATGGTCCTGTTATTATCAAACGTAACTGTTTGTGAAATTTCTTTCTCAGTACAGATTGTTACTTTTGCCTGTTCTAATTTCTCTTTTGCGACTATGCCAATTGTAGTCGTTGGTTCTTTTGCCAATGGCTGGATCATTTCAATAATAAATTTGTCAGTTTCCAGTTTTCGATAGTCTTCATTATGTCTGGCTGATTCGTCACTGTCTCCTGTAAATGCAAAACTAAATGGCTTAACAATTTCAAATAGAGCAATTTCTTTCCATGCCGCGTTTTTAAATAAATCTTTAGCTTCCTGTTCAACAACCGGGATCCTTTTGGGATAATGAAGCGCAAACTGGGCGATAAGAAAACTTTTTTTTGTAATAGCCGGTTCATTTCTAATTTGATAGAGCAACTTTTTTATAGCGAATATGTCATTCAAGCAATTACTGCAACCGGCAATGTGTGTCACGATCTCTTTGTTCTCATCTTCATCACAAGTCTCATTAATATATCTTTGCATAACCTCATTTTTTATATGTAACGATTTTCCTTCCTTTACTAATTGTGTGGCATGTTTGCCATAAATCCTCAAGCCCGTCATTAATGTATCAAGTATATTAAGTTCATCCCTGCATTTATTGCAAAACATCAAATGTTCTTCAATTAGCTGATTTTCATTACAATCGTAAGGACTTTTCAAATAAGTAAATAGTTGTTCTTCGCTTAAGCAATTAGTACTCATTTTATTTATCGCCTTCCTCGAACAATTTTTTTAATTTATTATTGCTCTTCAATTTTTGTTTTGCCCTTTCATAATAAGATTTTACAGTATTATATGGTTTACCCATTTTGTCGGCTATTTCAGTTAACTTTAATTCTCCAAAAGTGTGTGCCAGAAAAACCTCCTTTTCATCCCCGCTTAGTTTTGCTAAGGCAGAATTAAACAATGTATTAACGTGCTCCTGCAATTCAAAATTAGTCGCTTGAATATCAGGTGGTTTTGTTTTTTTGTCCGGTTCTGTATCTAAAATGCTTTCTTCCGTACCATTTTTATCATGTATTGGTTCATCAATTGAGATTAATTTATTTTCATTGTGAAAAATGCTGTGATGTTCTTTAAGGGCATCATAAATTCTTTGTTTTCTACCTGAAAAACAAGTCCTGAAAGAACTAATGCAAGGATTCCACTCTTTTAAAAACACATCAAATGCAATATATCGCATTTCATGTACACAATCATTACGTGTTAAGTGGCTTGGGTAATACTTAACCGTTAAGGTTACATACATTTGTATTAAAGGCTCGATAATTTCAAAAAATTTTTCTGTGGACTTCTTTCCCTCTTCACCGCCCTTCTTCGCAGTATCCCTCAATGCGATTAATTCAAGATCTTCTTTAGTCATTTTAATTAATGGCCTTTACTATTAATTATCAGTATTGAAAGAATAATTGGTGCAAAAAATGTTAAATAATCAAATATTGTTTTTACCAGAATGAGGCACTCTTAATCTTACAGGTCTGTGAGCAAGGCTGAAGGCTTTGCCCTACGTTTTTAAATCAATCGTTCAAGCAGGGTGTATTTTCCATGCACCAAAAACCAAGCAGACGCTGATACACAAAGTATACGAGACAACCTCATTGATATAATTGCAGTTACTATAAAAACTCACAAATCTTTTCGCAAGTATAAAAGTATATAAAACGGCCGGAATAAAGAAGTAGGGCAAGGCCTTCAGCCTTGCTCGTTTCAATCACTTGTTAACTTGTTAACGTAATTGTGCAAATCTTTATGACGGTAGAATCGCTTTTATCTCAATATTTGCCATAAAGCATGAGTACGATAAAAAAATATTTTTCCTGCACCATAATGCATAGTGTGCCTGATAAATAAAACAGACAGAAAAAAGATTCGAAGTTGCCTGATTGTTATTTCGCATAAATTTTATTCACTTTGTTATACAGGAGGTAGAAAAATGAGTAAAACCCTTTTATTGGCCGTTATTTTCGGATGCGTTGTTACTGCTGGCTGTGCTGCAACAAATACAGTTAGCCGCGGCAATCAACTAATGCAGAGCGGAAGATATAGTGAGGCAATAACCACCTATGAGAAAGTATTAAAGGATTCAAACGATTATTATGGACTTCTCAATAAAGGTATCGCCGAATGGCGCATAAAGGAATATGAAAAGGCGCTGCATTCTTTTACCGAAGCCATTAAAGCAAAGCCTGGCAATTCATCACTGGCATATTATTACCGTGCGGAAATTTATTTTAAGATGCATAACTATAAGGAAGCATTTAAAGATGTGAACAAGGCTATAAAACAGGATCCGCTGAATGTTTATGCCTTAAACCTTCGGGGAAGAATTAACACAATAGAGGAAAGATATTCAGATGCCATAAACGATTTTAGTACTGCTGTTGAACTCGATGGTGAAAGTAATGTTTCCGGATATATCTACCACAACAGGGCTATTGTGTATATTGCCAGGGAAGATTATGAATCCGCAATACACGATTATGAAAATTATATACGTTTTTTAAAGAAACACTCCCTTCCCGTTACCTCTGAAGATAATTACCTGTTGGAAGTACTGCGATATGCTACCGGAAACAGCGAAAATACTCCCTTAATCTCCGGAAAAATATCGTCAGAAGACAAAGGAAAAAACAACGCAAATTTTTAAATAATAAAATATTTTATTCTTATTAAGGAGTAATGAAAGATGAAGAAATTTATATGCCTCTTAACGATATTTTTAACTTCCTTCTTCTATGCCGGAATTGCGGACGTGTGGGCTGACGTTCAGGACAGTAACCCTTCACACCGGGCAAATACAGGGTTTCTTCCGGATTTAAGCGAGTTCAATATCGATATAGAAAAACCCAAAAAAGACATTAGCAATTCATTAAACACAGCGAAACCGCTGAGAGAATCATTTAAACAGGCAATCGGAGATATTAAAAATTCACTTACCGCAGTCAAAGAAAATCGTAATGATGAAACGCTGAGTAAACTTCATCGTGTTTTTAGTGATAACATTGTTGCCATAGAAAGAAAAATGGTAGGCGTCATTAAGGAAAAAGACAGAATTTCTGATGCATTTACTGCAATTAACAGGGAATTTGGCAATGCTGAGAAGCGTCTTGAAAGCAAATTACAGGAGATATCCTCACGCTCACAATTAAATTCCAATAAAATTATCGAATTAAACAAAAAGGCCAGCGAGTTGGCAAGGAAATATCAGGAAGAACCTACCGATGAATTAAAAGATGAATTGTATCAGTTAAAGAAACAGCTCGATGTGCTTAATTACAATAACCAGAAAATTCCAGGACAACTCGAAGGTATGAAGCGAGCACTTGTAATGATTGAAAAACAGGGGAAATACTATAGCAGACTCGGAAATCATGTAGGACAATTGCTTGATAAGCTTAATGTTGAAAGGGAGAAATTTTCCTCTGCAGCAGAAGTCTGCAATTTGCTTTTGAATATTACCGTGGCATCAAGGGGGATATCTGAGGATGGTACGTCAGTACAATGGGGCGAACAAGTACAGGATGTATGGAACATGGTAAATAGTTTCTCCGGAATTATGGATGAGGTTACCTCCGAACTTACTAATTTTCTCGCCTCTTCCCCGGATGAAACTTCTCTGGAAATGTTTGTTACAACCACCGATGAATCGTTTGAAGACTGGATAACCAAACAGGCTGAAAAAAGCCATTATTAATTATAAAATCACGTTAAGGAGAAAGGTGATAAACATGAAACAGCTTATTTTTATATTGGTGATCGTTGCATTTCCTTGTTTTGCAGTCTTTGGCGGAGATTATACATTCGAGGTTATAGCACAGGAAAAGAATCAGGTTGCAAATACCCATGATAACCAACCGGACCCTAAAGACGATGGCGCAAAAAAACAGATAGATTATTCGCATTTTAAAGAAATTGCCGCTACTGCACAGAATAACTATAAGAATGTGATGAAAAGCAGCAGTGATATTTACATCGCAAAGGCGCAGCTCACATACAATCAGTCGAAAGAAAAAGAGCTGCTGAATGAGATTGCATTGGTTGAAAAGGAACTGGAGTTATTGCCGAAAATTGTCAGAAATGAATATCCCAGAATTAACAATGTACTTCAATCAACAAGCAAAGAGGCTGCCGGAAACACATGGATATCATTCGAAGAGACGTACCGGAGAAGAAAGAATGAGTTGGAAAATAAATTGAATTTCTTACGTTCCGATCTTGCAGAGGTCCGGGCCAGAATTTCCGGTTTATTGCTGGAAGTGGAAACAAAAGAAGGAATAAACAATCTTTCAAACCCCTTTTTAACTGATAAGAAGGATGAGAAAACATTAAAAGAGGTCCATGCAGAAAAAGCACTCAGGGCAAGAAACAATTTAAAGAGCATAGCATACAATGTCAATTTCCGGGAGGCAAAATCTCTCTTAAACGACATGAAATTCATTACATATAGCCTTTGTGAATTCTCATGCGGCAAATCAAGTTGCTATGTATGCAATCTGCTTTATGGCAGGGAAGTCAAAAAATAATTTATTGTGCTTCGTTGTGATCTGAAAAAAGGGGGAAAAATAATGATTATCCTGTTATTGATCTTTTTGGGATATACATTTTCAGCAAATCAGGGAATTGATTCCTTTGACAGCGCCAATTTACTGGATTACGAAAGACCCCCTTCAGATGTTGTCAGGCAACAACACTATGCCCGAAATATTCAGAATACACCGGAAGGCGATGAAGGAATGAATGCAAATGGAATTGCTCCATCCGGAAATATGGTAATAATGAATCATTCCCTTTCCACAGAAAAAATGAATGCTATACAAAAATACATCGCATCCAGGACTTTCGGGCTCTGTGAATTTACCTGCAATAATTGCTATAGGTGTTCATTGGTCTACGGCAAAAAAGGTATGTTCGATATGATTAGCAGACGTCACGATTAAACAGTTTTCTATTGGGATGGCAATGTGATCTTGTGCTGAACGCATTTTGAAGGAGGAAGGGGCCTCCCTCCATTAACAATGCCATCCCAAGTTTCTTTTGATTGCAAGAGAATACCATATTTAAAATGTACTTGCTGTTTGTCTATATTGTGTAGAAACACGCCGAAGTGTGTTTTTGCCTGCCTTGTATGAGATAACACCTTTATGCTGATTTGAAAACGTAGGGCAAGGCCTTTAGCCTTGCCTTCTGGGAAAATGCTTAAAAAAAATTAATAATAAAAAGAGATTGCAGATTCCTGGTTGAATGCCATGGGTGCAAACCTAAAGGGTTTGCCCTACATGTTACATTTACTTTTTTACCTGTGGAGAAATTAATGTCTGAGATCATTAACATCGTATTAAAAAATAGCGGACTGATCGGGATATTATTACTTTTTCTGTGGATATTATCCGTCGGTGTAATTATTGAAAGGTCTTTTTATTGGTTATTCCTGTGGAAAAGAAAAAATCCCGGTCACGTTATAAAAATCTCTGACTGTATTAAAAGCGGAAATCTGAAAGAGGCATATCAGTTTGCACACAAATCAAAGGATATCGTAGTAAGGGTTTTGGGACATTTCCTGCCGGACATACCTGATGAAAAAGAAATAAATACCGTGGCTGCAATAGCAGTTGATAAGGAGTTTGGCCAATCGCACAGCTATTTACGCATATTGAACGCATGCGCCGTTATTGCGCCTTCATTGGGTTTGTTGGGTACCATTACCGGATTGATCAAAGCGTTCGGAACGATGAGCAAAACAGCGGACATGTCGTATATAGCAGGAGGAATATCCGAGGCTATGGCAACTACTTTTCTTGGATTGGTTGTTGCAATAGCAAATATTACCGCCGCACACATCTTTGGCGGAATGGCTGATACAACACTTTCCAGAATTGAATCCGGTATAAAACAGTTCAGACTGGCAAGTTTGAAACGTAGGGCGTAGGGCAAGGCATTTAGCCTTGCTCTGCCCCTCTGGAAAAGCGCAGAAATTTGCCAATAAAAATGAGATGCTAAATTAAGATCTGGAGGCCATGAGGCAAACCTGAATGGTTTGCCCTACGACTATTTTCAAAATGGAAAATTGTTATGCGGATGTACGGTTAAACCGTGCCACACATTTTTACTTTTATCCCTTCACAACAGGATTCTTTATATGAATAGCTTAAGCAGACACAGCCACACACCGGAATTCAATATGATAGCTTTGCTTGATATTATATTCATTGTGGTGATCTTTTGTATTATCGGCATGACAAAGATGGTATTTCTTGACCTGGTCAAGGTTGACAACCCGGAATTACGCACATCACAGCATATGAATCCGGACAAATTTGTCACCATATCATTGACAAAAGAAAAAAAACTCTTTTTAGACAAGGAACCGGTCGCTTCACATACAGAACTTGTGGAACGGCTCATGAAACAAAAAAACGCACAAAACAATATTGTTGTCATAATCAACGGAGATAAAGAAGTACCTCTGGAAAGCGCCTTGCATGTCCTGGAAACCGTAAGAAATGCACAATTTTCAAGAGTTTATTTTAAATCTACAGGGAAAAACAGATGAAAAGACTAGTCAAATATTTTTTTGTATCATTGTTCTTCAATCTCCTTTTGTTGTCTGCTTTTATGTTGCATAGCAATAAGATTAAACCTAAAAAGGTACAGAATATTGCTGATACAAAACCCCCCTCTCTTTTACCGGCAAATCTTTTATCCGATATTGCTCAGGATAAAAAAAGTGTAGAAAAGCAGGATCTTAATTTCAAGCCCGATAATACAGAAGAAAAAATGACAAACAACAAAAACAATGATTCTGCCAAACACGCAACAGAAGAAAATAAGCCAGAAAAAGAGATCATAGAAATACCGGATCAGCACAAAAAGCAGGAAAAATATTTAAGCAAAGAAGAATATGAAATATACAAAAAGTCCCTGCCAAAAGAAGGTACATTGGTAACAAACATGAGGGTAAAATTCCCCCCGGATATAACAACCGAAACCATCAGGGAAATTATAACCTACTTTGATTTTAAAATCGTTGCTTATCCACATTCAAAACCCGGATATCTGCTTGTCTGCAATGGAGATACCCTTCGGTTTGAAAAACTCGCCACAAAGGGTGAAATAGAGAGTTTTTACCTTAATAATTCAAACAGAACCATTGAATTGGAAAGAGATCTTCTCTTCTTGCTGAAAAAAGAATTATTAAAACAGAATGTATTGGAAGAAGACTTAAAGGTGTCTCTCGCACTGGGACGCTCTGCCGGATATTTTCACTGGAAAGAGACACAGGCAATAAAATACATATCGGCGAACATTTCAGATGTTAGCTATACAAATGCACGTATTGTAAAAACACCTCAGGGCTATTGGATACTCTTGGTGGAAGATGTATATCTTAAAAACGGAACGTTCCGAAAGGTTGAAGATCAGGAATTAAAAGAAATTGTTTTATAAAATTATTGCACCATTTTTTGGAATCGGAATGATTAATAAATACAGAGAGTTAAAGAGTGTAACGTAATAGTTTGATGCCAGGAGTAATTGCATTTTTTTTAAAGAAAATACCGGGATGAAAAATAAATTGTTATTAATAACATTTTTCATAGCAGTGTATAGTTTAGGCTTTATTACCAGCCAGCTATATAAGCAAAACGGAAAATATTTTTCAATTCCAGTACTCAAAATATTAAAAGGAAAAAATACCAAAGGCGCTGAGACGTCAAAAACCGGCAAGGAGTTTTATAACGATACAGACCCATTAAACGACCTTAAAGGACTGAAAGACGACATTGAAACATTCAAGGTGTTAATAGGGGAGGTAATGAAAGAGGTGTATAACAAAGATACGGAAAATGTTAACAAAAAACTCCCGCCGCACAACTTAGCCGGAACAAACAGAGAAAAAAACGTAGGGCAAGGCCTTTAGCCTTGCATCGATTGCGTCAAACAATTACATGTAACACGGAAAATATTTTACCTTAATCAACTATAATATTTCAAATAATTGGAATAATAAAACGATGGAATATTTACTACTTATATTTTTTATTGCATTATTTATATCAACACTGCAAAATACGCATAAATAAAGGGAGGATGCATTATGAGCAGATGGGATATTGCTGCCGCAGGGGTGATTATACTATTTGGCTTATTGGGATTGTCCGGCTGGTTGAACAGAATAAGAGGGCTTGTTTTCGGAATTATTATTGGTATTGCTGTCGTCGGCGTTACTCCTTACATGCTTGAAAGGTTTAATATTGATCTTCATTTTACGCGCGAAAATTCAGTACTATTGCAATACATTGAGAGCATATTCTCAAAATCACAGATACATTTGGAACGTCTTGTATCAGAAAATAAATGAATGCCCGTCAATATTTTTTAAAAAGAGCGCCGGATTGCACGAATCATCTTCTTTGTTTGCCTTTAAAAATGGGGAAATATAGTATGAATATGGTAAAGAATAGTTTTTTCTGCATAGGGATAATGTTAAATACGATTGTGTTTATTGCCGGTCCCATGGCGAATGCTGACGAAAAAAAATACATGTACCATGAAAGCGGTCAACTGAAACTGTCTGAAAAGGAAGGCAAAACCAGGCAAATTAACTGGGAAACGAAATACGTAGTTGCAAAAGGCATGGGGATATCAAATGCGGAAAACCCCGCTCAGAAAAAAGTACTTGCGCGACGTGTTGCAATTGTCGATGCACAGAGGAATTTGCTCGAAATGATACGAGGAATACAGCTTGATTCCAAAACAATAATCTCAGATATTTCAGAGTTAAGCGAGGTAATACAGTCTCAAATAAACGGCACACTGAAAGATGCGGAGGTTATTGATGAAAATTGGAATGAAGGGGTATATGAGGTAACAATGCGTGCGCCTGTCGGCAAATTAATCCATACGCTATTGAAGGAAACGAAAAAAAATGCTGATAGTAAAGCCCTATCTTTTCCAAAAATTTCATATTCCGGTATTGTTATTGATGCAAGGGGGCTGAAACTTACACCGTCAATATTGGTAAATATATACAACGAAAACGGAGAAAAAATCTGCGGCCCTGTTCATCCTGTGTATCGTGTCAGTACAAAGGATTTGTTAAGCATAAAGCTGGAAGACACGGGAAACAATCCATTGAAAATTACAGCCGGAAACATCCGGGAAGGAAATAACACTGATTTGATTATAGCAAATGAAGATGCCCTGAAGATAAGCGAAATGATGGCTAACACCGATATACTTACAATAGATAAATCATTAACGATATTAATTGATTAGAGTGAACAGGGTATTGCATAAATTACAAAAAGCGAAATGTACAATTTCACATTTTGACAATAATCGTAGGGCAAACCATTCAGGTTTGCCTCATGTCATTCAGATTTGAATGAGAGCATTCCCGATTTTTTGTAATTCATCATTATAATGGGACACATTTTAGCATGAATAAAAAACCTGATAACGTAATATATGCAATTGTATGCTTTAAAAGACAGCCACTTATTATGTTTCTTATTGCATTAATGAGTTTTACCGCCTCGATTGCTAATCAAAATAATGCGATTGCAGGTAAAACACAGCTTGTTACCGTTGAAGGTGTTGGCGCGATTATAAATGATGACAAGGCGGGTGCAAGAGACGAGGCGCTCCGGGATGCTTATCGAAGGGCGGTGGAAAAAGGGACCGGTATTTCCATCGAGTCTGAGACACAGGTGGATTTATTCATCATACTGAAAGACATCATTCTGGCAAGGTCTCAGGGTTATATACGCAACTGGGAAATAAACGAAGAATGTGTGCGCGATGAAAATCTTTATTCAGTAAAAATAAATGCTGAAGTGGTAAATGGGTATATAGAAAAAGATGAGCATGACGCCCTGAAAATTATTATAGACCTGATGGGGAATCCACGTTTCCTTGTATTAATTGACGAGAAAAATCTTGATACCGATCCTCCCTATTCCGTACTTGAAACCGAGCTGATAGAATGCATGGTTAAATGCGGTTTTCATTGTGTCGATGCGGAACAAATAAAACAAAACAGGCGTGCAGAAGAACTGATGGAACATGTATGGAAAGGGAATAGTGACGTTGCCGGAAAGCTTGCACGCAACGTGGGAGCAGATGTTGTTATCACGGGAAAAGTCTATACAAGGGAATTACCAGTGCCGGAAATTCTTTATGAATCAGGCATGGTTTCCTGCAAGGCATATGCTTCCGTTAAGGCTATAATTGCGGAAACGGGAAAGATCATTGATATAAACAATACGGAAAAAGTATATACAAGCATTACCGGCTGGGATGCGGGGATCAAGGCAATAAAATTGTGCGGCAAAAACCTGGCTCAGGAGCTTGTATGGGATATTCCGTTATACCTTGGGCCTTCACAAACAAGAACCGTGGAACTGGAAATAAACAATATCGGTTATTCGGAATATATAACCTTAAAAAATAAACTTTGCGCCTTAAGAGGCGTCGTTCATGTATTTCAAAGGGAATGGCAAGCAGGTAATCCGGCTATCTTTGATATTAAGACCATTTTTACCGCGGAAGAATTGGCCGCAAGGTGCAATGACCTTGATTTGAAAATAATAAAATATAACCGGAACAAAATAGAATTAGTCAAACATTAAAAAGTCATGCATGTACTCGTAAAGCATTGCAACAAACACAAAACCGTGGGGCAAGGCTTTTAGCCTTGCCTGCTCATAGGGCTTATGACAATAGACTTTGGCTGGAATACTATTCGTAGGGGAGCATTCCCAAATTTTTGCAAAACCATCATTCTTGTTTCCAAGTTCCTGCTTGGGAACACAATTGTGAAGGAAGCTCATGCTTTCTGTTATGAGAAGCGAAGCTTCTAAAGCAATTACGTTCCAAAGCTGGAACTTTGGAACGAGTCAGGATCTCTTTTGGAATTTTGCAAAAATTTGGGAATGCTCCCATTCGTAGGGCAAACCCTTTAGGTTTGCTTCATGGTGTTTTGAGAGGAGTATATAATCTCGTTTTTATTAACAAATTTCCGAACGTTTCCAGGGGAGCAAGGCTGAATGCCTTGCCCTACAAAAACATTAATGAAATGACGTCTGACTATAAAAAACGTATACGCTTAAAACACTTCGAATATAAGGGATGCTATCGTTATTTCATTACAATATGTACACATGATAAAAAAAATCTATTTAACGATGAGAAACTTGTAGAATGGCTTGTCATTATTTTAAGAGGGAAATCGGTCTCTTTTGGTTTTAAAGTATGGGCATATTGTTTTATGCCAGACCACCTTCATCTTTTAATTGAAGGCAATGACGATTGTTCCGACATGAGAAAGTTTCTTTCCTCATACAAAAAACATACTGGTTTTTATTATAAAAAAGAAAATGGAAACCCGCTCTGGCAGATAAATTATTACGAACATGTCCTGAGAAAAGCGGAAGATACAATAAAAATTGCCCAATATATTTTCCATAATCCGGTACGAAAAGGGCTGGTAGATGACTATCGGAAATACAAATTTCTCGGTTCCTTTGAAATAGAAATGAAATAACCCAGCTTGCATACAACACAAAACGTAGGGCAAGGCCTTCAGCCTTGCTTGTCTTGAGTAAGCGTTAAAAACACAAACAGGATGCTTGTGATACTGGGTGCATTCCCGATTTTTTTGTAAAAAACGCAATTATCGTATATTCTGCCGGATAAGAAAAAGGTTCTCAGCTTACTGAGAAACTCAACCCTTCGACTCCGCTCAGGGTGACGGTAAGCGTCATGCTGAGCGGAGTCGAAGCATAATAAATGATGAGTTTTACAAAAAACCGGGAATGCACCCTGTGATGTGATACTATACCATGAAGGCAAACCTGAATGGTTTGCCCTACGAATATACGGATTAATTTTTTCAGATAATAAAATTGTTATGATGTCATACAAAAATTCAGAAAAAGGATATGCCATGAATAAACCTTTTCCTATGCTGTTCATCATCCCTTTCATTCTCCTTATTGGCTGTACTACGGAAAAATATGTCGTGAAACAACCAACGTCCCGCCATTTTCCCGATTGGATAAACAAAGTTCCCGAAGAAGACGAAAACTACCTGTACTTTATCGGCAGGAAAACCCGCGCATTATCCAGAGAAACAGGTGAAGACGATGCCTTTCAAAACGCCGTGGGCAAAATAGCAAAGATGATTCAGTCGAAGATATCCATTGATTATGAAAAACTGCGCCACGAGGAAGGCATTGCTTATAGTCCGGGAATTTCAGATGCGGAAAGCTATATTCGTGAAAAGGTAAGGCTTTTATCGTCTGAAATTGCCCATGGGGTAAAAGAAATAGATACGTTTGCTGAAGAAAACGTTGAGAATAACAGAGTCCTTTATAATGTCAATCTGCTGGTACGGTATCCGGTAGAAGAGTATAAACGTATTAAAAATACGATACTGGGAATAGACCCTGAATCAGAGACGGGCCTTACCTTTTTAAAAGAAAACAACTGCCGGGAGGCAATTAACCGTTTTAACACCCTTGCCATAAAAAAACCGGAAGATGTAAAGATACTGTATTATCTCGCCCTTTCCTATGACCGGTGCGGCGAACTGCAAAATGCGCTATCCAAATATAGCACACTGCTCAGAATATTGCAGGAGACTCATTTAGGGATTTCTGAGGAAGCGCAGGGCATCCAATACAGGGCAAAAGAGCGTGTTGAACAAATTACTGATAAATTGGCAAAAGATTTAATAGTGAAGGCGGAAAAACATGCAGCATCAGGTTTGTATGATGCTGCCATGGAAGCGCTGGAAGATGCATATAAACAAACCCCTTCACAGATACTGATGGATAAAATAATGAATTTACACTCCGGCTACGCAATGGAATCAATAGCGGATGAAATAGTAACAAAATGCGACCTCCTGACGAGAAAAAACATTGCGGTAAGCCCATTTGTGGATTTGGGAAAAAACGATTCATCACAGATCGGGATGGACATCGTATCTTGTCTGATGGAAAAAATTATGGAAAAAGGACATGAGAAAGGCATAATACTTCAGGAGCGGCAATTACTTTCTTCCGTACTGAAGGAAATTGCCTTGAGAGAGACATTAAGCGTTGATGCGGAAAATTCCCTGGGTGAACTGGCTGGCAATGGAATAGAGGCATTGATTGTCGGGGCATTCGGTTATAGAGAAAGTGAGCAAACATACAAAATTCATGTACGAATGCTAAGTACCGGCATGAGAAACGACACAATACCAGGGATGGTTATTGCCGCAAAGAGTGTCAGGAAATTAAGCCCGGTTTGGTTGCTGCTTGGCATGGGCGCCGCTGATAATAATACAAACAGAAGCAAGGCGATTGATATATGGACGGAAAAAAAGGAATACCGGATAGGAGAGTCAGCGAGAGTCTTTTTCCGGATAAAAAAAGACTGTTATGTTTACATATATGATATTATGAGCAATCACAGGTATCTCCAGTTATTTCCGAATGCGTA
The DNA here is from genome assembly GCA_021646465.1 of Candidatus Kuenenia hertensis. Taxonomy (GTDB): domain Bacteria; phylum Planctomycetota; class Brocadiia; order Brocadiales; family Brocadiaceae; genus Kuenenia; species Kuenenia hertensis. The sequence goes on along the minus strand of SOET01000005.1, from coordinate 99,221 downwards.
TGAGATGGACAACTTTGTTCGTGCGGGAAAGGAATATTCCGTGCCGTCACCCCGGGCAAGCATCGAATACGCATTAAAAACAAACGAGCCGGCAGGCATAGATTATCTCCTTGCGATTGCGGTGGACAAAGAAATCACCCCTGCCGATATCTCATCAATCATTCACGAAAAATTTCCACGTACAATTACCATGCAAAGCGCCATTCATGAAAACAAGCATGAGATGTACAGAAGCGTGGATGAAATGGAAATGCAAGGTTTATTTGAAATTCTCAGGACAAGAGGAAGTAGAGGTCTTGAACCAACGCCAAATGCATCTTCACACTACTATCATGAAACTTCAGGGACAAATAACAAGTTACATTACGATATCAATATGTATCCGTTTAAAATCAAAAAATGAAACATCCATGATTTAGCAATTACAAAGAGGAATAAAAATAATCCACAGATTACACAGATTTTCACAGATTAGCATGTAGGGCATGGCATTGCCTGCCGGAAAAAAGTATTTTCGAAAGAAATTCTTATACATCGAACTTAGACTCACAGAGAGATATAAGGATCGCAATATGTCAGGCGTGAAAGAAAAGATGACCGGGGTAATCCGGTCACAGCCCAAAGATGCAGCTTATGAGGAAAAAATGCGTGAACTCGTCTTTGAGCGCATGGTTAAGCGAGGTTTATAATGTAGGGCAAGGCATTTAGCCTTGCCTGTCCCCTTATGAATTTTCATTGTTTCAGGCAGGAGGTTTCGTGGCGGATTAAACGTACCAAAGTTGATTTTTGATGTATTCTTTATTGTGTAATTCAAGAAAACGCGCTATCCTGCGGGCTAATTCGTATACATTTCTACGGGTTGCTACAATAATGCCGTAGTGTTCTTTTCTTGTTCTCTTCAATAGAAGTATCAATCTCTTTCTGATGGTCGCTGTAATAACTCAGTGCATCAAAGACCTGTGCAAGACTGAGATGCGGGAGGTGAATGACGATCTCTTCCGGAGAAAGTCCAAGTCGCCAGTTTTCTACTATAGCACGAACCGGAGTTCTTGTATCTTTAACGATAGCTTCTCCGCCAAGGATGGAGGGATTACGGACAATATAACAATGTTTCGTTGCAGTTTCCACATAAGGCATCCTATCCAAAAAATGATAGTATGTCAATTGTTTGACTATAAAATTCCAATTAATGCTTGTTTGTTATCCGGATGAATCAGCCAGCTATATAGTCAGGCCGGGTAGAGCGCTGATGATACCCAACATTAATCTGACGGTGTTTATCTGGATAATTACGCCATATGCGAGCGATGGCTTAAGCAACGATATAAAATACCTGCCTGACGATAGGCCGGTGGGGATCAAAGATAAATGAGGGATTTCATTACGAAATAGATATGTATCCGTTTATAATAAAAAAAACAAATTAGGAGGTTAGGCAAATGCGAGTAAATGATGTTCCTGAAATAGCACAAATGAGTACACCAGAAAAAATACTTTTCGTAGAAGACCTGTGGGAGAGCGTATCTTCTAAGGAATCGGAGATTCCTGTTCCGAAGAGTCACAAGGATGAATTAGACGCACGATTAGCGAAAGATTATTCTCCCGGGGAGTTGTTATCTATTGAGGAATTACAAAATCGTATCGGGAAGAGGAAATGATATATTCTTTGTTGTTTCTTCCTGAATTAGAAGAAGATTCTATAAAAGGCTATTTTTGGTATGAGGAGAAAGGAATAGGGCTTGGTGAAGATTTTCTTCGCATCTTTTATGCCCTTTCGGAAGAAATCAGACGAAATCCGTTAGTCTATAAGACAGTGTATAAAGATTTCAGACGATGTTTACTTAAACGTTTTCCTTATGCGATCTATTATAGAGTCGATAAAGATAAGGTTATTGTATATGGTTTATTTCATTGTGCAAGGAATCCAAAAACATTGAAAAGAAGTTTATCTATTCGAAAACGAGATAATCCCGAATAATAAAATTGCGACTAACCTGAGTTTATAATGTAGGGCAAGGCATTTAGCCTTGCCTGTCCCTTATGTTTTGTATATTTTCTGTTTTTCCATCTTCGCGACCTTCGCATCCTTCGTGGTTATAAATATTATTTCCTAAATAAATAATTGAATTTATTTCTTACAAAGTGTCTAATGGCGGCAAAATTTGCCGGTTTATTTCGTTAACTTTGTAATTAAAAAAAGGAGGGAAGTATTATGGCTGTTATTCAATGTGCGGCATCCGGATGTACATCAACCGAAAAGAGTGGAAAAATTTTTGCTCGGTGTCCAAAATGTGGAGCTTGGTGGTGCAGCAAACATGGAACAAAAGGAAATTCTTGCCCGGGCTGTCGGCATAAGTATCTTGTTGGGGCTTGAGGTGTGAAAATAAATATCATATTAACGATCGATTGAGAGGTGATTATGGAAAAAAGCTATAAGGAAGATGCAAGATACTATTTAACATTGGCAAGCAGCATTAGTGAAGACCTGTCACAACATTCAGAACTGGTGATGAGTGAAATTGACCAGAAAAGGGCAGAAATAAGGGATGAAATAAACGCCATCGGAGGCATATTTTCTGCTGGTAAAGCAGTGATAAAGGGGAAAATAAAATATGCAAATAAAAAAAAGAAATTAAAAAGTGAAATAGACAAAGAATTGCAACTTATTCTTAATATTCTATCCACTGCAGACAAATTAGATCCTAATCTGAAAATAGAAGTAAAAGACGAAGAAAGCGGAAATGATTTTATTTCATCTAATACTATTAGGGCAGGAGCTTTTTATTCTGCTGCCCGTTGCTATGTTGCTGCTGATAAATTGAAATTAGCATTTGAAGCATTTAATAATTCTTACAACTATATGCCTAGCCAAGAATCATTAATTGGATATGCCTATGCAATGAAATTGCAGGGTGGATGGGGTAGCACATCAAAGATAGTGGAAGCCTTTGAAAAGGTGGTAGAATTTGACCCTTATAGTGGAATTGGCATTGAAGCCGCGAAAGAAATAGCAAGAATGCAGCAGAAGTAAGCTATTATAGTGGTAAATAAGTAAGTCTGTGTAAAAGATTCATGACCACCCATTAAGCAGGTGGTTTATCTCAAGAATTATTTGCACGAAAAGGGAGATAAAATTATGGGAATATTTGATAAACTAAGCGGAAGCAAGGATATTCAATTAACATCGAAAGGCGCCTTGGCACTGGCAGCAATGACTATGATAGGAATTGACGGGTCTATAGAGGAAGATGAGCTTGCAACGTTGGGGCGTATAGAAAGAGGTGATAGGAATGCCTTTGATCAGGCATTTAAAGTGTATAAGGATAAATCAATTTCTGACTGTGTTCAAATTGTTGGTGAAACACTCGATCAAAATCAAAAAGTTACAGTTATAGCCAATTTACTTGATATTGCTATGGCCGATGGAATGCTTGCAGGTGCTGAAAAAGAATTGCTGGAGTCCTATGTTGATTCTTTTCAGATTTCAGAAGGAGTTATCAAGGATATTATTGACGTTATAGCGTTAAAAAATGATTTTTCGGTCTTTTAGCGATACTGAGGAGTTTGATTTTAAATGAGAAAACAAGAAGAGTAAAGTGTTTGCTGAATAGAATTAAACCTAAATCCTGCAACAAGGCTTTGCCTTGTTTGCAGGATTTAGGTAGTAGTCATTTAACTTTGATTAATTCGAAAAGGAGGTAATAAAAATGGGTAATCCTTTTGAGCGTATGTCACCAAAAGATATAGAGCGTGCAGAATGTCCCAATTGCAAGTTGTAAAAGCATTAACATTAAAGAATATTTTCAGATATAAAACGATAAAGTTACCCTCTGTATAAGTCACTTAACAGTTTATGAAAGAGGAGAAAATGAATGTATTAATGAATCCTTTTAAGCTATTGGGAAGGCTTCTAATTGCAGGTTTGCAAATTACGGGTTACACAGCAAGTTTCATCGTTCAAATATTTGGTTATCTATATTATAGACAAAGATATATGATTATTGATGCTTTTGGGTCATTTGGGAGGAGTGTTACCGATGCGATTGTGGGTATTTTTAAAGATTAATACGTTTCCAAAAATAAGATATGCTTAAAATTGTGGTAACTTCAGCACTATAGATACAACTTCCTGATGTGGATGTGATTTATAATGTCCATACGTTAGGTATTACAAAAAGTCTAACAAAACAAATGGTTATTTACCTTATAGTTGAAAATTTTTAAAGGAGGGTTCAATGGCTAAGTTAGAAGATCGTATTGAAATTGCGAATCCACACCAACCACATTGTGCAACGGTATTATTGCTCGACACATCTGGTTCGATGTCTGAGGGTGGAAAAATCAACGCATTAACAAATGGTTTGACAATATTTAAAGAAGATGTATCCAAGGATGATCTGGCATCTAAGCGCGTGGATATCTCTGTTATTACCTTTGGTGGTAGTGTGGCCGTAACACATGATTTTTCTTCTATCGAAGAATTTGAACCACCGGTTCTTTCTGCCGACGGATATACGCCTATGGGAGATGCTATTCTCAAAGCTATTGAGCTTATAGAGCAAAGGAAACAGCAATATAAAAACAAGGGTATAGATTACTATAGACCATGGATTTTTATGATAACCGATGGTGAACCTACGGATATGGTGCCAGGTGATTTAAAATGGAATGAAGTCACAAGAAAAGTTCATGATGGGGAAAACAACAAGAAATTTATGTTTTTCGCAGTGGCAGTGGAGACGGCGAACACTGATTTATTAAGGCAAATTGCACCACCAAATAGACCGCCAATTAGATTGAAAGAAGGCAAATTTAAGGATTTATTCACATGGCTTTCCAAGAGCCAATCGAAGGTATCGACATCAAAGATGGGAGAACAAGTAGCATTGGAGAATCCCGTTGCAGCAGGATGGGGAGAAATTTCTACGTAGCTCAAATTAATGATTTATCTTAGAAATATTTACTACATTTAGAAATAGCTCTCTTTGCAGAGGATTATTTAAATAAAACTTTTTAAGATGAGGTATGCAGTGTTACAGAAAAATGAACAAACACCTTGCCCCCAACAGTCACGGATACCAGTGATTTTGCTTGTTGACACTTCAGAATCGATGCGAGAAAAAAGTAAATTTGATGCATTAAATGAAGCATTGATTAATTTTAAACACGATTTGGAAACAGATGCGTTCGCTGATAAAAGTGTTGATCTATCCGTTGTTACTTTTGGTTCTGGCATTAATGTTGTGCATACGTGGTCATCTATTGAAAAATTTGATTTACCACCTATTGCTATAAATGGGACTTGTTTAATGGGGTTGGGTATTCTTAAAGCGTTAGCCCTTATTGAAGAAAGAAAAGAATATTACAAGAAGAACAATATGGAATGGCATAAGCCTGTTATTGTTTTGATTGCAGGAAGTGAACCCATTGATTTAATTCCAGGTAGTACGATGTGGAGAGATACTGTGGAAGTAATTCAAGAAAGTGATAATCTCGGAAATTTGTACTTCTTTACATTTGTGATAATAGCAATGCTACGTAATCTGGAAGGTTCGATTGCTTCAGGAAATGTTCTAACAGGGATAGGTACTGAAAATGGTGTTATTGAGTTATTGCGGAAAATAGCACCTGTCAAAAGACCACCTGAATACTTAAAAGACAATATAAGATTTAACGAATTGGTAACGAGGAGTATTGTTTCTCAGTGGGTTTGTGATGAAAATCTAAAAACATGTATAGAAAATTTGCCAGAAAGAGTAATAGAAGAACAAAAAGAACCGATTCCAATTCAATCTTATCATCGTATTATTGGTGCTGCTGCAATAGGTCCACTTCATGTAGTCAATGGTACACCTTGCCAGGATGCTTACTCATTTGAAGTTTTTCCATCTGGCTTGGGGATTATTGCTATTGCAGATGGGCTGGGTAGCGCATCCAAAAGCGAAGCCGGAGCAAGAATAGCAGTGGATGCCATTGTGTATGGCGTTAAGGAATTAGTTAAAAAAAATTTGGCAGAAGAAATACGCCTCGAAATCGTTGCAAAAGAGTCTGTTGTTTATGCAAGAAAGGTATTGGGGAAAAAAGCGGCAGAATATCATTGTAAACTGAAAGAACTTGCCTGCACTATAATTGTGGTTGTTATGTATAAAGACAATGTGGTGGTTGCCCACATAGGAGACGGAGCAGTCGTTACAAAAACCAATGAAGGTTTAAGACTTATCTCTGGGCCTGAAGAGTCTGAATATACAAATGAGGTATCGCCACTTACTGGAAAAGATTGGAAACGTTTGCTAAGAGTTACTCCAATAATTTCAGGTATTTTGGGAGTCATGGCTTTCAGTGATGGATGCCAACGGGCCGCTTTGCGAAAAACCCCAAATGGTTTGGTTCCTTTTGAGGGTTTCTGTGAACCTATCTTTTCTTATATTGAGGAGATTAAAGATATAAAAGAAGGTGAAGAAGATATTAAAAACCTACTATTATCAAAGAAAATTTGTGAAAATTCTGACGATGACAAGACCCTTGTTATTGCAACTTTAAATGAATGCCAGAAAGGGAATGCCGTATGAATGATGTTTACTATTCTGACAAAGGTAAGAAAATCTACCTTGATAAGGAAATTGGTAGAGGCGGTGAAGGTCCTGTTTTTTCAATTCATGGCAATCCTTCAGATTGTGCCAAAATATATTTTAAAGAAAAAATCACGCCAGAACATCACAGTAAGCTTATTGCAATGGTCAAAAATCCACCATCTGATCCCTGCTACAATCCCAAGAACAATCAAATACATAGGTCAATTGCATGGCCGTCTTCGATACTGTATGCCGATCAAGGAAATACTCAATTTTCTGGATTTGTCATGCCTAAACTGGATATGAAAATATTTTCAAAGGCACTTCTTTACATAAACCCAGAAGACAGGCGAAGAAAGTATTTTGGTGGTATTACTTGGCGACATTTGTTAGTTGTGGCTCGTAACATCTCAAGTGCAATAGCTGCGATTCATGAACGTGGTTATTGTGTTGGAGATATAAACGAGAGTAACGTACTTATTGCATCAGATGCCTTAATTACATTGATCGATTGTGATTCTTTTCAAGTAAAAGATGATTCTTCAAATAAGGTTTATCTGTGTTTGGTAGGAAAAGAAGAATATAGCGCTCCGGAACTTATAGGAAAATCGTATAAAGATATTGATAGAACATTTGATACGGATACTTTTGCATTAAGTGTATTAATATTTCAACTACTTATGGAAGGGTTTCATCCCTTTAGTGGGAAATGGCAGTTTAGCGGTGAAGCTCCACAAATTCCTTATAAAATCCAAAAAGGCATGTTTCCGTATGGCAGAAATTTAAAAGAAATCATTCCCCATGCAGATGCACCGTCTTATGAAATAATTCACCCCGAAATTCAAAGATTGTTTTATAGATGTTTTGTTGATGGACATAGCAATCCAAAGGAGCGTCCAACTGCTAAAGAATGGATGGACATTTTAAGTAGATCAATAGGTGGTTTTAAGAAGTGCTCGAAGAATGACAATCATTTTTATCTAAATCATCTTAATTACTGCCCCTGGTGTGCAAAAAATAATAAATTCGGTGAAGATAAAGATAGCTTCCCGAGTCATGTAGGATTGCAAGTACCATTAGGAGATCCAACCAAGTCTATACAAACCATAGAGGAAAGGATTGATTATCTAAGAACATATATTGATATGGCTCTTTCAGACGGGATAATAACTGCAGACGAGAAAGAGTATATAATTGAAATGGGATTAAAACTTCAACTTCCTAAGAAGGAAATAGAAAAAGTAATTACTGGCGAGGTAAAAAAATATGGCTCTCAAACTTCCTACATTTCTACGGCCGGAACACCCAAACTTGAGATAAGCAAAACAAATTTCATCTTTTCTAATATGCGAAAAGGTGCTGTTGTTTCAGACAGTTTCACTATAAGCAATGTAGGCGGGGGTATATTAAGTGGTCCGATTAAAACTAATAAGAAGTGGCTTAAAGTATCACAAAATAATATTGATACAACGAAGCACAAGCAAGATATTGCATTTAATGTTAATACATCCGGCTTGGCTTTTGGATTCAGAGACACGGGAACGATTGAGATTCTGTCCAACGGTGGAACGGAAAGTGTAAATGTAACGTTATCTATAGAACCAAATATAGTAGCCCGTAAGCGTAGAAACAAATATATAGGTCTTGGGGTGGGATTATCGGTATTAATATTTATTATAGTAGCAAATATTACCAATAATAAGGATAAAAGAAACATTAAAATAGCAAAGGAGTATACTACCGGTAAATCATCTTTAGATAAATCATCTACCGACTTACGATCGGTAAACTGGGTGTTTGGTTTTTCCGCCGACTTGGAGCAAATCAAAGCGGCGGAGAAAAGGAATATAAATCAAAGCTTAGGGGAGGAGTATGCTGTGATAAAACTTAATGTTTCCCAAAAGGAACTTTCATTTAATTATCTCGTTAACAGAAAAACTATCCGTAAGGCAAATCTGAAAAAAAAGCCTGATGGGTGGTATGAGGGAGTAGTGGATAAAGAAAAAACAAGAAAGTTGCGAATCTGGTTGACTGATGACAAGAATGTACCCGGTAACTATGTTGGATACATACAGGATTGGGACGCAAGATACCCAGACAAAAAGTATCCAAAGGTTACTGCTTATCTTATTAAAAAAAACTCTTTTACTAAATATTCTATAACCCCTTTTAAAACAATTACCAAACCAAAGGGGGAACAAACAGTAAACTCAAATGATATAGTGCAAGAAGTGCCCACCGATACATTAGTTACAGAAGCAAACCTACAGCAAGCTTCTTCAACTAAAAATATGAGCATACAACCTATATATAATAGAATGATTGAAGAAAGACCTGTAAAAATTTCAAAATCAAGAGAAACAACTCATTATTCAAAATCCTATTCATTTGGCAGAAAAGACAAAGACGATGAAAAACGAGAAGAAAAAAATACAAAAGTAGAGAGTAAAAAATCAAAGCAAACGAAAAAAGGAAATAAAAGCAATAATAAGAAGAAAAAGAAAACGAAAAAGAAGAAGAAAAAGAAGAAAAAGTAAAAGACCAAAAAATGTATAATAAACTGATAACGGAAATTCTACAGATTTTTGATGGCAGGTAATAAACCCTTTTAATATAAAAAAATGAAATAATGTTTATCGAATATTTTGTAAAAACCATGAAGTTTTTTTGTTTTAACGTAGGGCAAACCTTTTAGGTTTGCCTGGCGGTGTATATACCGTACAAAAGGCAAGGCTAAAGCCTCGCCCTACGTTTACGATTTGGAGTAGAAATAGGTAAATAAGGCAGTTCGGAATGGATTTATTATACCGGCATTTTATTGATTCAATATGTTTATTTTCTCTTTTCATCGGATGTGCCATGAAATATTTACTTGGTTTATCAGAAGACCAATGAAGGTCGTTAACAGCATAAAAACTGGCAGCATATACGGCACAACAATACCAGACAGATGAAGACCGAAGGAAAAACAGGGAAATCTTTTTCGCTTGATAAAAACCTTCTAATGAAAGACCCCACAGCTTTTTCAAAAGCAGGAGTTTTTTATCCGGTACAAATTCTCCTGTAAAATCTTATTGTTTGAGCATATAATCAATCATACTGCACAAAATACTGTTATTTTGTGCAGTATGATTGGCTTAATGTTAAGGGAATTCAAAGCTGTGCTGTAGAACGAAGCAATTATTTCGTTCGGGCGAAGTGTCGCTTCGCTCTCCATCAAAAAGTCGCTGTAAGTATAATTAATGAGGCAAAGATGAAAGATATCGTGCTAAGCCACAAGGCGGAGCGGGACGAATTGCTTGGAACACAGTATGTTCAAAGAGAAGGACTGCCGGAAGCCAGGAAGAGCATGAGTCATAACCTCATCAAGGTCATTGTTGGGCCAAGAAGGGCTGGCAAATCCGTATTCGCAATACAGATGCTTGAAGGGCTGAATTTTGCTTATCTGAACTTCGACGATGAGAGGCTTCTTGTTGTCTCTGACTATGACAACCTCCTGAAAGCTATCAGGCAGGTGTATGGAGAGACAAAATACATTCTCTTTGATGAGATTCAGAACCTCCATAACTGGGAACTCTTCATAAACAGACTTCACCGCAAGGGGTTTAATCTCGTAATCACCGGATCAAACTCACGCCTGTTGAGCAGGGAACTTGCTACCCACCTGACAGGACGCCATATCCAGTTTCAGATATTCCCGTTTTCTTTTTCTGAATTCCTTAGAGCGAGAAATTTTGCAATAGATGAAACCCTGGACATGAAAGAACGGCAGGGATCAATCCTTAACCTCCTGAACGAATATCTGGACAAAGGGGGATATCCTGAAGTTCTGATAAAGAACATTGATCCCAGAAGCTACGTTTCTACCCTGTTTGAGAGTATTTTGTTTAAAGATATCGTAAAGAGATACAATATCCGTTATGCCGGAAAACTCCACGATCTGGGCCTCTACCTGATCACTAATCACTCAAATGAATTTTCCTACACAAGGCTCAAAAACGCCCTTGATTTTAAAAGCGTGCACACGGTGGAAAACTATACCGATTATCTTAGCGAGGCGTTCCTGGTATTCAGTATTGAGAGATTTTCCCAAAAGGTCAAGGAGCAGATGAAAAGCCCTAAAAAGGTCTATGCCTATGATATCGGTGTGATACATGCGGTTAAGTTCAAGACAGCCCCTGATGAAGGAAGGTTGATTGAAAACATGGCGGCTATAGAACTCATGAGAAGAGAAAAGATACCTTATTATTACAAAACCAGGGACGGCAAGGAAGTGGACTTTGCTATCAAGGAAGGGTTAAGGGTGAGTCAGTTGCTCCAGATATGCTACAACGTTGATAACGATAAAACGAAAAAGAGAGAGATAACTGCCCTTAGCAAAGTAGCGGACGAGACGGCGTGTGATAACCTGACGGTGCTTACATGGGACTATGAAGAAAAGGAAACATTTGGCGGAAAAGAAATACATTATTTGCCGTTATGGAAATGGCTGATCAAATGAAACATCCATGATTTAGTAATCACAAAGAGGGATAAAAATAATCCACAGATTACACAGATTTTCACAGATTAGCACAATGTAGGGCACGGCATTGCCTGCCGAAAAAAAGTATTTTCAGGAAATATACAGGCGACTGAAGGAGTATCACGCTCAACATCCGTGAAATGAAAATCAAAAGTATAGTCAAATAAATTCAGTTTTCACATTTGTGTTGTTAAAGTATTTGCAGGGCGGGTTTCTTACCTGACGAATATTTTGTCAAAACGATGAAATTTCTTGCAGTAACGTAGGGCAAACCCTTTAGGTTTGCCTCGCGGTGCATGCGCCATACAAAAGACAAGGCTAAAGTCTTGCTCTACGTTTACGATTTGGAATAGAAATACGGGCAGTAGAGACATGTTTGAAACCTGTCTCTGCGGGAAAAAATGCAGAAAGTGGCAGTATAAAATATGGGGTTCAAGTTACAAATTTGAACCCGCGCAATTGAGATGGTGTTACCGTGTTTGCAGGGCGGGTTTCTTAGCCTAAAATAGTATGGCAAGAACGATGAATTCTTTGCAGTACGTAGGGCAAATTAATATTTATTTAAATATTTATTTAAAATGGCAATGAACTATCTTTTAAGATTAAAGGGAACCGATGGATCAATGTATGACAATTAATTTTTCACAACGTAAAAAAATTACAGAGGTAATTAAAAACATACTTTTAAGAGAAGATAAAATTGTCTTTGCTTTTATTTTCGGGTCTGTTATAAATGCCCCTTCTTTCAGAGATATTGATATTGGGACTTATGTTAAAAATATGAATAAAGAAGATGTATTTGATTATGAATGCGAACTTTCTCAAAAAATTGCGCAAGAGTGCAGTATGCCTTTTGATATTTTTGATTGTAAAGTCTTGAACTATGCCCCCTCATCTTTTTTGACAAGTGTATTCAGAGACGGCATACTTCTCTTTTCAAGGGATGATCAATTGCTTACGGATTTGATAGAAAATACTTCTCTTGACGCCTTATCGAATGAATATATTTCCCTTCTGTCACTAAAAGAATTAATCCCTGAATAAGATAAAAGTATGGAACTGGATAAGGAAAAGATCAAAAACAGGTTTTCAGAAATGAATGAGGCGCTTCAGGAAATTCGGAGATTATCACATCTGCCTGATAATGAGTTCTGGTCGAAAAAGGAAAATATGGCTGCAATGAAATACTATCTCCTGCAGACAATCGAAGCAACGGGAAGTGTTTGCGCTCATATTGCAGCAAAGAAATTTAACAAAGGCGTGTCTTCTTTTGGCGAATGTTTTGAAGTCCTTGAAAAAGAAGGTATCCTTGAAGGAAACTTAAGTGTGAGGCTTAAAAAAATGGTAAAATTCAGAAACAAGCTTATTCACCGCTATTGGGAAATTGAGGATAGAAATATTCTGGAATACGCAAGAAACGATATCGGTGATTTTGCGGATTTTATGAAGGTAGTTAATAAGCTCTTTTAGTATGAAAAATAAAACAGACGGTATATCCCAACGATTACCTGCAAAAAAAATGCAGATTAAATCCTTCGGTTTTTTATCTGTGACCACGGCGTAGGGCTAGGGCAAACCCTTTAGGTTTGCCTCGCGGTGCATGCGCCATACAAAAGGCAAGGCTAAAGTCTTGCCCTACGTTTACGTTTTGGAATAGAAATAAGGGATGCAGAGACAGGTTTGAAACCTGCCTCTGCTAGAATCAATGTTGAAGGTGGCAGTATAAAATACAACTGGCTGGCGGGAACAGCATAAAACGTGGGGTTCAAGTTACAAATTTGAACCCGCCTAAAGAATGATTTGAAATCTAATTGGGTATATTATAAAGAGAATTTTTTGGAGAAAAAGGATGAGTAAAGAAAAAGAAATGATAGAACGAAATATTGAAATCAGCGCAGAGTTTAGCCGTTATTTATTTGAGCATCCGGAAATTAAAGAAAAAATTCCAATGGATGCGGAAATTATACTCCTGACTGAATTTGATCAGGAATTGAAAGAATTTAATCTTAAAATGGGAAAGGATATGGAAGCGCACGGTGACAAGGTGGTTTATGTAACGATCAAAGATATGCGTCCTAAAATCCTGTCAAGAATCGGGAAAATAGAATTGGAATCAGTGCCATAGAAAGCCTAATAAAGCAAACTCCAATATAAATCCTGTTTATCCTGTCTAACAACAGCTAAACCTTTAGATTAATCCTTCGGTACATTTATCCGTTTTTGCGATGTAGGGCAAGGCCTTTAGCCTTGCTTGTTCAATAGAGCGGATATTTTGATTGTTACTGTGTTGCCTGAAAGAGCGTCTTATGCAAAACTCGGGGAACAGCAACCCTGAAGGGGTTGCCCTACTTTTGAAATTCTGAACCGTTGAATCATCATAGAATGACTGATAACGTATGAAGGCATCGATTCCATTTAGTTCATTTGTTTTAGTATTTATTTAATATGGATACGTTCCAAGAGTGAAAAACAAAGTACTACATTACAATATCCCTTTTCTTTTCCTTCTGTTATGCATTGTTTATATCAATGGATGCGCAACGCTGCATACCCCTCTTACCGAACAGGATTTATCAAACGTAAAAAATCATGAGAAATACCCGCTTCGAGTTGCTGTTATTACAAACAACATAGAACATTTATCATTTATCCCGGAAAAAGACAATAATATGTCTTTCCGTAGCAGAGGAAACAACTATTACAGCTATTTCCCACTAAGAACGCTAATTGCAGGATGCAAAGACTTCTTCCCCTGTATTTTTCAGGAAGTGAATTTTATAAATTCTTCCGATACCGGTGAAAATCAGTACGATTTATTTATTAACTTTATTCCAAAGGGTTTTACTGATTTTACACAAAAAAGTACGAGTTTCGTTAATCTGAATTTTAAAACAGAAGTGGAAATTTTAAAATCAAATGGAGAAGTACTTGATAGTATCCCAATAAATGTATCGGGAAGCAGTAATAGCGGGGCAAAATTGTTAGACCGAAAAAGAGAAACATTAATACCTCTCTTTGGAGGGTCGACCGCGATCTCGTATACTGTTACTGACAATAGAAGTTATCGGGAAAGAAAGAACAATGCGATTAATACAAACTACAGCGATGCCCTGACAAAAATCAGCAGAGATGTATTCATGGAATTAAGTAGTTATTTAACGCATCATCCCAATCCCATCGATGGTTATGTTGAATTATTGAATTTCCAAAAGAAACAAGAGCTGGAGAGACAAACATTGCCGTCAAATCTTGTCGTTCAGGTACAGTATTCGGACAGCGCTTCCATCATCCCTAATAATAAGTTAGACGCCAGTGAGGAATCAATAATCCATACCACAGTAACAAACGAGGGGAAAGGCACTGCTTTTGACGTAAGCATCAGTTGTAATTCGCAATTTCCCCATATTACCTTTCCGGAAACAATTTCAATTGGCGACCTCCATAGTGGCGCATCAAAAACTATCAGCATTCCCGTACAGGCGGATATTAATATTTCATCAGGGGCGGCTTCTTTTTTGATTAAAGCAAATGAAAAAAGGGGATATAGCTCAAGACCCATCGAGCTTCAGGTTCTCACGGCAGAGCTGATTAAACCGGTATTGTTATTTACGTCGTGCATTATTAATGATGCCTCCGGACTTGCAATAGGCGATGGCGACGGCATCCCTGAGAATAACGAAACAATAGAACTGCACGTATTTCTTAAAAACGAAGGGAAGGGCAAGGCATTACAGACAGCGGTTCGGTTGAGCAATACCTCTCCTGGCATTGAAGCTATGAAGGAAAAGGATGTTTTAACATTTATAGACCCCTATATGACAGAAAAAGCCACGCTTGCATTTAAAATACCGCGTACTTTTTTTCAAAATGAAATTACTTATACAATAACAGCAACTGATGTGCGGGGAATTGCAACAAAAAAGGATTTTTCAGTTCCTTTTGAACCGGTTAAACCGAACCTTTCCTGCTCATACAAAATTACCGACGCCTTCGGTAAAGAGGTATCCGCCCTGGAAAACGGCATGTCATACATTTTAAAAATTACAGCGGCAAACAGCGGAAAAAATGTTGCAGAAGGGGTAACTATGCTGATTGTTCCTAAAACATCAGGTGCAAGCGTAGGATATTATGATAATGCTATAGGCGCCATATTACCTGGCAGTTCAGGCCGCACCGTA
Organism: Candidatus Kuenenia hertensis; assembly: GCA_021646465.1. Classification (GTDB taxonomy): domain Bacteria; phylum Planctomycetota; class Brocadiia; order Brocadiales; family Brocadiaceae; genus Kuenenia; species Kuenenia hertensis. Next base: position 83,946 of record SOET01000005.1, on the reverse strand, counting down.
AATATACCGGTTTCAATAAGTCGTTCTTATGGGAATTCTGAATTGGTACTTGATATTGCTTTGTATCAGGAAGGTTTTCCCGGAATATCAAAGGCAATCACGTTTCCTGTAACGGTAAAAATACCAGAATTGCAGTGTGATTCCGTCCTTCTTAATGAAGGTTCGCAGGATAAAATATCCCGAAACTCATGGCCACGATTCAGGGTGAATGTAACAAACAATGGCACCCTTGATGCAACAGGAGTACGAATGAGATTTCATGTGTATCGCAAAGATATATCGTTTGAGAAGGAAGAAATAATAGGGATTGTGAAGGCGGGCGAAAGCCAATTTAAGGATGTTACTTTTCTTGTAAAAGGAAATACTGAAATAGGAACCATGCCGGTAAAGATAGAGATAACTCAGGAAGAATTTCCGCCGCTTGTTAAGGAATATTCGTATCAGATCGTTGAGCAAACGGCAATGGTGCAAAGGGTGGAACCCGCAGGCGAGGGAGCGGGAAAAGGATTCACTGCGCCGGTCAGCGCTATACCGCCGGAGCTGTATATTAATTATCCGCACAACAATTCACAAACTACAGACGCCGCCATCTCGTTACACGGAAGCATTGTTACATTTGGCAGAGGGAATGCGGTGCAGCAACTTTCCGTATATCTAAATGATAAGCCTTTGAGGGTTGTCCCGGCAAGTGAAGATTTTACGAACGAAAAAAACCTGATAATTAAAAAGGAGGAATACGGGGGAAAAACGGTTTTTGACGGACACATTTTTCTGTCCTCCGGAGAAAATGAGATAAAAATAACAGGCAATGACAGAAACAATCTTGTAACGGAGAAGATTATAAAAGTTACAAGAAATATGAAACTGGGGAATATCTATGCGGTGGTAATCGGTATCAGTAATTTTTTCAATGAGGAATATAATCTGAAATATGCGGCAAGTGATGCAGAGAGATTCTATCGATTTCTCAGATCAGAAAACGGAGGGAAAATACAGGGTAATCATATAAAATTTCTCACCGACTCACGCGCCACGAGGGCGGGAGTTATAGAGGCGTTAACCAAATTCATGGGGAGGGCAACAAAGGAAGACACAGTGGAAATATACATTGCTACGCATGGAATAATAGATACCGACGGCAGATTCTATTGCCTGTGCTACGACAGCGACACAAACAACCTCCGGGGCACGGCGCTTTTTGATAATGAACTCACCGATATTATTCGCAACGATATAAAAGCGGGAAAAATTATATTGTATCTTGACGCCTGCCACTCAGGATTGAGCGGATTGTCTGAACGCTACACAAGAAGGGGGCTGGAGGTGCGGGAACTCAATGACAGGATAAATAGTCTGGTGAAAGAATTAAGTAAGCATCCGACGCCGGGCGTTGCCACATTTTCAGCATCGAGCGCTGAGGGGTATTCGCAGGAAGACACAAAGTGGAATGGCGGGGTTTTTACCCACTGTCTGATTAAAGGATTAAAAGGCGAAGCCAATGCTGATAATGACGAATGGATAACCATAAAAGAACTGGAACAATATCTCACGAGAGAAGTACGGACGTTAACCAACGGCAAACAATGCCCGAAGGTGGATAGTACATTAATGGAGAATACCCCTGTTGCTAAAGTTTATTAATACTCTTCCGTGAGGTTAATTTTTGCGGGTTCAGGTCACAGACCTGAACCCGCAAAGGGAAGAGTGCTTTTTCGTAGGGCAAACCCTTTAGGTTTGCCTCGTGCAGAGAAAGGATTAATATTACATGGTAATTGCATCCTACCAGTCTTTTATGGTTGTTTTACCGGCGACGTCTCGGATTTATTATTTTTCCTGTTTCTCTGACAATCAAAGATATTTTGCAAGGAATATCTATGCCGTCTCCGGCTTTTTTGTCGTTAGGTGGAAGAGATACCATGTCGAACATCTCTTTCACAGCATCAATCCCGCTCTTTTCTCCTTGTTCATTATCCATAAAATTTAACACCTCCTTTCTTTGTAAAGTTACATTAATTTGTTAAAAATTGTGAATACTCCCGGTATCCTGAGAAAACGTAGGGCGAGGCTTTAGCCTTGCCTTCTGTATGGTCTGTATACACCGCCAGGCAAACCTAAAGGGTTTGCCCTACGAAAAGCGGTACTTTCGCAGGTTCAGGTTTCTGACTGAAACCGCAGTAGAAGCAACAGTATAAAAGTTTGGGCTCATTTAATCAACTGCTAATCTTTTTCGAGTCTGTTTTATTTATCAGGCGCACTATGCATTATGGTGCAGGAAAAAATTTTTTTTATCGTACTCATGCTTTATGGCAAATATTGAGATAAAAGCAATTCTGCCGGCGTAAAAATATGCATAATTACGTTAACAAGTAACAAGTGATTGAAACGAGCAAAGCTGAAGGCCTTGCCCTACTTCTTTATTCCGGCCGTTTTAGATACTTTTATAATTGCGAAAAGATTTATGAGTTTTTATAGTAACTGCAATTACATCAATAAGGGTGTCTCGTACATTTTGTGTATCAGCGTCTGTTTCGGTTTTGGTGCATGAGAAAATACACCCAGCCTGAACGATTGATTTAAAACCGTAGGGCAAGGCCTTTAGCCTTGCTCACAAACCTCAAGTTCCGCTGTCTGCGCCTGCCTGTGCTGTGTGACAGCATGCAGACAGGCAGCTCGATTTGGAAATATCACAAGCAGGACAGGACGCTTTTGATACAATTTCCTGCGGGTTCAAATTTGCAATTTGAACCTCCCTGTCTTTTATATTGCTCCTTCCGCTGAAACAGCGATTTCGCTACTACTTGTAACTGTCGTTATTTCCCGAATAAACACAAGGGTTCAGGTCACAAACCTGAACCTGCAGAGGCGTGTGAAAAAGCATCGGTTTGCGAAAAAACCGATGAGTAACGCTACGTGCAAATATGGCTTGACTTTTTACTTCGGAGATGTTTATATGATACACCAATATCCCTTGAAGGCGGTGGGATTTGGGCATACATTAGGCCGTTCGCAGTACTGAAATGCACCACAAGGCGGGTTCATGTTTGTAACATGAACCCACGTGGAGGATAATATAATACATGGGCTGTACGCTTCATATTACTGAAAAAGATTATCACCAGATCAAATCAAGTATAAAATCCAGTACTTCTTCTACTCAGGCAACAAAAATTCTGAAAGCATTCAAAGACCGTGCACAGTCGTTAGGTTTACAAAATGAAACGTTAGAGTATTTATTAAAACTTCCACAAATAAATTCTAAGCATTTAATCCGTGCACTTGGTAATTCAAAATTATCAGACAAATATGCCAAAGCCTTACCAAATGCACTGAAGAATATAGCCTGCAAGAACAAAAGAGCCTTGAACGTCTTTAATCATATTAAAGACAACTCATGGAAATTAGAAACGGTAAATAGCCTTGCGTATAAGATAGTTGCAATATCGCAATTATTGAGTAACCCGAATAATAATTTATTTTTACGCTCAGGCGATATCTTTTCAATTGGCTCACACCTTTCTTCACAATATCCCGCTGACGCCATGACTACTATCCTGGAAACTTTTTTATTCACACCGGAGGAACCCAAACAGCCTGATATTATTATACATCGCGGTGAAAGGAATATCGGCGTCGATTTTAAATACCGTCAGGCAGGCTCAAGTTGTGGTATAAGTAATACAAAACTTGAAGTTATTGCAGATAAAATCATGTCCGGAAGTATCCATGAATATCACATAGTAACGAATAATCAGTTTACTTCGGAAACAAAAGAGGCAATATGCGAATTGAATAAGGAACTGGAAGAAAAAGGAAAGAATACTATTGAAATTCATGAATATATAGACGTTTCTTAGCGCACAGCGTTATCGTATCCAAAAGGTGTTATTTCTTATGAAAAACAAGTTATCACTTATACTGCAAGGATTTTCACAGGATATCAAAACTTCAGAACCGCTTACTGAAAATGATATCTCTGATATAGAAAACAACATAAATCTGAAATTGCCGCTTCCTTACCGGACATTTATAAAAAAATATGGTGTGTTCCAGGCGGATTACATACATATTTATGGCTATTCTCCCGATGAACCTGCGGAACTTTCCGTCACCGGTCTTACCGAATTATTGCGCCTGTTAGACCCTGGATTCCCATTGAATCTTCTTCCCTTCCAGGATCTTGGTGAAGACAGGTTTGCCTGTCTGTATTGTGATAACGATGTTGGCATATCATCTTCACAGGTCGTTATATGGGATGGCAATTTGCCCGGTTCGAAGAAAACAATAGAAACTCATGAAGATTTTGATGACTATCTCTACCGTACTATTTATAGCTGGAAATGGTGGAAAAAAGGACTGGAACGGCTTGAATGGCACATGGAAAATAAGGGTTTTCGGTATGACCATCAGGCTGGCGGCCAGTTGCCCCGAAGCCATAAATGGAGACCCTATCGTTTTTGCGTACAGGATGTTATATTGGGTATTACGGCTGTCAGGCATGACAAGTTGTATAACCGCCATGAAGTTGACCTGTTCCTGACGGCGGAGATACCTGAGTATGAAGCCGATAGCGGATGTCGGGCGCTGGCGCTTATTATCTTGTCAGATGCTTACAAATCCGGCGGATCAATGGAGGTACGCTTTACTAAAAATGTGGAAGGCGGAAGAATACCATTCGAATTGCATACTCTGGCAAAGAGGCTGGGTATTGATTTTACACATATTTCCGAGGGTGGCATTACCCCAAAAGAATCAAAGGAGCTTTATCTTGCCCTCTCTGAATTTAATCAGGAACTTCGGGAAAAAATCATTATGATGGATGAATCCGGCAAGTTATCAGCCATGAGTGTCGCATACGCAGTTCATCGTGGCGTCTGGACACAGCAGGAGATTGAGAGTTTGATTTTCAGCAGCAGTCATCCTGAATCCCTTCTGAAAGGAAGTTTTACCCCGGAAGCCTGGCATCTCTTCTATTACGATTTGGTGTGTTGCCGCACGGCGCTTATGGGCGGATATCTCGACAGGAAATTGAAGAGTCGTGAGTATGATGAACAAAACGTAATCATGGAACTGGAAGATGACGAACGAGAGCTGGAAATCATTTTCGATCCGGAGGTTTGTGCAAAAATATATCATTTTGATAATACAGATGGAACAATTATAGTCCCCTGGCTTTATCAGGAAGGCTCAACCCTGGAAATAAAGCCGGGGGAGTGTTTGAAAGTATTGCCAAGGGCGTATGATTTCGATGACATTGAGTTAAGGTGGTGCGACGATTTGAAACAGGCGCATGAATTGCAACTAAAAACAAGACTGAATCATTCGGGTCCGGTCTGTATAATGTATCCTGCCGATTTTAAAAGACTCGCACCGGAAACGATTGCAAGTATCTCCGGCGAGTTTAATGATAAAGAAATTAAACTCATTATCTGCCCCGACTTTATTAATCAACTGGACCAGGAGGTTGTCCGCCGTATGGAGTCTGTGAGGATTATGCGGCAATAACACGAATGAACACTTCAAAATTACATCTTTATCTCTTGCCGCAAAAATATTGGGAAAGGCAGGATGATCCCCTGGCAGATATCTCATTTTTTGTCAAAGATGCCCTTGCTATTGAACGCCGCTTAAAAAAAGGAGTTAATCTTGCGGACGAATGGATGCGTTATCGTTTATGCTGCCGCAGGATTCAGGCTGCCATTTCCCGTTTTAAGGAAGATATGGAGAAAGAGGTCTTAAGCGAATGCTATCTGCCGATGTTACGGTTGCTTTATACAGATGATAAAACGCTTTCATTTGCCTCTGCTTCAAGAATTGCCGCCAATTTTTTCCCGCCTGATAAGATTGCGGAGCAGATAAGCGAATTTCAAAAAATTACTGAAGTGGCAGCCATTTCAGACCATGAAGATGTTATTAAACGACTTAATTTTTTTTCCAGCGCGCAGGGAAAAGGGGCAGGGATAATAGAGGCAATACAATTTTTCGTGTCAAATGGAAAAGAATTATTAAGCATGGGAAATGCAGCAGGCAACATTTCATTAACCATTCCTGAAACTTCCATGCATACTATCCACACGCTGTCAAAGGAAAACGTTGGATTTGATATGGAGGATACGCTTACCCCGAAAGAGCGGCAGGGTATGCTGGAGGTACTCACGTCTCAGATTGAAAAAGCATTGCAAACGGGAGTAGGAGTAAACTTTAGTAATCAACCCCATCCAGTAATTACTGACGCCCTCAATAAATATGTTTATAAGGAAAATCCTGACCAGGAAGAAGGACTCATTCGGGTCATATATATGGATGGGTCTGAAGCAGCGCCATTTCCTTTACGGTGTTTAATACGTACAAGTCATGAGGAGTTGTCAGATAATGACCCGTTGAAAGTCTCACTGATTAGTATGAGGCATCTTGCAATGGATAGCCATGTCGATATGGCGTGGTTTAGAAACAGGGAGGTATCTGTTCCCCGTCCTTTTGCCGAAACGGATGCTATATGCACGGCAAGGACAGTTGAGTTGTTAGAAGAACTGAGAAATAAACCTTTTTGTATACATCTTTACCAGACAGGCCTGGAAACGGCTGTAATAGGTTTTTACCGGGGATTGATACAGTTCTTAAAAACTCAGAAAAACAGGCAATTGACGGTTATTCCCTATTATTACAGAAAAAAAGACGATAACTATGAAAAAGGCAACCCATGGTGTTAATGTATGGCTTATGAATTTAAGTGTCATTGTAAAGATTGCGGTATAGAATTCGGTTACTCTGAAGCGTCTTTGCAGAGCGGAAGCGTGCGAGGGCTTTCACGCCCTGAGCGTTGCCCCAAATGCAGGAGGCAGCATAGCAGGGAAGCAAGGGCTATTGGCATTCCGCAAATACCGGTAAAGGCAAGACTGCCCCGCAGCCCCACTGAAAACCTGAGAGCTGGCCGGCTTGGCAAGCTCTGGCATCCAAAGAGGGAGCATGAACAGGTCAGGATAGAAGCCAAATTCGGACGGCCTGGCTCTCACATTGAGTTTGGCATCAATGACGATGATATCCGTATGCTCATCAGTGCGATGCAGAAATATCAGGTGGTTGTCGTGGTCGGCCCTACCGGCAGCGGCAAGTCCACATTCCTGCCATACCGTCTGATGGTTCCGCCGGACGGCATACCGCAGGATATATTTACCCGTTACGGTCAAATAGTAATCACGCAGCCCAGGACTCAGCCTACAAGGAGCATATCGGAGTTCGTTGCAAGGGATCTGCATGGTTCGAGTCTTGGCGCAGGGTTTGATGTCGGGTTTCGCCACCGCGGCGAGCCGGCTTCTGACTGGCGCAACAAGCTGGTATATGTAACGGACGGCACTTTGATAAACTGGATTGTAAGCGGCCAGATATCAAACCTGAGTGTCATTATGATAGACGAAGCCCATGAAAGAAGTCTTAATATAGACCTGATACTTGGATTGCTGCAGAAATTATTGCCCCGTTTTCCGCATCTTAAACTTATCATTGCCAGTGCTACAATCAATGCCGAACTGTTTCAAAATCATTTTGGCGGCCCTGAAAAGGTGGGTATGCTCAAGTTCAGAGGCACTAAACAACATACGGTTAAGGCTTTTTTCCCCGTTCATGACGAAAAGTTAGGCAAAGATAGTAAATATTTGAAAAAAGAGGTCGTTAAGAAAATGGCCGCCAGGGTGTTGGATATCCTGACCGCAATCAAGAACGGGGATAAATGTGAAGGCAATATACTGGGATTCCTGACAGGTGCAGGGCCTATCGAGGAATGTGTAAAGTGTATCAAAGAAGAGATAACTAAAAAACGTGACCTGAGGGAACGTGAAATTGAAGTATATCCATTATACAAAGACCTGCCGCAAGAGAGCCTCGACCGAGCGCTTGAAAAAATGACAACTGTTATCTGCAAAAAGATTTTAAAAATTTTGTGCAGCCATGATATGCGCAATGGACTTAAGATATTAGCCCTCCTGCTCGATTATAAATCGGCAAAGGACGCTCCTGAGGAACTTGAAAAAATATACGAAGCAGAAATAAAAAAGAATGCGAAACTTAAGGAGATCAACCTTAGTCAGTGGAAATTAATCGTTCCGGAACCGGATCAAACAAATATTTGCACAAATGAACATCAGATTATTTTCACTACTCATGACGGACTGAACAGCATCGATCAAACTACATTTGATAAAGTAATTACCGACCGCCGTGTAATCATATCCACAAACGTAGCCGAGACCTCGCTCACTATTGACGGCATTGTTTACGTAATAGACAGCGGATTAATCAACCAGTCCGAATGGGATAGCGAACTTTCTGCAACCAGGCTGCCGGCTATTTTTCACAGCCAGGCAGGATGCAGGCAACGATGGGGGCGTGCAGGCCGTGTCCGGGACGGTGAGGCGCACATGCTTTATACAGACGATCAGTTTGAGAAGGAATTTCTTCACCATACTACTCCGGAAATACAAAGGTCTTCACTTGATCAGGTGATGCTCAAGGCAAAAAAAGCTGGGATCGACAACCTGCTGGATGAAAATGAGTTCAAATGGATTCAAAAACCCGGCGAATCGGAACTGAAACGTTCCGCTGAAACATTAAAGACTTTAAATGCCCTGGATGGGGAAGGCGACCTTACTGATTACGGACTGGAACTCGATTCCTTCGCAACGGATGTTCCTGTCGCAGATCAATTAATCATGGCAGACCGGTATGCCTGCGGCCTTGAAATGGCAACCCTTGCAACAGTGTTGAATATGGGGCTTAAAAACGGCATGCTTATGAATCCCAATACGTGGGATTTTGAATCAAAAGAGACATTTGAGAATTCCCTTAAAAGAATAGCAGAACCATGCAAGGACGACATGGAGCTTCTGCTTAAAATATTCTCCATCTGGTCGGAAGCCGGAGATGCTATGGAAAAGGAGTATCGATGCCGGTTATTCTTTATTGAAGGCAAGCAGATCGAAGAAATAGCCATCCCAATGCGCGACAAATACCTTGAGATGCTCTCTGTGGGAAAGAAATCGGATGAAGACCGTCCGGTAAATTTTGGATTGCTCGATCGCCTGCGCATAATCCTTGCGGTGTCTTTGCCTGAAGATTTTATCTATAAATATGATAATGGGATAATCAGACCGCTGTCAGGTAAAAGTGAATATGAGATTATTATTGGCGGGGATTCCATTTTCGCAGAAAACCCTCCCGGTTGTTTTATTGCGCTTAAGAGGAAAGTAAATGAGAGAAAAGAGGATGGAAAAGGTATCATAAAATCCCTCCAGCTTTCAATGCTTGTAAGGTTAGAAGCAGACTGGCCGGAGCTGCGCAATTGCGAACCGCTGGAGTTGGCGCGCAGGATTGCAAAGATTCTTGAAGCAAAGAAAGAATTACAGCCTGGTATGTACAGACGCAGGTTGTTTCTTGATGTGGATTATCCGCTTGGGGCATGCTACAAAAAAATAAGAGATGCCCTGGGGAATATCATTGCAGGCAGCAAAATAAAGTACCCGGAGCCGTTGGATCCGGTAATTGAAGAAGGCGAGATTGATTGCGAAGAAAAGCCCTTTGAAAAAGAGTCTCACGATATTAGCGCAACAGCAGGGTTATCGGATGAATCTGCCGGAAGGATAACCTATAATCTGACAGAAGATGAACCATTTCTATCGTTCGATATTGCGGCAGACGATGATGCGGATTATGACGGCGAAGAATTGAATGCTACCTGCACTGTGCCGGATACTCCAGCAACCGAAGCAGGAGAAGATTCAAATGACAAAATAAACCCTGCACGTATTGAAACAGATGAGATAAAGGCGGCAAAGAAAATTACGCCATATTACAAATGGCAAGGTAATTGCGATCCGAATATAGATACCTGCATAGTGGTGAAACATGACTTTACCGATCCGAACCAGCCGTTAATACTTCTGGAAGACTATAAGCCAGAAAATAAGAAAAATGACACAAAAAATCTTTTGCAGGCGAACGAAAGGGTAACGGTAAAGGTTCTGGGTGTACGTGAACTCAGCAATGGCAGAGAAAAAGCGCTGACGGTAAAAGAGATGCGGTCAGGAGCAGAATTTACCGTTGAGGCTGACAGGCTGACCTTTGTTGATCAGTGGGAGCTGGTTGATTGTTTCATGCTCAATATGCAATTTGAGATGATCGTGGAACATGGACAGGGTGGGAGGATAGAGCTTACGCTGCTGCCGGTTGATGAGGAAAAGGTGCACGAAAAATTAAAAACTATTCGTCATAGTGGAATAGAAGCGGAAGTGATTCTGATAGCAGGATACAAAATATATTTTTCAATCTTTGCAGAGTCCGAAGGCTTTTCTCTGCCAACAAGAATTTGCCATGCGGCCCTCCTAAAGAAAAAACGTGATGATTCCACAATATATGAAGTGGGTAAGAGATATTCGGTAAAGATAGGCGGAGTCACGGGAGAAGCAAGTGTATTTATTTATCCCAGACCCGATGGCCTTGTGGAATTTATCGAGAATGAAAAAGCCAGATGCGGAGTGATTTGGGTTGAAAAGACAGAAAAGCTTCACACAACACTGCCTATGACTATTGCAACAAGAGATAAACTGCTGGAAATCAGCGATAAACCTCTTTATAGAAAAGAGATAAAAACGCTTTACCGGTTATCAAACCAGATAGAGGTGTACAATCCGGCATGCGTACAAAATGCTAAACACAAAAAAGGCAGCAGGGTTGGTGTGCCGGAATATAAACCTGGCGAACTTGTTGAAGGCAGAATATTCAGAATCTATGATAATTCTGTGCTTGTCAGCCTTGACAGGGGAGGTATGGGCAAAATTTCTTTAAAACATCTCTCATGGAAACAACTAGCACATCCCACCGAAGTAGTTGAGCAAGGGCAGGAAGTTCAAGTCCGTGTTATGAGGCAATACGAGGATAAGCAAGGTCGTTCCATGACAGATTTGACTATGTTAGTTCCCTATGAATATCTTGTAGAAAAATATCCGGTAGGGAGTATTCAGGAAGCGAATATCATTAAGATTAATGAAACATTTGCCCTTGCGGAGTTAGAAAATGGTGCCGGTGGATGCATTGATATATGGGAAGTAGATTATAAGCATGTAGAAAAAATCGATGATTTCCTTAAAATAGGACAAAAAGTTAAAGTCATGATCAAAAATATAAAAAAAATAATAGAGAATGATGTCATAACTATAAATCTTTCAATTAAAAGGGCGGTATACCGTAGTAAACAGGTAAAAATCCCTACAGAAAAGATTGGACTGTTAATTGGCGCCAAAGGGAAAACAATAAACAGATTAAAAGAAAAAACGAAGGCTATGATTATAATAAATGATGCCGGAATTGTTAAAATTGTTGGTAAGCACAATGAACCTGATTCTTTGGAAAGGGCTATTGAAGGAATCAGGAAAATCATCCCTGAGATACGTATTTAATTTTTTGGATTGATTTGCCACTGCCGTAACATGTGCCATAGTGCGGAAAAAGACGCTGATAAAATGACTCATGGAGGCGCTTGACGCCGGATATATCGGCAGTGGCGACTTTCCAGTAACATATAAGGCTTTTATTTCATCTTTACCAACAGGGTAAAGGATAAACAATGACAAAAACATACGAAATCCATATTGATGAAAGCGGAGATTTTGAGAGACCTCCGGAGGATACCTGCAGAAAGACTCCTGTACGTGTAATAGGCGGGGTTGTGATTCCTCCTGAATTAAAAGAAAAAGAAGCGACGCTAAAAGAAGAAATGATAACCCTGGCGAAACCTTACCTTAAAAAGATAGAAAGGGTCACAGATATACATGTCTCAGATGTTGATAAATTGATTGACAGCCGCAAACAGAACGAACTCAAAGAGGAGATGTTGCATTTTTTTAACACAAAAATGCCCGAAGCAAAAATTGTCTTCATTTACGACGCGGGAGATTTGGCAGGGGCAAATCAACCTCCGGGCGCACAGCTTTATCGCCACCTTTTGCTAAATCTGCTCAAGGCAATAGTATTCTATCATCCTGGTTTCGACTCTGAAAATGTTTTGTTAGATATAAAACTGGCGCACAGGCGTATAGAATATCCTAAAGCGTATGACCTGAATCTCTCAAACCAGGGATATCTGAAAGTAAGGTCTGCCACAGGACAGCTCTGGTATACCGCTATCAACGAAAAAGATTTAAAGAGTATCATGCTCTGTTTGCAGGATTCATTGGGCTTTGCGTGCGCAAGAAAAGTCTCTTACGGAATGATGCCGTACACCGAATGGGATAGCCCATTCATGACGGCTGCCGATCTGATCTGCAATAAGCTATTTGGTATTGCGGCGCAATGCAAACAAGACATGAAAAAACTCCACAGTCAGTTACGGACAAACTTTGGCGGAAAGGAAGACAGAATTTTCTTTTATTGCTCATCGGATTACGACCTGCCCGAAAATATACTCAGAAATTACCACCTTGATAAGCCAGGCCAGTTTATTGCTGATTATATAGGATTGAAACCGGATAAACATAGCGCATCCAACAACCTTTTGTTAGTTCCTGCCCTTCAAAAGTGTATGGCTACACTGGGAAATATTCAGGAACCTGTAGAATTCGATAATATTTTAAAAGCCGGTGATATAATTCTTAATAACAGGCAATACAGCCGGATAGATAATTTGATGGCAAATTTGATTAAAACGGTAAAAAACAGGCTGGAAAGCATTTCGGAAAGTAACAACGCTGATGCCGTATGGGATCCAATAGTATATAAATATCATGACGTATGTTTGCGGTATTATAATCACACCGGCAATGTCGCAATGAGTAGAAAGCATATGAGGATGGCAATAAAAGTCTTTGAGAGAATGGAACAAAAAGAGGTTTCTCAAATCAGAAGCTATCATGAGCTTATTAACCGGGCAAGCATAGTTGAGACAAATGAATTTTCCTTCGAAAAGGCAACCCATTATCTGGAACCAATAAAGGAAAACGAGCAAAAACTTTGTGCAGCGCTCACTTCCGCAGGAAGGCAGGATGTGAAAAATGAGATATTGGGAAAGATATTTGGATCATTGGCGCAAAATTATGCATTTTTAAAGAAAAATGACGCCGCCGATGCGTGTTTCAAATCGGCCAAAGTCCACCTAGGAGAAGGTGATTTTCAACAAACCTGCTATCGGGCACACTTGAACATAGACAAAAAAGACCAGTCTGCATATGAAGATGAGTTTCGGTTATTATTTAAAATAAAAAATCCGGCAAGTTTCAATATTAAGCAACTGTTAAAAGAATGCATGGGGAATATTGAGCAACTGGAATTCCAATTCATACTTCACCTGCTCTTAAAGGGTGTCCTTGTATTTTATGACAACAACGCTGCACTTGCCAAAGATGTTGATGCTGTAATAGGTCAAAAAACAGCCCAGTTATCGCATCATCCGTGGCAATTAATATTTATCGTTATGGGACGTCTTTTTCAGAAATTGGGGCAAACCCATGTGGCTGGAAAATATTGGGATGCAGCCATTAGTTTCAGAAGCTTCCGGCAAAATGAGATAACCTTTGACATGTTTCGCTACTGCGCCAGGGCATGGAAGGCGCTTTCTTACCTTAATAATGAAAATATTGTTGAAGCAAGAGGAATTATAAGACCGGTTCTGGATTTTTTTAAAGCCAGTGAAAATGGCGCGTATCCGGGTATATTCAATCCGAAAAAAATGGAAGATAAGGATGGCAAGGTATGGCCAGGATGGTTTGACGAGGCTGGAAATAAAATATTTGAGAAGGGAGAAAGAGCAGACCGTGCTGAACTACCACTAATACTTAAAGAGTTTGTCAGCCGTTTTACGTTCACCTACTGGTAAAAAATCTTCAACGTAATAGCTGTAGAGCGAAGAGCCTCTTCGCCCTGCATTGTATGAGTTAAAAATGAAAACGCAAAAGACTAAATTTTTTGTAAGTATAGCGTAACAACATCAGGCAAAGTATTAATGGAGGATGAATCAGGAATGGATTTTTATACAGTAGTGTTAAGGAAAAGTGGAAGGCAACAAGTTGCTTTATGCCTCGAAAATGGATTGGTAGGACAAGGAATTACAAAAGAAGATGCCATAAAAAAACTAAAAGAGGCCATAGACTCATTTGAAGATGTATATAAAAATGAAACCGATATCTTTTGCGCTCCTCTCGCTATAAAGGAATTGCATGAATTTTTGAAGGTAGAGGGGAAAGAACCTGTTTCTGAAGAATATGAATTAAGAGCTGTTCATGCCTAAAGATATACCTTCTCTTAAACCCAAAAAGCTCATTCGTATATTAGAAAACGGCGGATGTAAATATTATAGAGAAGGTAAAGGATACCATTTACTATATGTTCGCTATTTTGAAGGCAAGAAAAGAGTAGTTCCTGTTGACATGGGAGCAGGAGAACTGTCGCCACCATATGTACTGCGCATTTTTCGACAATTTGGATTCACAGATAACGAAATCGAAGCTTTATTAAAGTGATAATTAAATCAAATTCTATTGCTTACTGGTAAAGGAAATTTAACGCAAAAGCTGTAGAGTGAAGAGACTCTTTGCTCCGCGTTGCATGATAAAACAGTGCCAGATAAACTTTCTAAAATAGATCCTGACTTAAGAGATACACTATTGGCGGGCGCTATACGGGAAGTGGCGTCTGTACAACTTAAGGAAAAGGAAGAAGAATTAAAAGAGGCGAAAAAGCATGTACTTGAGTTTGAGGATAAATACAAAAAAAACTGGAACATTTTGAGAAGGATTTGCCGGCAGACGCTGATTATAAACTGCACGAAGATTTGGTCGAAAGGTCTTTTTGGAAAGATGCACTTGTAAAGGTTCAGGGTCTCGTAAAAGTTTTGAGATTTATACTGGCAAAGACAGATGAAGGAAATCTTTAATGAATTTACCATTCAACAAAAATTAATGGAGGGTACGAATGGAACCTTTTACCGATTTAGTTCTCCTTATTGGAACAAACCCATTGCCCAATTTTGTGGTGGCGGAGTATTTTTTAAAGGATAATAATGCCCTGCAAAATATCTGGCTAATACATTCTGAAGAAGCCGTATCTATCAGACAATTAGGAACCGGCGTTCAGGCCGAAAATCTGGAAATAATCCTACAAACAAGGCACAATGGGAAAGGGAAATTATCGTTCCCTCTGAAAAAAGTCTCCCTCTCAAATGCAAGTAATGCACAATCCATTCTTAACGATATTAAAGAAAAATTCATAAAGAAATTGACGAATAATTGCAGCGTCCATTTGAATTACACGGGTGGCACAAAAGCAATGGGAACCCATGTGTACCGTGCTATCGAACAAGTAGAAAATATAAAGAAGTCATTTTCTTACCTCGACGGGAGAAATTTCCAGATTATCAGTGACGAAAACGGCATAATTAATCAGAATGATCTGCGGAGTGAGGTACAGATTACCTTTGAAGAACTCATAAAACTTCATGGTTTTAAAAGGAAAAATACAGATGATAATCATGATTTTTCAGAAGCTGTCTGCAAGTTCCGGAAATTGATTGATGAAGGACGTTTGGATGAATATTTTCAAACCGACGGAGGCTACAATCGCAATCTTTTTGAGAATATAAAAAAGGTAGGAGAATTGGCAACAAAGATAAATGAACTAAAGTGTGAACTTAAAAATTATACCGCAAAGGGAGCCTTGTTATCAATAGCTCAGTCAATGCCGGAAGGGTATCAAATATTTAATGATAAAGGAGAGTTTCTAGCTCCTCAAACCAAGAACATATGCAAATATGCCATAAGGTTCCTTGACGGAACATGGCTGGAGGAGTATGTATACGTTATCTTAGGTGAAGTATTGAGAGATGATACAAGTATAAAAATCGAAAAAAACTGGGTCATTGATAAGAAAGGATGGACAACCGATTTTGAGATTGATGTCCCGGTGCTAAAGGGATACCAGCTCATAGGTATCTCCTGTACAACATCCGACGATAAGTATATATGTAAAAGTAAAGGGTTTGAAATCATTCACAGAACAAAACAGATTGGAGGTGATGAGGCAAAAGCGATTCTTATTACACGCGCAAATGTTACAAAAAGAGACAACTTGCAGAAGGAACTGGAAATCAATACAGGGATTACTTCCGGCAATATTTTGGTTCTCGGGGAAAATGATCTGAAAAGCAACACTCTCAGGGAATATATTGCCAGTTTTATCCATCAGGATTAAGGAGATGGTTTGATGACTATTCATGCCGTTTTTATTGACACCGTTTCTATTCAGAGGTACGTATTCGGGAGCAATAAACTCAAGGAAAATATTGGCGCTTCACACTTAATAGAAGAGGTATATAAATCTTTTCTTCAGGAAACAGTCAGGAATATTTTTTCTAACAGTGAGTACGACGATACTTTTATGCAGTGGGAAGAAAATCCTGATGAATATTTAATTAAAAAAGAAGAAATCAAGTTTGAAGTCGGTTATATCGGTGGTGGTAACGCCCTTTTGTTTTTTAAAGATGAAGTAAAACTAAAAACCTTTGTAAAAGAATGGACGAGGAGTCTTCTGGTAAAGACGCCGGGAATTGTAACGACAGTCGCCTTCGGCGCGTTTAATTTGAACAATTTTCAGACAGAGATTGATACGTTGTTCAGAAAGCTGCAGGAAAACAAGCGCCGGTTAATTCCGCAAATGGTTATTCCCCGTCACGGTATTACGGCAGAGTGTTCCCATACCGGATTTTCGATGGATGTGTGGAATGATAAAGAACCTGAAGATAAGCAGGATTATGTCTCAAGCGTTGCATATGCAAAAATAGTTGCTTCAAAATATGCAACAGACAAGCTCGAAAAAAAATATACAACTATACTGGGAGAGTCATATCGTTTTACTGATCAACTGGATGAATTAGGACAAAGAAAAGGCGAGGATAGTCACATAGCTATTGTTCATATTGACGGCAATAGTATGGGAGACCGGTTCAGGGGAGCGCAGACCCTTAAAGCAATCAGAGAATTATCAAAAACGATCAGGAATGCCACGGAAGAAAGCTTTCGGAAACTTCTGTATGAAATTACCTCAGGATTTAATGATATTCAGGATACCTTGGGTTACGATACAGATGATAAAAAAAAGAAATACCCTGCGGTTAAAGGAAAGGCAAATCTTCCTATCAGACCTATAATCATTGGCGGTGACGATATCACATTTGTTTGTGAGGGGCGGTTAGGGGTCTATTTCGCAAAGCTCTTTCTGAAGTTCTTTGAAGAACAAGACGTAAGTGATGGGAAAAAAATATTTTCTTCGGCAGGGATAGCAGTTACAAAAACCAAATATCCCTTTTATCGTGGTTACGAATTAGCTGAAGTCTTATGTAAGAATGCAAAAAAGAGAAGAAGAGAAGTACCGGAACGACATGCTGTAGATGGTTCCTGGATTGATTTCTACATAGCTTACGGCGGGTTTTCTGGCACGCTGAGTGAAATCAGGAGTTCGCATTATAGAGTAGTACAGGGGAATTTAAACTTCGGGCCATATATGTTAGGCAAACATCATGAGTACGGCTTTGACACATTAATCGATAATATCAAGGAATTTAAAAAAGTATTTCCCAAATCGAAGATAAAGGAACTCAGACAGGTGTTGACCCAGGGAAAAGAGGCAACGGAGACATTTGTCCATGAAATGAAGGCGAGAGGAAGAACATTGCCAGAAATAAATGGATGTTCTTACAGTGTCTCTCTCTTTGAAAATTCTAAAACCCCCTACTTTGACATGATTGAATTAATGGAGTATTATCCGGAATTTGAATTAGAAGCCAGACAAGGAGGAAAAACTGAATGAAGAAGTACACCATCACTATAAAACTTCTCTCGGATGCACTAATTCATTCCGGTGAGGGTTTTGGTGCAATCATCGATTCGGACATTGTATTTGACGATATCGGGATTCCATATATTCCGGCGAAACGTATAAAGGGGTGTTTAAGAGACGCAGCGAAAGAGGCCTGTGAAATGCTGGAAAGCGCCCAGGCTGACTGGAAAGGAGCGAAAATTGAAGATGCCTTTGGCAAGGCTGGAAATATGGACTCTGCTCCTGTATACTTCTCCAATCTAACTATTAATGAATATGAAAACAACAGGCAGTGGTTCGAATACCTCAGGGAAGCATATACAAGAGAATACACGGATACTGGAAAAAAATATTGGACGGGCATTCTTTCGAGAGAAAGTGTGCTATCTACATTTACACACATTCGTCAGCAAACCTCCATTGCCGAGGATGGGGTGGCCGATAAACACACACTGCGGACGATAAGGGTACTGAAAAAAGGGATTATCTTTCATGGCGAAATCCATGTGGTAAAACATGAGTCGACCATAAAAAACCTGCTTGCATTGGCCTGTCTTAATCTGCGTCATATTGGCACAAAAAGAAATCGCGGTTTTGGCGAAGTGGAATGTAAACTATATGACGGAGATACGGAAGTATCAATTTTACACGAATTGGAGGCGATATGCATAAACTAACCTTTCGGATTAAAACGCTCTCTCCTATACTCTTTGCAATGAATGTCGGCGATACCAATATGGTCGCCACAAGGGAATACATCCCAGGCAGTGTGATTATGGGATTCTTTGCAGGGAAATTCATTCAAAAAAATAACATTAATGATAATGCGCACGAAAATAAAACCTTCTTTGATTGGTTTTTGCAAGGCGGGGTGAGGTTTACCAATGCAAATATCGTAACTGATGATGACAGAGGAACGTTTAAGAGATACTATCCGGCGCCATTGTCAATACAGTACGAAAAAGATGATGAAAGTGAAATATATGATTTGCTGTTTACTGATAAAGAGTTTAAAAGACAAACTGTTGGTATTGAAGGATTCGGAAGCATTGAAGAAGATACTCTTCTTTACAGGCAATCAGTGTCAAAATCATTGAATTTTCACCATCAGCGTCATTACGCAAAGGGTACCACCAGCGAAATCTTTAATTATGAATCCATCGAGGCGAACCAGACCTTTGAAGGCGATATTCTGGGAGACTTCGCAATATTAAATAGCTTTCTGGGAATGTTTGAGAAAACATATATCGGCTATATCGGACGTTCCAGGAATGCTCAATATGGTAAGGTTAAAATTAATATTATCTCACAGGCGCCTGAAGATTTTATATCAGAAATTGACGGGGTAACGATAGAAGATGGCGAAATATCCCTCACCTTGCTATCAAATACGATTATATATAATGATAATGGTTACTCTGCAACAGATATAAAGGCATTGGAAGGTATTTTGAAAGAAAAACTTGGCAGCGGGGTTGAAATAAAAAAGGCATTTATGCGAACAGATGAAGTGGAAAATTTTGTTTCTGTCTGGAGACTGCGAAAACCCTCTGAGACGTGTTTTAAGGCAGGTTCCTGTTTCTTGCTTGCAGGTATTGAAAGGGGCAAAAGAGAGAAGTTTATAGAACTACAGAAAAATGGCATCGGGGAAAGAAGGAGCGAAGGGTTTGGCAGGATTGTATTTGGCTGGCAAAAGGAAGAGAAGCTTGAGCTAAAGAACATAATAAGAAAAAAATGTAAAAAACCAGATGGGAATATTCCACAGAAAACCAGAGATATTGTTCAAACCGTAGTTAAAGATTTTATAAGAAAACGCGTAGAATTAAATGCTTTAACGGATGTAAAAGAGTTTGTCCGGGAAGATCTAAATAATAAGGGGCTTCCCTCAAAAGCGCTGATCGGCAGGCTGGAGATCATGGTAAAAAATTTAGACAAGGGTAAGTACCGTTTAGCAATAGAGAAGGATTTAAGGGCTACTGCCAGAGATAAGCTGGAAGGCTGTAAAAGTAAAAAAATGACCCTTTTGGAACATATAGAAAAGAAAGAGATTACCATTGACGACGTATTCAGACACATAACAAATAATTCAGAAGTCAAAGGTCTCTGGGATAACGCCGGTATTGATCAAGATGGTGTCAGGAAATTTGAAGAAGAACTCTATCGTACCTATTTCTTATCGTTCTTCTCAGAAATGAGAAGGATTCTGAAGAAGGAGTAAATTGATATGGCAGGTGGAAAAATCGTATTACAGGGGACAATTGAACTCCTTTCACCAACACTGATCGGCAGTGGAAGGGATGATCATACCGATGTTGATGTGTTACACGATGTAGATGGCAAACCCTTTATCCCTGCAACATCACTTGTTGGTGTACTGAAACATTTCATTAAGTTAGATGATTCCTATAAAGACGATCTGAAACGTTTCTGGGGGTTCACTTCTGAAGAAAAAATTTCAGAAAAAGAAGTTGAGCAGCAGAGTTCCCTCTGTTGCTCAGATTTAACACTTATAAGCGGTAGTGACAAACCGGTTGTGCGCGATGGAATCGAAATCGACAACAAGAATGGCATTGTCGCAAAGGGCGCAAAGTACGATTACCAGGTTGTTGAGCGTGGAGCAAAATTCAGGCTTAATTTGGGAGTAAACCTCACAGATAGCAACAAAAGTTTTGCCAGGCAGATGATTGCAACAATTCGTAAGGCGCTTGAAATGGAAAGCATTCAAATAGGGGCTAAAACAAACAGCGGTTTGGGGAAAATAAGGCTTTCAGATTCTCATGTGTGCGAATTTAATTTCAGCAAAAAGACAGATGTACTACAGTGGCTTAAAAAGGATTTTTCTACCCCAAATCCATTTACAGAAGTACCTTTTAACATTGCAAATGGTGTCTTTACTATAAATACAATATTCCGGTTAAAAAATTCTTTTATCAGCCGTTCATATTCGGCAGACCCAAAGGCGCCCGATGCCGTGAGCATTAAATCCGGGAATGATTTTGTTTTAACAGGCGCTTCGCTTAAGGGTGTCATTCGTTCAAGGGCAGAACGGATTTTGAATACCGTATTTGATAACAAGATAGAGAAATCAAAACTGGTTCTTACCAGATTGTTTGGGGATGTAGACGAAAAAAATAGTTCAAAAAGAGCAGTAAAGGGCAAAGTTCGTGTAGATGAAACCCTTTTGCCAAACTTTTCTTCCGAACTCCAAACCCGAATCAAAATCGACCGCTTTACCGGCGGCACAATTGAAACCGCCCTGTTTGAGACTATGCCTCTTTTTGCGGATGATGACAAAAATAAACAAATTAAGGACGTCAAGATAACCATTAGAGATTATGAAGACCATGAGGCAGGCCTGATGCTTTTGGTTTTGAAAGACCTGTGGACGGGTGACCTTGCTGTTGGCGGCGAAAAGGCTGTTGGCAGGGGTGTGTTTGAGGGTGTCAGGGCAGATATTACGTGGGATAATACCACGGTAACATTGGAAGAGGGGTTTGCAGGGCTTTCTTCTGAGAATAAAGAGCAATTGGAAAAATTCATTACTGCCCTGAAAGATTTTAAGGAGGAAGCACATGAGAGAAGCTAACGGACTGCAATTACGCGAGATAAAATCTAAGTCAATTCCCTTTCCTGTGAAAAACAAAGACATCGAAGATTTCGAAAAATGTATATCTGCCAGAATATCGGTTAAATCTTATATCGTTGCATACCTTGATTATAAGGTACTCATCGGAACATTTGAAAACGGGGTATTTCACTTTTATAAAGATGAAAAATTTGACCCAAAACACATCCAGAAACTCCGTGTATTTAACCAGACACAGGAATTATACTTGTGGCGTTCATCTGATGGAATGAGGGGAAGATATCGTACCGACGAAGAAGGAAAAGAAACCTTCGTTGTTGATGCTGAACAGGTACTATTCGGAACAAAGGCAGAACCACCGGATAGCGGTTTTACAAAAATTACCGAAACCAGAGGGACAGAATTGACCCTGCCTTTTTCTAATCTAAGCGTTGATGATAAAAGAAACAGGGTCTTTATCAAGACCAGGAATTACATTGATTATAATGAAGTTAATCAGGCAACGTATGTGGATTGCAGGTTTATGGGATTCTGGAATAATGGTAAAGAACTGACTTAGATATTTTGGGAGAAATTATGGCAATTCATAAGGCTCAAATAGAAAGGATCTGTACCCTCGCAAAGACTTATGGCGCGACACGCCTGATCCTTTTTGGAAGCGCTGCGGAAAAACCAGATGAGGCAAATGATATAGATATTGCCTGTGATGGAATCCCTGGTTGGAAGCTATTTGAATTTGCGGCAAAGCTCGAAGATGAATTGGGAAGGTCACTGGATATAGTTCCATTAAGCCCGACAACCAGGTTTACGGAATACATTAAAACTAAGGGGAAGGTTTTACTGTGACATCTGATGAGCTTAAAGAGGAGATAAATATTGAGCTGGAATCGATAGAGACAGTTTTGCAGGAATTGTCTTTGTTGCGAAAGGATATGGCAGATAGAGAGCCGACTGTCCGTGAAAAAACTGCCGCCTCCGCTTTTATGGCGCAATTTTATAGTGGAGTTGAAAACATTCTCAAACGTATCAGCTATTTTTACAACGTGCCTTAAACTCTGTAACCCTATTTTCTGCTGAGAGTGATTGAGGCAATAGGTAAAGGAAGAATTAATTTGGAGGAGATACCTCATGTCTGATTGGAAAGAAGCTCTTGCTAAGATTGCAAAGAAAAATTTCGGGGTAACGCTTGACCCAAACCAGCATTCTACCCAAATGAGTCAAGAGGATTTACAAATAAACCATATAGCCCATATCCCCACTGGAAGGCAGGCAACAGCGCCTTACAATTTTGTTCCGTTGAATAATAAAATAGTCATCTCTAAAGAGATACCCGGTAAAGGTGAGTGTGCCTTCGACCGATATCATACATCTAAATATACCGGATACATCAAACTAACCATAGAAACCAAAACACCACTTTATATCAGAGATACATTAGACGGGAAAGAGATGCTTGAGTACAATGGGGAAAAGAACCGCGTAAATCCCGATTTCTTTTCTCCCGGCAAAAAGGTTCGCATCCCGGGAAGCTCTTTGCGGGGCATGATAAGGACGATGGTTGAGATGCTAAGTTTTGGAAAGTTCGGATTCTTTGATGATAAAAGGCTGTGTTTCCGTGCAGTCGCAGACCGTTCGAGGCTGGGTTCAGATTATATGGATATCATGGTGGATAAAAAAAACAATTGTTTCCCCAACATCAAGGCAGGGGTGTTAAAAAAACTCAATCAATCGTATGTAATATACCCCTCGAAAACCCTTCCTGCCGGTTCTAAAGGAACACAAATATATAGGATAAACTTTGACAAAACGACAAAAGTAGTAGACGGAACAACAGGTTTTGTGGTGCCTGATTTTGAGTTTAGAGAAATCTATTTCCAACCGGTAATACCATCAGACCACACGCATTATAGATGGGATAATTATAAAAAAACTAATGTTCCATATAAACTGAGATACGCAAAACTTGCTTCGGTAAGTGACAAAAAAGATACCTCGCACCCGCAGAAAGGTTTTATTGTTGCATCCGGTGAATTTGGCACAAAGAAGCATTTACACTGGGTTATTAATGAACCAGATAACAAATGTATTTCAATTGATGAAAATGTAATAAGAGAATACAAAGACGACTCTTCCCGTGATGAAAGGGCAGACCTCCTTGAAAAATTAAAGGCTTATACTTCAGGTGTTCCCTGTTTTTACATTCTCAATGACCGGAAGGAGGTTACGTCCTTCGGGCATACAGGTATGTTTCGGCTTGCCTATGAGAAAAAAATAAGTGAACACATCCCGCCGGAATTTCAAGATGGGACGAAAGTAGATATTACCGAAGCAATCTTTGGAAATGAAAAGACATTTGCCGGACGGGTCTTTTTTGAAGACGCCTTTTTACAGAATCCTACCGATGATGACCATGAAGAAATACAAATATCGAAAACCTTGCTCGGCCCAAAACCCACCACGTTTCAACATTATCTGGTACAGACAGAAGAAAACCTGAATAACCATCCCAGGAATTTAGCCCATTACAATTCATCGAACGCTATTAGAGGTAATAAACTTTATTGGCATAAGTCTGCCCGATGGAAAAAGGATAATCAAGGAGATTTTAATCCAAAAATTGATACAAAAATGAGGCCCATAAAATCAGGCAGAACTTTTGTTGGAAATGTTCGTTTTGAAAACCTCTCCGATATTGAGCTTGGGGCGCTTTTGTTTTCCCTGGAACTGCCAGGCAATTGCTGCCATAAACTGGGTATGGGGAAACCAATTGGATTGGGTTCCGTTAAAATTACTCCAACGCTAATGCTATCTGACCGGGAGACACGTTACACGGATTTGTTTGCAGAGTGGCCTCTAACAGTATCCGCCTTTCCGAATAAAGACATTGCATATTTCAAAAAAGAATTTGAGAAACACATCCTTAATGAAATAAAAGAAACAAAAACAAAATTATGGGAAGTGGACAGGATGAAGGAATTAAAGTCCATGCTTGTTTTTGACACGGTACGTGATGATGAAAAAACCAGGTATATGACGATTGAGCCTAATGAATTTAGGGTGAGAAATATTTTACCACGGCCTACCGTGGTTCATCCTTTACCGGCAGAATAGTGGAGGAAACAATATGAGAAGCGACTACGAAATTTGTGATGATGGATTAAAAATCCTGTTTTCCGAGATGGATATCCTTGAAGCAGAAAAATTCATTACCTTGATAAAACAGGATAAGTTTGATTACACTCAGTGGAGGAAAAATCTGTGGGAAGACAAATCTCTGGAAGAGATTTGCATGAAAGGTGATGAGTTTTCCAAAAAATTACGCTATAAAAAATAAACCATGGAAAAAGCGAGGTTAGATATTTCGAAAAATAAAAAGGGAGACTTTATTGTTAAAGCAATTTTTGCTAATAATAGTCAAATGACAGTCTCAATAAGAGACTATCCTGACGTCGCATCCCTCAATGGAAAAGAGGTGGAAGTTGAGAGAATAAAGGGGCAAATTGAAAAAGTCGTTTATAACGGCAAAACTATATTTTCTAAATCACAAATACCTCCACAACCCCATGTACAAAATTCTCAACGGAGAAATTTTCAGGCAAGAAATGTTAACCAGCCCCGAAACGTTCATATCCAGGGAAATCATACAATGCATAAACAAGAACCTGCAAATGCCCCCTATAATTTTGTGCCGTTAAATGACAAGGTAGTCGAAGCAGAATCTGTTCCCGATTTTAACGTATATCACCATAATAAGCATACCGGTTATATCTCCCTGTCCATTGAAACCAAAACCCCGCTTTATATAAGAGACACCTTAACAAAAGCAGAGATGAAGAAAAAAGAAGAAGTGGAGCGTGATGAAAAAAAGAAATATAAATACATCAATCCTGATTTCTTTTCCCCCGGCCGCAAGCATTGCATACCGGGGAGTTCATTACGAGGGATGACGAGGACAATGGTTGAAATGGTGAGCTACAGCCGGATGCAGTTTATAGACCATAAAAAGAAGTATCATTTCCGTTCCTTTGCGGACAAATCTCTGGATTTGCGTAATGATTATACATCCCGCATGATGACCGGAAACGACACAACTGGGCATCATCAGCAGGTTAAAGCAGGTTATCTGATTAAAGTTGGTACTGCTTACAAGATTAGACCGGCAAAAGAAATTACGCCACAAAGTAATTTACAGTATGCGCGGGTAGAGGAATCATTAGTTCTTAGTAAAGGTGTTTTGACAAATTCAATGAATAATAATGGATACAAAATGGGTTATAAAAGTGTGGAATGTTTATGTGTATTACCCCAAAGATATAATCACTCAAAACCATTATATTATGCAAAAGTTACAGATATTAGCGATGTCGGTAAAGGGACATTATCAAATCCTATAAAAGGAGTCCTTGTTCATAGCGGCAAAATGCAGGGCAGACCGCGTGGAAAACATATGCACTGGATTATTGCTGAGGCTGATAATACGGTAACTCCATTAGAATTTATGGACGGTGTTATAGAAAATTACAGAAATGACTCTGATCGCAAAGTCGATAAGGATGCAGAACTGTTAAAAAAATGCAGACATGGTTCAGACGTTCCTTGTTTTTATATTGAGGAAAACAATAAGGTGGTATCCTTTGGTCATACAGGGTTATTCCGTTTGGCTTATAGAAAATCAGTAGAAGAGTTTTTACCACCAGCACACCGCAATTGTAGTAATCCGGATATTGCAGAGACCATATTTGGTAACGAGAAAACATTTGCAGGCAGAGTATTTTTTGAGGATGCCGGTTTAAAGGATGTAAATCAGAGAGGATTAGCAGAATATGTCCCTAAAATTTTGTCTACGCCCAAACCCACCACTTTCCAGCATTATCTGGAACAAAATCAGACCATTACTTACGAAACTTATCCAGAAGAGGGTTACAGGGGATTGCAGAAATATAATGACGATACCCTGTTGCGAGGAAATAAACTCTATTGGCATAAAACCGGAGAACAATCTCAATGGGAAGAAGACAAACTTACCTTTTGGGAAAATGATTTCAATGCAGTACTCAGAGACAATTCCATAACCATAGATTTGTTTCAGGCGCATATTGAAAGACAAAGAAACAAAATCGCCGTTTCACTTATTAATTTGCCGTCAAATCTCAAGGATGCTATCGTTAGGGCCGTTGGCAAATATGAAAAACAACATACCCGCATTAAGCCGGTAGAAGCAAATAATACCTTTACCGGAAAAATCCGCTTCGAAAACCTCTCTGATGTGGAACTGGGTGCGATCCTTTTTGCCTTACAGTTACCCGATGGCTGTTGCCATAAGCTCGGCATGGGCAAACCGCTTGGTCTGGGATCTGTAGAAATTACCCCAAAACTCTTTTTGTCGAAACGGAAGGACCGGTACGAAACCCTTTTTGCAGAGTGGGAGGAATCAGTACCTGAATCAACATCGGAAGGGGAAAATATCCTCCATTTTAAAAAGAAATTTGCAGAATATATATTGGGAAAAACCGGTCAGGGAAAAACGGATGACCCGGTAAAAAAATTATGGGAAGTGGACAGGATGAAGGAATTAAAGACCATGCTCGATTTTCAAAATAAACCGGATGACGAAAAAACCAAATATATGCAAATTAAGAATGAACATGGAAAGAATGAATTCACTGAGAGAAAGATATTGCCCAGACCATCAGAAGTGAAATCTTCTTTGCGAAAACAATAGACTATGAAACTATTCACCGCACTTGGAGAAAATTATGACGTTATCATGGAAATGGTTGATTTCCTGAGTGGCAGCTATGCTTACGCGGAAAGCGCACAAAACACAAAAAAACAATTTACGAAATCCCTGGATGAAATCGTTTTGTTTTGCACAAAAGAGACATTCCCTGTTTTTCAAGACCTTAAAATAATTATTTGCCGGGAATATCCTCAAATCAGGGTGTCGTGCATTGACCTTATGGTCAGTGATATCAGAAGCAGGGATGATGAAGAAAACATTCGTGACAAGGTCTTTGCCGCGTTTGAGCAATACCAGGAGGCAGATTTGATTTTATCATCGGCGGGCAGAAAGGATATTACCCAGAGAATGGTTGAAGCCGGTTATATCTTTGGATTCCAGGGATACCTCTCACTTACCCTGCCACGGGATTTTTACCAATTAAGAAAAAACCATACGGGACTGAAGGATTACCAGATTATCCGAAACCACCCGGAATATCTGACGGTGAACTGGTATCCGCTTTCCACTTTTTTAAGGCGGCGATACCGTTTACCTGAAGATGATTCACCGGAAAAACAAGGAAATGTTTCTTATATAATACACCCTGAACAACCGGAATTAATCCGGAACTTTTCCGCCCTGTATTCCTTGCCGCTCTCGCTCATCCAACGTCTTAAGTCGGAAAAGATCGGGGCAAATAACAGTTCTGCGCAAAGGGATTATGACTGGCTGCGCTCCTTGCCCAAGACAGATCTGCACTGTCATTTTGGCGGGGCAGCAGGCCCCCGTGATCTAAAAACCATCGCAGAAACAATAGCATCGGACCCTCATTTGCCCGAACGTTGGAAAGAAGGGATGACGTCGGTACGGAATGCGCTCCGGAATAATCCATTGCCCGACGCGCTCAAAAAAAAGAGCGATGCGACAAATGGCCATCCATTGTGCCATTTAAGAGAACATTACCGGCAAACAGCGCCAAACCTGCCAGTTTTCCCGACAAATGCCGTACAGTTAAGTCTTTTATCCGGGGAGGATATTTCGGAACCATTTTATAAAAATAACGATCCATGCCGGAGAGACGGAAAGCAGTGATAACATATGGGAAGCGCTGTATTGTCTCCACGCGAAACGGATTGGACATGGTTTGAAGTTGTACCAAAACAAAAGAATGATCGAGTACCTTCGCGATTTTCATGTTGCTCTGGAAATGTGCCCGACATCCAATGTAAAAACGTGCACGTATCGTGATTTTAGCAATACAACCCTTGCTGCGAATCAATCAACGGACAAAGAAACATACCCTTTGCAGCATTATTTGCAGGAAGGGGTAGGAGTAACCATAAATACTGATAATCGTGGCATCTCCCGAACAAATTTAACAGACGAATACTTGAAGGCGTGCCAGTTGACTGAAGGAGGATTAAGCAAATGGGAGATATTAAAACTTATAAGACAGGGATTTGTTTCAAGCTTTTTATCCCTTCAGCAAAAAAATATTTTACTAAACCATGTAGAACGGCAGGTACTTTCCCTTGTGATAAACGAGTATCTTGAGACGGATACTATCAGGTTATAATTTGGCTGGAGCAAAGGTTTCAGGGATGATTTTGTATCTATTCAGCGAAATAATCATCGATCAAGTAGAGACAGGTTTCAAACCTGTCTCTACAAAAGGGGGGATTCAGGGCATGCGTGTTAAGATAAGCGATTTATGGAGTGGCATGGACTGTACAGACGCATAGCAATGCGTCTCTATGTTTGTCCGTGTCTTTTTGCAAACTATAACAGCTTAAAATCTTGTGGGAATGAGCAGCAACTGTCCCCCGCTGGCGGGGGCAGGGGGTGGAAAATACACATGGAAGCCGACTCAAAAAACTATTACGCCTATAACAGCAAATTACAGCTGCTTGCAAATAAGTTGCGCAAGGAAATGACAAAAGCCGAAGCATGATTATGGAAATATGCCCTCCGTGCCGGTCAGATGAAAGGGTATCAATTCAGAAGGC
The DNA here is from genome assembly GCA_021646465.1 of Candidatus Kuenenia hertensis. GTDB lineage: Bacteria > Planctomycetota > Brocadiia > Brocadiales > Brocadiaceae > Kuenenia > Kuenenia hertensis. Next base: position 54,785 of record SOET01000005.1, on the reverse strand, counting down.
AAAGGCCTGTGTTGCAATACATAGCTGACTTTATGTGTAAAGAGTTGAAACTGGTGATTGAAGTAGATGGGTTAACACATCAATGGGAGGAAACCGCTGCAAAAGATAAGCAAAAGACCTATGATCTGGAGCGGGCAGGATTTAAAGTGGTCAGGTTTGCAGATGAAGAGATTCTCGGGAATATGAATGCCGTGATAGAGGCAATAAAATGCGTGGTTGAAGAAAGAGAAAAGACCACCCCCCTAACCCCCGCCAGCGGGGGACAAGCAAAGATGACCCGGACGTCTGCACCAGAACAAGGGGTTGATGGGTAATTATAGATTCTTAACTTAACACGTATGGGATTCAGGGGGGTTGTAAGAAAACAGTAAAATGCAAGACACCCCCTAACCCCCTTTAATAATGGGGAATATGGTAAATTTCGCTGAATAGATACATGATTTTTCTGAGGCTTCTGATGTCTCCAGATATTTCGGCGAGTTCTTCTCTTCAGGCATAAACTATTACTCCGGAGGTAAATTATCCAGTGACGGAAAATATTATTGATATCTCACAACTTTTTTCTGTAAACGCCAGACTTTCAGAACTGAATACCTACCTTCAAAAGGCTCAGGACCTTGCAGGTGAAGGAAACGATGTAATTCTTACCGGCGCTGGCCCCGTGTGGCTCTACCTCAAAATTGCCCATGCCCTGCACGGTAAGGCACGGACATTGAGATACCGCTCGCCGGTAACGGGCGACGTCCTGATATTTGACCATAGCCCCTTTTGATATGCCGGGGAAATTAATGGATTGGTTGTAGAGCGAAGAGCCTCTTCGCTCTCCATTAAAAAAGCTGCCGGAGAATAATAAGGATTATAGAGAATGTGACCTTGAAGAACGGCTCATTGAATTTTCAGTAAAAATTAGGTATCTATTCAGCGTGTTAATACACACCCCGTCAGCTACGCTGCCACCCCTCTTTTTAGAGGGGACTTATCTTGCTGACGTTTCAGAAAAACGTGTAAGTAGAGACAGGTTTTAAACCTGTCTCTACAAAATTGGGATTTAGGGGTGTGTTATGAATTACGCTGAATAGTTGCAAAATTAGAAAAAAACTATTTTACAAGGCGATACTGTAACCATGGGTGATGATACTCCCTTAAAACATCTTTATTTCTGCCGGTACAGGATAAACCTTTGCGCAAGGGAGGAGATCGTCTTGCCGCCATACAAGGGCAACGTTTTCCGGGGTGTTTTTGGGCGCGCTTTGAGGACTATTGTTTGTCAGACAAGGCATGCGGAGTGTGATGGCTGCCGGCTCAGGTTGCAATGCGTCTACTCACTTCTTATGGGATCGCCTGTAGCAGATGATTACCCTCACGCGGCAAAATACAAAACCCCGCCCCGCCCTTATATCATGGTTCCGCCGCTTACGAAAAAAAGACAGTTTTCTCCGGATGAACCCTTTGCCTTTAATATTACCCTTGTCGGGTTAAGCAATAAATACCTCTCTTACTTTATTTTAGCTTTTATCGAAATGGGCAGGATGGGGCTGGGAAAGAACAGAGGGAGGTTCGACGTAGTTACGGTGGAAGCAATCGATGCTGACGGTGCCGCGCAGCAGATTTTTTGCGGACATACCGGCGAGCTGAAGCAGACAACCAGTGAAATCCGTTACGAGACATTCGAAAATACCATGCACGCTCCCGATAAGATCGGCATTTTTTTTGAGACTCAGGTGAGAATAAAACAGCATGATGAACTTACGCCGGACGTCCCTTTTCAGCTTCTCATAGAGAGATTGGCGGAGAGGGCATTTCTGCTTGCCCATTTTTATTGTGGTGCGGAGATGGCAGATCACATGGCTTTTACCGAATCTGCCGGAACCGTGGAAACCGTAACTGATAATCTCAAGTGGGCCGACTGGAAAAGATACTCCGGCAGCCACAAAGCGGAAATGACATGGGGAGGCTGGCAAAGCATAATAATTTATAAAGGCAACATCCAAAAATATTTCCCGCTGCTGAGGGTTGGCGAATATCTTCACGTGGGAAAGGCTGCAACCTTCGGCTTGGGAAAATACCGCATAGTAAAAAACATTAGTCATGTAGGGCAAGGTCTTTAGCCTTGCAACACCATGTCATTAAGTTAAGGATTGATTTATCAAAACAACCCCCTGAATCCCCCTTTTTTAAGGGGGACTTTTGCCGCCGGTAGCTTAACTTAATGACATTGCCTTGCAACACCATGCGGTTGATTCAGCATAGAAGATAAGTCAATAAATAACAAGGGATTGCGTTTGTATTTTTAAAACAGGTGATAAAAAATGATTTGCGAAAAAATGGTATGGCGATGACTAACGGTTAAAAACCATTATGTAGTAATGTGTTAAGGATGAATTTCACCGGAATATGCGAGCAAAACATATCGCAAAAAAGTTCGCAAATGCCATTTTTTTTGAAAAACAGAGAAACAATTTGCGAAAAAACGCACCATTGCCGCCCATGAAACCCGCATAAAATGAGGATGCCGTATTGGCATTTTTCGCAAATCCACTTTGCACACGATTGGTGAAATGAATTTGCGAAGTTTTTTTCAGCAGGAGATTGTTGACAGAAAACAACTTACAGAAAACGGAATGTCCATTTGCTAGATTTTTGCATGAAAAAAGCATCGATTTGCGAAAAAACTGATGAATAATGCTAAGTACAAATATGGCTTGACTTTTCACGCTGGAGATGTTTATATGATACACCAATATCCCTTGAAGGTAGCGGGATTTGGGATACATTAGGCCGTTCGCGGTACTGAAACCTTTTTGGATTTTATAATCGCTTCTCAGAAACGCTTATTTGGGATACATTAGGCCGTTCGCGGTACTGAAACTCGTCAGGGGTCTTGTTCGTGAGGGCGATTGCCAGCTATTTGGGATACATTAGGCCGTTCGCGGTACTGAAACCCCGTTACGCATCTCCTTCGCGGTGAGTGTGTCCTATTTGGGATACATTAGGCCGTTCGCGGTACTGAAACCTTTGCGTCCCAGTCTTGCATGTATCCTACATAGTATTTGGGATACATTAGGCCGTTCGCGGTACTGAAACATCGTAGCGCACGCGATAGTATTTTCTTTGTCTATAATATTTGGGATACATTAGGCCGTTCGCGGTACTGAAACCTAATCCCGTCAGCAAGAGCGAAGTTGCTACTATTATTTGGGATACATTAGGCCGTTCGCGGTACTGAAACTATTTATACTGCCATTTTCATCAAAAACGCCTTCGGCAATATTTGGGATACATTAGGCCGTTCGCGGTACTGAAACCCTTTGCCAAGATCTCGGCGAGAATGGCCTTGAAGCCATTTGGGATACATTAGGCCGTTCGCGGTACTGAAACGACCCACAAGGAGGGTTCAGGTTTGTACCTGAACCCAGAAGTTTATTCTGCTGATAACGCTTTATGTATTTAATGGCTGAGCCTGCTCCCCTGACTGGCGGGTACAATATAAAACGCAGGGTTCATGTTATAAACATGAACCCGCAGAAACCTGCAAAGGGAAGACTGCTTTTTCGTAGGGCAAACCCTTTAGGTTTGCTTCGTGCAGAGAAAGGATGAATATTACATGGCTGATTATTATGTTCAAGGCGGGTTCAGATTTGTAACCCAATACCATTAAGTTAAGCAACCCTGACAGAAGGGTGGATTAAGCGACAGCGACTCGAAGAGAAAGGGAACCGCATCCACCTTTCCTGTGCATATTATTGGTGAATTCGGCGTAAAAAACAACGCCTTAATCCACCCTTATATGAAATGATGTGCTGAAAAAAAACGGGAATGCGCCTGATTAAATCATATTTACCACGTTAGTATCATTATTAAAAAAACCGTCAATAAACGTTTTTGAAAAGCAATCCTTACAAAGAATATAGTACACAACAGTATCGGTTTTTTTATCAATCATAGCCTTTATCTTATTCCGTATCTTTTCAAGGCTTTTTTTTGTAAGAAGACATTGAAATACGCTGTAATTAATCCTTTTCCCATGCCCGGCCAGTAATTCAGCTACCCGTTGTCTTCTCTTATCGTCCGCAATATCATAGGCAATTACCGTATAGTTTTTCATTTACCATTTCCTTATATACGAACGATATCTCTTCGTTTTTCCGGTAAGATAACAGACAATATTTTTCGCCTGATATCTCATGATTTCATCCCCCCGTATCCGTTTCCCTCTGAAGTTTTCATGAGTGTATATCCGCTCCAGTACTTTTCTTGCAAGCTTGTTTCTGGTTTCATCGGAAAGCACACCGTCTTTCACACTCAGATGAGCGCCTTTTCTGAGCAGACCCAGCACTACCCGGTCAACAATTTGCTGGCGGAATTCCTCAATAAAATCAAAGACCAGCACCGGTCTGCCATTTCCCGTCTTGTGCAGATAACCAATATACTGATTCAATCCCTCTGCCATAAGGGCTTGCGAAACCCTTCCGTACAGGATGCCATAACCGTAATTTAAAAGGGCATTGACAAGGTCTTCAGCCCCCTTTCTTACCCTGCCCACAAAAGATATTTCATCGCCGAGAAGTGTTTTCACCAAATTCCAATACGTGGAGGAAGCCCTTCCCTCGACAGAAAAGAGTTTTCCTCTGAGTGTATCAAGGGATATATCCGTATAATGAGACACCTCTTTGATCAAATTATCCAGGCAGGAAATACCCACCCTAAGCATTTCCGCAAATGCCGGGTCTTTCTTAGAATGATATTTGCTGAAATACAAAATGAGGGATCTCTGATTCTTTATTTTCCCTTTCACAAATGCCCTGGCGAGATGAACTCCACGGTGGTCATGTAACGACTCCATCTGTGCAATCCAGAGTTCTGCCCGATGCTCTCTGAAAGGAACTATTCTTGCCACATGTTTTTCATACGCCAGAAACTCTAAATCGATACCCTTATCAGCACATGTGTGAATAAGATGCGAAGAGACCCCAATCCCTTTCGATTTCAATATAATCGTCTTCAAATGGTTTATCGGTGACTGGTGAATCTTTTTCCCCTTTTCCTTCACTACTACGCTATTTTTATTTATCCCTAAAAAAGTGCCTGCCTTGTTTACCATAAGAACGGAACTTTGTGTCTGAAGTATTTCATAATATTTCCTCTTATTTTGTACCGGATCGCCTGTCGGTTTCTTTTTTATCTTCTCACTTCGTTTTTCCCTTTTGCAATATGCCTGTATCTCCTTAAAAACCTTTCCTCTGTAAAGGGTAAACTCCTGTGAAAGAAAATAGACCGGCTGCAGGATGTTTATTATTTCCCTTTTTGTTTTTAATACCCCGCTTTGATAGCGTTCTTTGAAATACTCTTTCAGACGGCCCTTTATAAACATATCAATTTCTCTCAAAATATCCTCTGAAAGAAATTGCCCGTAATAACGTTTTAAACCCTGTAAAATATCTGCAAGCCCTTTCAGGTTATCTTTACTGCGGGTTATTGTATTTTCTATACCTTTTCTTATTTCTGAAATCTTTGAATCCGAAACTGTCAGAGTTTGCCCCTGAAAAGTGACGCCGAGAAAAATAAAACCTTCGCAAACGTTTTGCACCCTGTTTCCCTGATTTAATTGCAGCTTCAATTTTTCACCTAAAAAGATTTTCACAACTTCAAGCGCATCCTGCGCGGCATTTTTATGAGCGCATAACACAACAAAATTATCCGCATAACGAACGTATCCACAATTCATATTTACCATGTATGCATCAAGGGGATGAAGGTAAATATTGGATAATAACGGAGAAACTACCGCCCCTTGCGGAATGCCCTTCAAGGAATCCTTCCAGTCCAGCGCCGGACCCACCCTTCCCATCTTTATCCATAATGAAATTATAGAAAGGAGTTTTTCATCGTGGATTTGTTCTCTCAATTGTTCCATGAGTATTGTTTGATCAATGGAATCGAAGAAATTATCGATATCACAGGGCGCCACCCATTTACATTTTTGGTTCACAATAATATGCCTTACCCTGTGTGCTGCCTTGAGAGGCCCTTTGCCTGGCCTGTAAGCATAACTAATATCAAAGAATGTGGAAAGAAAGAGGGGTTCTATGATGAACAACACTGCCTGTTGAACGATTTTGTCTCTTATCGCCGGAAGTCCCAGAAATCTGAATTCTGTGTTCTTTTTACGTTTTTTTATTTCCTGATATGCCTCAGGGATGTACGTTTCCGATTTTAATTCCCGAATAAGATTTTCGATGTTCGTATCGAGATGCCTTTCAAACTCATCGATGCTGACATTATCAATTCCTCCCATCGACCCCTTTTTCCTGATTTTATTCCATGATTCGAGGAGTAGACGAGAGTCGTAAAGTTTGTGGTAGAGGTTATCAGTCAATTTCTTTAATGATGAATTAATGTGAGCATTCCCAATTTTTGTAACTACCTGCACAATGTAACGCAAGCATCTTGCTTGTGATATTTACCCTCAGGCTGGAAGCTTGAGTTACCATTAGCCTTGTTAATGGCTTTTTACAAAAAATCGGGAATGCTCCCTATTTAAAAAGTACTAATTAAAACCTTTTATATTGTACTCATAAGCCATTAGGGAAAATTCAGCTATTAAATATACAGGGCGCTATTCGCCAAATAAAATTTCGGGTTCAGGTACAACCCAATGTCATTAAGTTAAGCTACCGGCAGCAAAAGTCCCCCTTAAAAAAGGGGGATTCAGGGGGTTGTTTTGATAAATCAATCCTGAACTTAATGACATTGGGTTGCAAACCGAAACCTACCCAGAGGCAAACCTAAATGGTTTGCCCTACGAAAAAGCGGCTCCTTTGCGGGTTTTATATTTGCTCAGGATTGTAACAAGAACCCGCAGAAGGTATTAATTGCGCGGAAGATGTAGTATCAGCACGTAATCTTCCATGACCTGAATTTTTTATCCTTGTATCTCCTGCAATCGGGCGTCCCGTCTTGTGTGAGTTGTATAGCGTGGAATTGCTTTGAAAATGGGCATATCCCCCCGCAGAGATACTTGTACTCGCAGTTCCGGCATACATTCTGTTCGTTTACGTGTGTTTCCCTGAAAAGCTGCTGTGTTCTGCTGTTGAACCATATTTCCTTCAACGTGTGGGAATAAATGTTCCCCAGGAGATGTTCATGAAAATTATTGTTACTCAAAATGCAAAAGGTAACATCTCCGTTTGCCAGGATCGTTGGCTGGTCAAACTCACAACTGCACAGACGAAAAGATGGTGAAGCATTTTGAGGTTCGATCCCGGGTTCAAATTCAACAATTTTTTCTGTGATGTTCTTAATCCTGGTAGCGGCTGCATTGCCTATGGTTGCAGGGGAATCGAAGCGGTATGGGTATTTCTTTTCCTTGCAGAATTCTATAAATCTGCTGATTTCATGTTCGTTTTCCTCTACTGCCATATAATCCAGTGAACGTATTTTTACCCCGTACTTTTCAATTAAAGAGAGGGCATTCATCATGGAATCATAATAATTGCTATAACCTGTAAGCCATTTACCCGATTTGTTACTCATACCGTATATTGAAATATGAAGAACAGCATCAGCATCCTTTAATGCGAGCAGCAGGCTCTCATCTAAATACATTCCGTTCGAAAAGTAGAATATCTTGAATGTGTGGTAACGAAGTAATTCTATAAGCTCGTGTATATCTGGATGAAGAGATGGGTTCCCTCCGGTAATTTGCACTTGCTGTATGCCAATGCCTTTTGCGTCATACAATATTTTGCTAATCTGTGATATTTCCAGGCGATGTTGAACGTTTAATCTGTCTCCAAGATAACAGTGGCGACAATGGAAATTACATTGTGTCAGAATTTCGAGTACAAGAGTAAAAGGAATGTATGGAGTTGATCGTGCGCTCTGCCTAAACGAGTATTCCTTGCCAGTATCCAGAATGCTGTTATTGATGAGATGGTACAGGAGGGTTTTGAATGGCTGTTCTTCCTGGTGTGTTATCAGCATCTCTTTTTTTGCAATGTAGATGAGGATTTCTTTTGTTCGGGGTAATGATTTTATGAGGAATGCGCCGATGCTTTTGTCAAATTCACAGGCACGTGTATTAGCGAAATTATATGCAACTGCATATCGATAGCCAACGACTATTTCAGCATTTTCTGATATGTATATGAGTTCTTTCAAATATCTAAATCAAAGGGGAATTTTACCGTTTAAGATTATAGTAAAACAAATAAGACTTTAGAGATGTAAAGGGTGTTAACAACGGCAACCTATTCCAGTTCCCCTACTCTCATATGTATTACATCCCGATATAGGTTTAATAATTATTTCTCTCACCTCAAACCTGTTTGTTACAACAGAAACAGTTTCATTCTTGTGGTAATCAGGCGTATTTAACGTGACAGCTTGTTTCTCTTCATTTTTTACTAACATAATATACCTCCTTTTTTGTAAATCTTCGCACATTGTAGCACAAGCATCTTGCTCGTGTTATTCACCCTCAAGACGTAGAGACAGGTTTGAAACCTGTCTCTACGTTGCTATTAATCACTTACGAATTGTTTTTATGAATGCCATACATTTCCTTGCCGTCAGGTTAGTGGCAATTATAAATAATTATTTTTTAGTGTCAAATATTTTTACTTTCCTTTTTAAACATTTAACAGTTATTAAACACGTAGCTGAAAAAATCAGTGACTGCCCTCAACCACCCATTGCACTGCTGTATATACCAATTCAACGGCGTTTTTTAATCCCAATTTTTCCTTTATACGGGCACGGTATGTTTCGATAGTCTTGACGCTCAAGCATAATTTCTCTGCTATGATACGAGTGGTCATTCCATACCCTATCATTGTAAATACACTAAGTTCCTGATTGGTTAGTACCTCCTTTTTATGCTTGCCATGTATTTGTCGTCCGGCGGCAAGACTGCCTAACAACTGAGCCGCAATTGCTTCGCTCACATATACTTTTCCTTCCAGTACCGCTCTTACCGCTTTTAAGATATTTTCTACCAGCTCGTGCTTCATAATGTATCCCTTAGCGCCCGCATCAAAAGCTCGTGCTGCATAGATTGGCCCTTCCAGCATAGAAAATATAAGAATTGGAAGCGGTGGAATTTTTGCATTTATATCTTTGATTTGTTTAAGGCTGGCAATTTCCCTGACCGAAAGGCCTGCTAATAAAATGTCGGGTGAGTGTTCTTTTATGCATTGCATGTTTATAGTATCAGGGGCAGGCATTCCGCAGATAATGAGGTCTTGTTGTTTGTTAATGAGGCATGTTAAAGCCTCACGGATAATAGGATACCGTTCAATAACAAGCACCCTTTTCTTTCTGCATTTTTTATTACTGTTTTTTTTGTCTGCCATCGGTTTAAACACTATAAAATCTTCCGCATAAAATCATCATAACAGTTCACGTATAGTCAAAAGAGCATCCCGGTTTTCCCTCCGGCGGGTTCAGGTTACAAACCTGAACCCGCTGGAGTCCCCATTAATAAATAAGGGGGTGGTATTTCCGGCTTTCATTAAATACCGTCCGAACTGTTACGAATCATCGCTTGCAGTCCTTGCCTCTTGCTACACTTTATTATCATCACGTAGTTGGTTTCCGGTGCGGAAAAAACTATAAATATTTTTTTCCTTCTCCGGTGGGTTCAAATTTGCAACTCAATGTCATTAAGTTAAGCCACCTGTCTTTTGTAACCGTTAATGGGGTCAGGACGAAACAACCCTGACAGGGTTCAGAACCCTGTCAGGGTTAACACTACTGTAATGTTTAATTAAAACCTGGCGGAAGCCGGAAAAAAATCAGAAATGCATCCTTAACCTAATGACATTGGGTTGCAAATCCGAACCCGCAAAAAAGGTTTGTGTTGCCTGTAGTGGAATTTTTTACAATATTGTAGGTGAAACCCCGATTGATTCGTCTCCTCATTTCCTATACCATCTGCATTCTTGAAAAAAACAATGTATGTTTCTGTAACGTTAAACCAAACATTATTAAGTAAGGGAGGAATAGTATGAATTGTCCGGGATGTAGCAGGGAAATTTTGGCAGACAGGCTTTTTTGCAACTGGTGTGAGGTTTTTATACCAAATAAACGTACAGGAAAAAAATCAAGTCTTTTCAGACGGTGGATGGCTACAGTTATTGACCCGGCAATTGGCGTTGTAATATTTTTAATCTTGCAGGCTATCTTTGGAGGTATAGGCAGCGCCTTTGGTGAAGGCGGCGCACTGGCGGCGATATTCATTGCCGTTATTCCCTATGGCGGATTTTACTTTTGGTTGTTAAGCAAGGGGATGACTCCCGGGAAGTGGATACTGAGAGAAAAGGTAGTGGAAAAACTGAGCGGTGATTATCCCGGTTTCTGGCGCATGGTTCTCAGGGAAGTTATTGGGAAATTTGTAAGCAGTCTGATTTTTGGGCTGGGTTATCTATGGGCTATTTGGGATAAGGATCACCAGGCATGGCACGATAAAATAGCCGGGACAGTGGTGGTAAAAAGGATTGATTGATTAAGAAAGATTAATGTAGGGCAAGGCTTTAGCCTTGCTGTCTGTATCCTAAATTGGAGAAAAAGTTAATAACTTAGTATGCAGAGAATACAATGAAATTTCAAGGTTTTGTTGCATAGTTACTAACTTTTTCTCCAATTTAGGCTGTATACCTAATACAGACAGCGAAGCAAACCTGAAGGGTTTGCCCTACGTTAAGTTCAAAATAACTCAGGCAAAATGATATGCGGTGTCTAACGTAAATAACCATATAAAAATAAAGTGTTTTTCAATACAAATTGCGTGTACTACGTTGCCCCCTTAAAATATCGTAAAGCACATGATATTTACAAAACCCCTCTCTTAATTCCTTCATGAAATTTGCATTATTTCTTTCCCGTGGTGGGTTCATGTGACAAACATGAACCCACACAAAAAACTCAGGATGAAAACTGCACATCAAATTTATTCAAAATTATATGCACCAAAAATGAATTTAACGGCGATAAGTATAGAGACGAAATTAAATTTTAAACTAATAACACGTTGTCAGGGAACATGCCCGATTTTTTGCAGTTACCTGCGCAATGTAACACAAGCATCTTGCTTGTGATATTTACCCTTTCCAGCGGGTTATCAGTTTCGTAAGTTTATATAGAAATAGTGCTGTGTGTAATCACACGGTGTAATTAACGACATAAAATGTGTGGTTCAAGTTGCAAACTAATGCCATTAAGTTAAGGGTTGATTTATCAAAACAACCCCCTGAATCCCCCTTTTTTAAGGGGGACTTCTGCTGCCGGTTGCTTAACTTAATGACATTGAGTTGCAAACTTGAACCGCTGGAGTTTTTTATATAAGAAGAAAAGGACACAACATGCATTGTATGGCCGGACATCTGCGAAAGATACTCATACTTTTCGTGAATGCCCTCTTCAATCACAACCTTGTTTTTCGGGTTATTGGCGCGATAAACCGGCGATGGAATTTTCTGCGCTCCGTGTTTGTCATGTACCCTGCAACAAAGGATTACACGTCTGCATACCTCTATAAAAGACATTGGCATGCTTTAAAGTGGTCGCCATGGATTGGCGGTGTGTTCCGGCAAAATGGCAAATGGGGATTGATTTTAGGAATTACCGGTACGGATGATGATTTTAGAAATACCGATAATAGCGGCAATTTACAGGCATTGGCCGGGAGGGCCGAGCATGTTCGCCGGCTTATCGGGGCGACACAAAAGACATTTGCCGGCATCTTGCCAGGCATACTTTTTAAAAACAGGTTTGTCAGAGAAACCGTGGAGATGGACGTGGCGGTAGAAGCTATTGTAAGGGCAGAGGGACACGTGAGAACCATTGAAAGACACGGCAAAAATACGCCCCTTATCGTTTTGGGCGGCAATGGTTTTGTTGGACGAAGGCTAATAAAGAGACTGAATGGGCGCGAGGTCTATTGCGTGGATTCCACCAACGGAAAGGCGAATACGGCATCATGGCCAGGCCACCTAAAAGAAAGTTGCGCGATTCTGATAAATATCTCCAAAAGTTATGCATTGTCCGATTACACGAGTCTGTTTTGGCCCGGTTTGGTTGTGTTAAATGAGGTGTATCCCGAACCGCATAAGGAAGAACTGGAGATGATAAAGGCAAAAGGTTGTGCGGTTTATCACATTGTGGGAATAGAAGGAAAGGCGTATCCTTCCTTTCCGAATGCGTATACCGGCGGAATCCCATGTTGCGCCGCCCGTATATCTGAGGATATGCGGGTTATTGTGAAAAGATTAATTTAATGTTTAGGAATTTCAATCTTGGTAGGGTGGGCATTGCCCACCGTATCACGTTGCTTGCCTTTTTTGGTGGGCAATGCCCACCCTACTCTGTTAAAAGTTGCCGAAGGTCTAATTAAAGGAGAATAGGGGATGTCTGCAACTATCATCAATATGGGTGCATTCCCGATTTTTTGTAACCGTTTATGGGATCGGTGTGGATAGGGTGGATAAAGGCGCTGGTTTTTGCGCCGTATCCACCAACGATTATCGCATGAATGGTGGATTCGCTCCGCTTAATCTACCCTACAAGGCTGCGTAGATGTTGAGGAAAAAGCCGTAGAATATGCAAGGGAGATGCTGAAGGGATATGAACTTCCTCATGTATCATTTCAATGGGAGGTTGCTAACTCGCTCCGGTTGAGAACACATAGGCGTTATGACCTTGTATGGGCTGCGGGGCTTTTTGATTATCTCGATAACCGTTGCGCAAAGATTTTGCTGAAAAGGATGTGGGACTGGACTGCGGAAGGGGGACGTATAGTCTTCGGCAATTATCATCCCGGCAATCCGAACCGTAATATTATGGAATGGTGCCTTGAATGGTTTCTCAACTATCGCACCAAAGAGGACATGAAAATGTTGTGTGAAGAAGCCGGAATCCCTCTGGAATGTGTGAGTTTTGAACAGGAACCGCTTGGGATTTGTGTGTTTTGCGTGGTGACACGTAAGGATTAATTACTAGGTTGGGCAAAGCAAAATTTGATATAGCCGTTTGTGGCATTTGAAAATGTTGGGTTTCGCTTCACTCAACCCAACCTACCAGGCTAATTCAATGTACAGGAATTTCAATGCCGTTGTAGGGCGACCCTTTAGGGTTGCCACCCCTGGTAAGTGTTCAAACAGTAGCAAGGCTGAAGTCTTGCCCTACGTATAAAAACGTTTAGGAATTTCAATGATGTAACACGGGGGTTCATCCTCCGCTGGGTATGCATACCCAATGCCATTGCCGGCCATGAAGGCCAGCACTACACAAAATCTGTCGCCGTAGACGACATAATTTACACATGAAAAATATTATTAAAATACAAAGAAGGATATTTTATGCCGAATAAAGCCCTGTTTCTTACTGGCGTTACCGGATTTGTTGGCAGCAATCTTTTGCAGCGATTTTCTACGTCTCCTGTATACCGGAAACTGCCGGTGTTTGTGCTTGCACGAAAAAAAGGGCAAAAAACTGCCGTACAGCGGGTGAAAGAACTTATTCCGGATTTTTCAGGGAAGGTAATCGAAGGGGATATTTGCCTTCCAGGACTTGGGATTGGCAATGAGGACAGAAAAACGCTGGGACACTACGACCTCGAAGTCTGGCATGTTGCCGGCAATATAAAGTTTTCAGGTGAAGAGGCATCGGAGATTTACCAGGTAAATTTGCATGGTACCGGAAATGTGCTTCAGTTCGTTAAGTATCTTTCAGTAAAACAATTCCATTACATGAGCACCGCCTACGTGGCAGGCGACCGCACGAGACTGTTAAACGGAAGCCTGCAGACGGCATTAGAAGAAGAGGCAGACGTTGGCCAGAGATTCCGTAATCCATACGAAAAATCAAAGCTTCAGGCAGAAATGCTGGTGCGCGATATAACCATAAAGCTGGGGCTAAAGACGAACATTTACCGGATTGGAATTGCCGTGGGCAGGTCTGACACGGGCGCTGCTACGGCATTCACCGGCTATTACAACTATATGATGGGTTTTAAAGCCTTGCGGGATAAAATATCAAACAATCTTTCCCTATACGGTGACGACAGGATTTCACTGAAAAATGGTGTTCTCAATATCCCCCTGAGAATTTGTGGGTCAGTAAATGCAACGTTGAATGTGGGATGCATAGACTACATCGTTGATATCGTTGTGCGTCTTGCAGAAAATCCTGGTAGTACAGGAAAGACGTTCCACATCGTTAATCCCAATCCACCGAAATTTAACTGGTTATTGGATACCAGCTTGAAAATCATTCAGTTGGAGGGGATTCAGATTATGGATAGTGACGCCCTTGCCTGTGAATATAAGCATTTCCCGGTAACGAAACTGGAGGAAAGAATAAGCCGGATGATTAAGCAGTACCTGGATTATACGTGCGGGGAACCCGTCTTTGATAATAGCAATGTCAAAAAAATTCTTGGCGCCGTTCCGGCACATCCAAAAGTAGATGAGGCGCTTATCGAACGGCTTCTGAGTTATGCTATGAAGGTAAATTTCGGGAAGGAGCGCCCGCAATCAGTATGAATACGAAACACTGTGGGCATACCCGTGCGTGGATAATCGTCATCACGGTATTGCTTATCACCGCATTGCCAATGGTTTTTGGCAACATCATTGCGAAAAAAGGCGGCATCCTGGACGACCCTATTTTGAACAGGAAAGATCCTTATTATGTGTCTGACCAAAGGGTAAAAGGATTTTCATCGCAGGGCCTTAACACAGGCGATGCTGTATCCTTTGTGGTTCCGTTCAAAAACGGGATTACGAAAGAAAGCCTTTCATACATCAAATGGTTTACCGATCAGGTAAAGCAGGAATTTGAAGGATATGGAGTTTTAAGCCTTTCGGTAGCCGCACATTATCAGGACACTGGAACGGAACTCATAAACGAACCGCATATAAACGAGGAGTTACTGCAAAAGATTACCGAAGACCCTCATTGGGATATACAGGAATGGAAGCGCAAAGTAAAAGCAGATGAGGGGGTTTATGGCCTGCTAATCGGCAGGGATTTTAATTATGCGGTGATAAATCTCCTGTTGCCATCCCACTATGATGAAATCGGTACCTTTCGCCAGGTGGGTGGGTTTCTGGAACAAAGGCATATTCCGGCATGGCAGTGGTATTTTAAGACCGATATTTATCCCGCGCAACAGTTCAGGGATATCATGCCGGCGGGCTATGTGGTAGCCAGAGGACTCCTTGACGCTGCGCTGCTTTCTGACGTTATAAAGTTGTCCTCTCTCGGATTGATTATCGTAGGCGCTGCATTTTTCTTTTCTTTCATCTCTCTGCGTCAGGCAATAATGGCCACCTCCGTTGTTCTTATCTGCTTTATTTGGGTAAGAGGTTCTATCGGTATTGCCCAATGGCTTGGTATTAATTTGTATGAAAGGGTGTATTTCCTTCTGGTTAATACCGCAATTATTGTTTCAGGGATTTCATTCACCGAACGCAAATTTAATTTTTATAACAGCATCCGCCGGGAATTCCCTCATATATCTGTAAGGCAGGCATGGCAACAGACAAGCCCCGTTCATTATCCTATACTAATCACTGCGGCCATAGCTATGCTCAACTTTGCGACACTCTATCAAATAAACATCAGAGGCATACTGGAGGTGGGTGTTTTTTCAGCACTCGGCATCCTGTTCCTGTTGATTTTAGTTTTATGGTTTCTTCCCGCCCTGCATACGTTGATTGGCGGTGAAGCAGGAAACAAATCCCTGTCGCGGGCGGATAGATATGGACATGCATGGAACAACGTTATGGAGACAGCCGTAAAGGGGTGTTACAAAATAGTGAACCCTTACCCGGAGCAAACATCAGGCTGCAAAAAGAGAGGGCGTTTTTTCCTCTGTATTACCGTATTGCTGGCTGTGGGGGCTGCCGGGATCATTGGCCTGGACTATATGCCCTTTATAAAAAAGGATTTCAACGTCCTGGAAGTAAAGACTAATTCGCTTGAATATATTCAGGGAACCATTGTGCATCGTGCAAGCCGGTTCTTAAATGAGCCGACAAATTGCGGCTTCGACCGCATATCTGTCGCGGTTGTTCCCAAACATCCTGAGCTGGGCAGCGCATGTATCACTGACCCCCTTTTCCTGTCACGGGCAAATCAGTTCGGGCAAAAGGTGGCTGAACTTGATAACGTGCGTGAGGTCAATTCAGCCCTTGATACCGTCAAGGTCATCTCCCGTGAATCATATAAGAACAGTATTCCGTCAGACAAACGGCAGGCACATGACATTTTTCAAACAATAGCATGGGATTTAGGACCGTTGATAAAGGAACAATTATGGTTTGACAACGGATTAGTGTTTTTTATCTCAGCGGCAATGGAAGATTCAAATAAAACGGGAAAGCTCTGCAGTGACGTTATAGAGTTAGGAAGGAAAGAGTTTTCCGATCTGGACATATTGCCTTTTAATAAACTGGCATTGTACCCGCAGACCGATAAGTACATCCGTGAGGGAAAACCGTGGAATATGGTAAATTCGCAGTGGATTATTATTGTCATCTGCGCGTTCTGGGTGTTCCGGCGAAACCGCAATAACATTCAACGGTACCGGCTGACGGGATGGCGCACCGGCCTTGTCATGAGTGTGCCATTCGTATTTGCCTCATCCGCCATTGCGCTTCTCATGGTAATACTAAGAGTGCCGCTTGATCAGGCAACTGCCTGCATCACGGCATTGACCATTAATGCCGCCATTGATTTTAGCTTATATCTCATTTATGACTACCAGACTGCCTTGCTGCGCGGCAAGGATGTCCGCGATGCTCTCCGGTATGCGCTGGCGGATAAGGGGAAGATTATCCTTGTTGATATTATCCTGAATGTGCTGTGCTTTGCCCCGTTGCTTGCGTCAAGCTTTATCCCGGTAATGCGGCTGGGCTGGATTATGATGGTCATGCTGCTGGCAAGCGGTTTCGGCGCGCTTGTCATAATGCCTTCTCTACTGCCGTGGTGTGTTGCGGATGTTAAAAACAGGAGATTATTATGAAAATTATTTATGCGATTTTTACTTTTATATGCCTGAACGGCAATTTTGCCTTATCTGAAGAATTAAAGCCGGAGCAGATTATTGCCAAAAGCTGGCAGCTTTACCGGCAAACGCCCGATGAACAAGAAGCGATTGAGATGGTGGTCTCATATTATGATGGCCGCAAGGATGTAAAGACATTAACACGCTGGATTAAGTATGACCCGGACGGCGAAGAAGATAAGATTGCCGTCAAGTTCCACAAACCGGCAATGGATGAAGGACTGGGGCTGTTAACGTGGCGGCGCGCTCAAAAAAACGACGATCAGTGGCTTAAATTGCCTTCGCTTAAGAGAGTGCGCCGCGTATCACCGGGAGAACAGGATAAATATTTTGCAGGCACAGACCTTACTTATGAAGACCTGCGCCAGTTAACCGGTGAGCGGACAAGGGATTTTACTTACCAATTAATACGGCGGGAAGGAGAACAGTCGGTTATAGAAATATTGCCGAATACCTGCATTAAAACAGGATATAGCCGGCGTGTAGCCTGGATCGGTAACGGGTTTGTTCTTCATAAAATGGAGTATTACGGCAAAAATGGCAAATTATTAAAAGTACAAACAAATAATGGCATTACACAGTCAGATAATGGTCTGTGGCGAACAGACTGCATAGAGGTCAATAACCTGCTGCTTAACCGCCGGACGTCACTGCGGGTTATAGACCGCCAGCTTAACAGCAATCCGCCTGCGGAGATTTTTAGCGTGAGGTTTCTGGAAACGAAACGAAGGTAAAGACGAAAATATATAGCACAACGAAGCCGCAATCAAGTTTCCCTTAAAAAGGGGAGATAAGACGCTTCTTCAGGATATTTTAATGTTAAGGAATTTCAAACTGTTCATGTAGTGGCAAGGCGCGCCTTGCTACTACATTACTGAAAGTCGCCGAAGGCCGGATTAAGCGTTTAGGAATTTCAAAGTTTCTCATTATGTATTTTACCCACCCCTAAATCCCCTCCCAGGAGGGGACTTATCAAATTCCCCTCCTGGGAGGGGATTTAGGGGTGGGTAAAAAGAAAAGTAGTTGGGTTTTTGTCTTTTAAAACCCGACCTAATTTAATAGTCATTTTCCAGCTCTTTTTTTACGTAAAATGAAAACTACCTCATCGCTTACGTTTATGTTTTACCTTTCAACCCTTTATGGACTTGCCTTCTGTTATGCAAACGAAGTAAAGGTAGGCGGTACCATTGAATCTTTCAGCACGGTATATTCCAGGGAAGCAACTGATAGTAAGGAGGGGCAGTTGTTCACTGAAATCCGTTTGCTTCCCACACTTACCTGGTTTTGTGCGGACAAATATTTGTTTTATCTTGAAGGGGATATCCGCCAGGATACGGCGGGCTTTGCTCATGGTTATATAAACGACTTTACAGAAAACACTGGTGAACGCCTGACGGTTACTCTCAGAGAGGGGTATTGGGAATTGAATGAAAAATGGTTGAGGATCAGGGCAGGCAAACAAGTGTATGATTGGTCGGTAACCGACGCTATTTCTCCATCCGATAACATTAGCCCGCGTGACTGGACAGATATCATAAGAAGTGAGCGTATCGGTGTGCCTTCCCTGGACGTTCGTCTGGGGTACGACAGTTACATACAAATCGTTTATATACCGTTATTTTCACCTTCTAAACTCCCCGTTGCTGGGAGCAGATGGGAAAGAAGTCTGCCTCCGGGACTTGTCAATGAAGAACAGGAAAGAGTAAGCAGCGACAGCGGACAGTTTGCAGTCCGTGCAGGTCACACATGGAACGGATTTGATCTTGGTGTGAGCTTCTTTAAAGGGTACGGCTACAGTCCTTCGTTTAAGCTGGAGGCCGTTTCAACAACAGAAACCGGCTTAGTCCCTGTTTACCGGAGCGAAGAAGTATTTGCCGCATCGCTTGCAAAAGAAATCTCCGGTTATACACTGCGGTCAGAAATCGGGTATTTTAACCAGGACAAAGACGACGATTTTGTTCAGGGTGTAGTTGGAATAGACCGTGAATGGGTTGATATCTTTCAGTATACAGATAGCCTTTACATCTTGTTGCAATATGCGAATGAGGTAAAAACTCAGGGTGACAACCCCGTTGGTTTTGAAACAATAGATTTCCGGCGCATCTTTAATAACGCCATTTTCGGCAAAGTGGCCTACAGCTTTGATGACAGTAATACCCGGCAGGTAAAACTGACGGGGGTTTATAACATAAGCGACCGTGACAGTTATATTGAACCGGCGGTTAACTGGAACAAATTCAATTTCAATATAGAGGCTGGTGTTAATGTTATGTCCGGCCATCGTGATACCTTTTTTGGCGGATATAGTCAAAACGACCGGTTCTTTGTTACCATGACGTACCAATTTTAGCGTGGTACAGCAAGTGCTGTGATCCTCTCAATGCTACAGGCCATTTTACAAAAGCCCTTTTATTGTTGAAATGAGGAAATATGATATCCTCCCGATGCGATTATGTGCCTGTTGCTGCGCAAAATGCCCCAACAAGTACTGTTTTGGGAAAAAGATGAATAAAAGTCAGTATTGTCCGGTTAGGAATTTGCATATTTTATTTCCTTGATCTAAAGCTGTCATTCCCGCATGTTTTTAGCGGGAATCCATGATAAACGAACCTCTGGATACCCGATAAAAGCATTCGGATATGAAAAAAACCGGTATACGCAAATTCCTAACCGGACAATGGTGAAGACAGGAATGTTATATTTCCTCAATCTCATATAAAAAATCTATTGACAGTACGCAGAAAATATGTTTAAAAGGCAAACCTAAATCTGTTACTTAATTCAAAAAATCAACTATCATACATAGGTAACAATCCTCATCAAAGTTATGGCGGAATGAACAATGAGAGATTTCTCATACGATTTTTAACTAACTCAAAAACAATTCCAGGTTGCGGATAACCTTTAAAAATTAAGCTTCTCAAGTGTGTGGCTCCTGTGTTAATACTCAAGCGACGTTGCGGAGAGAGACAAAAGCTAGTCTGAAGTATTTTAACTGGTGTTACTGACTGGTTATTATAATTCCCCAATACAGTTGGAATTTCTGAAAAGAAATCTGAAACAAAAGAAAGGATAAACAATGTCTCCTTATTCAAGAGAATTAGCTCCATGGGAAGGAAAAAGTGTATACTACTCAATAATTCAGCTTGGTACAGATGTAAAGACACAAACAAAAACAATTAGCAAGCAGACACAGGAATTAGTTGCGGCGCAAATTGAATCAACAAGTGAAATTATCTCAAGCCACGAGAGGATTTCGGAAGGAATAGACAATGTGGGTTATGGAATTGAAAGGGTTGAGGAAGGAATATATGGTTTAAAAGCCGCATTTGAGTGGGGCATTTCTGAAGTAGTATGGCAGATAGAGCAAAACAGGCAGGTTTTAAAAGACATTTTGTCAGTACTCATGGCCCCGCTTGATACACAGGCGAAGGAGCTCCGGAGAAGGGCAGAAGATGCATATGCTAACGGATGGTTTGAAGATGCGTTAGGAGATTTTTTAGAATCGGAAAAAAAGAATAAATATGACTTTTTAGTTCACATAAGTATCGGAATGATTTATCTTTTTCAGAAAATAGATAAAGAAAAGTCCTTAGAGTATTTTGAGAAAGCAATAAAGTATGCAAAACCTAAATCTCCATATCATGCAAGTTATGCTTTAATATATAAGGCATTAGTAAAACGTGATTTTAATGTTATTGAGGAAGCAGAAAAATACACAGATGAAGCAGTTACACTTTGCCCTGATTTTGCAGAAGCTCTTTATCAAAATGCCCTGTACAATGCGCTTTTAAATAATCCGGCAAAAGCAATCCCCTTCCTGAAAAAAGCAATAGAGATGGATGTAAATTATTGTGAAAAGATTCAAAATGAAAAGGATTTTAAGAAGATTCAGTCCCATATAGAACAAATGTTTATTGAACTTAGAGATAATCAAGGAAATATGGTTCGAAATTGGTATACAACTTTGGCCAAGAGGCTTGAGGATTTTAATAATTTAGTAAAGGAAGGGGATATCGAGGTTCACGATGATGAGGTTAAGGATTGTATGATGAGAATTACTGAACTTATACAAAGAAACAGTTATCGTGATTACTTAGAGGGAAGTACCCTTCTGGATAAATTAATAGTTATGATTCAAAAGCTTTGTGATGACACTAAAACTCGGTTAGGAAAATCAATAAAAGATTACAATCTTAGAATAGATAGAATCAAATCCGAAGGTAATTGTCAAGTTAATAAGTCACTTGAAAAAACAGGTTTGGTTCTGAAAATAGGAATTCCTGTTTCAATATTTCTACTTAGTTTTGTCGGGGCTATTATAGGAGCTAACTTATTTCCAGACAGAACTATGGAGGAGGAGGGTGTGTATATAATGGCTATTGCAATATTTGGAACAGCTCTATTTGGTATTATAATTACGGTTGCAACTTATTTAATTAAATGCCACACCATTAAGTCAGAGGGTAACAAAACATCACCAGCAATAGTTGGCATCAAGTCTTCAATAGAACGTTTGCAAGATATTTTAAACAAACTTGAAAGGATATGATAAGAGTTTTTTATGAAATATACAAGTTATTGTATCAATAATTGCAAATATAGTTGTTATACGGGATGAAATTTATCCCGAATAATTTGAGTTTTGAACAACCCTTATTATAGAGCATCATATTTCTATTATCAAGACATATAAAATGAAAAGTTATAATAGACAGCTAAGTCAGGACAAAGACGACGATTTCGTTCAGGGTGTAGTTGGAATAGACCGTGAATGGGGCGGTATCTTTCAGTATATAGATAGCCTTTACATCTTGTTGCAATATGCGAATGAGGTTAAAACACAGGGTGACAACCCCGTTGGTTTTGAAACAATAGATTTCCGGCGTATTTTTAATAATGCCATCCTCGGTAAAGTGGTCTACAGCATTGATGCCAGGAATACCTGGAAGGTGAAACTAACGGGGGTTTATAACACAAGCGACCATGACAGCTATATTGAACCGGCAGTTAACTGGAACAAATTCAATTTCAATATAGAGGCCGGTGCTAATATTATGTCCGGCCATCGTGATACCTTTTTTGGCGGATATAGCCAAAACGACCGGTTCTTTATTACCATGACGTACCAGTTTTAGCGAGGCACAACAAGTGCTGTAATCCTTTTAATACTACAGGTCATTTTACAAAAGCCCTTTTATTGAAACAACTCGTTTCAACAAAACTGGTAGATTTGAAAAATGATTTGATTCAAAAAACAGTAAGGTATGCCAGGGTAAGAGTTGATAGGGAACTTGCACAGGGTGAATCAAAGAATGAAATAGATTTAGTCAGAACAATTGCCCATAATGCCTTTACCGACTCTTGCAATATTTTAAGCAGAAATATGGCGAATAATGATGAAGATATAACATGGAGAAAAACACTTGGCGATGACAGAAAAATAATAGGCGATTTTGCCTGTTATTTGCATTGTATTTTAGGCATTTATGCCAGATAATATTTGAAGGAAAAACAAAGATATTGAGACAAAGTTTTTATGTAAAGTGCGTGTCACGGAAATAGGAAATCCGATAGGAGGTGAATATACAATGAAGCGAACATTGTCAAAGGTCAAAAATGTCGAATGGTCATCCTTATATCAGATGTATAATCGTATTCTGGGGAAAAAGGTTGCACTTGAAGGTAAAAAGTGCTGCTTGAAAATTATCTCGATGGCATAATCCATGATCTTGTTGTAAACCATGTTGTTTCTTCTTTTAAAGTGTTAAAGCGTGAGGTGGAAGAAGAAGATGGTTACATCCGAATAAGATGCTGGAGGTAGAGTTTGAAGGAGAGAGAAAACTATCTGGCTAAAGTAGTGATTTCAACCAGATTGTGTTTTTGTTTTGCATCTTCTACGATTTTTTCTAATTTCTCTGCAATAGCATCATCAATCCAATCCGCGCCACATTGAGAACATACCGTTGCAGGTACCTCTCTTACCACAACCACACCAAAACCGAGTTCAACAGTAAATGTGGTCTTCCCTGCTTGCTTTTCCCCTCCGCAAAGAGGACATGTAGTAGGAGTCGTATTCATCCTCATCTTAATCTCCTTGTCTTATAATCTGATTCAAAATGTGCTAAATCTGGTTTGTATGCTGTGATAACAAAACACCAACCAGTCATGGAATCCATTGCAGTTACAACATGTATTATGTTGATGTATTGTTATTTTATTTTTTTATTATCGTTTTACGCAAAAAGCATAAAAAACGATTGTTAAAGTAACGCTGTTCCCGGTTAAAATCAAGAAGTATTGACAAATTTCAGTAAAAGTATCACTTTAGTTTTTTGAAAAAACATGATTTCTCAGCTATTTTGCAACCCTGACAGGGTTCTGAAACCCTGTCAGGGTTAAACCGGTAAGCAAGATTTACCTTATGTTGTCACAGTTTTTCAAAAAACTAAAGTGATACCAGTAAAACAAGGCGATCCAAAAGTTCCATTTTGGAGCGCCTTGTTATGTATTCCCACCCTTACTTATTAATTGCAGAAACAGGCCGCATCTTCTTCGTTCCAGAGAAAGACGCATCGAAAAATTCCCCCAATTCTTTCACAGCATTCTGTGTACCTGATACCTGATTCATATGCACGGGTGGTTCATAGTGACTCTTTGAACCCTGCTTCAGCCATGCAAGGATCTTCTGGCCAGTATCACGGCTGGGGGTAAAGAACTGACAGTCAAACAGACCTGTACGGTCTTTTGTAGATGTTGCAACGTGTTCATTCGAAAGGTCAAAGACGATAGTAAAC
Source organism: Candidatus Kuenenia hertensis (assembly GCA_021646465.1). Taxonomy (GTDB): domain Bacteria; phylum Planctomycetota; class Brocadiia; order Brocadiales; family Brocadiaceae; genus Kuenenia; species Kuenenia hertensis. Next base: position 30,920 of record SOET01000005.1, on the reverse strand, counting down.
TCATATTCCATTCCTTCCCGTAGAACCGGATCAAGCCCGATTTTCCGCACCTTTTTAATCTTGCCGTCATTTTCTTCTGCCGCATACTTCATCTTTGACCGTCAGGGAGGGATGGACAGGATAAAAAAATATCTACTTATTCTGCCTATCCTGTTAAAAATAATTTGGAAACACTGAAATGGGAAAATGTATTGAACGAAGTATACTGTGGTAGTACAATGTATATACCTAAATTTACATTAAGAAAATTCATGGTGCTATACAGTTGCTATGTCGTCTGGGCTTCCTTCAAAGCCTGGCATCCTGGTAGCGTTTAAAATTTATAAAATGCCAAATTTCAGGAGGTTATATGCGTAAAACTTTGGTTTCGCACGGTAACAGCGCAGCATTAATTATTGATAAACCCATCTTGGAACTCCTCGGGGTTGATATGAATACACCACTTGAAGTCACTACGGACGGTAAAAATCTCATTATTTCTCCTGTTCATGACATGGCTAGAGGAAAAAAATTTAGAGCGGCTTTAGAAAAAGTGAACAAAAAACACGAAAAAACGCTGAAGAAACTGGCTAAATGATGAGAGATATCCTTTTTCTGACCCTTGCCGAAGTTGTTGAGATACACAGCAATCAGATTGAATGGTACGGAGGGTTTCCGGGAATAAGGGATACAAACCTTTTGTCTTCAGCTATCGCAATGCCCCACGCATCGTTTTGCGGTGAGTACTTACATAACGATATTTATGAAATGGCAGCGGCTTATGCATTCCACATTGGTAAAAATCATCCTTTTATTGATGGTAATAAACGTACCGCCCTGGCATCTGCGTTGGTCTTTCTCGAACTTAATGGAATCAGCATTTCGGACCCTCAGGGGAAACTCTATGATGCCATGCTGAAACTTTCAACTAGAAAGCTTAACAAAGGCGAGTTTGCCAGTATATTGAGAAAATTGAAAGACTGAATATTAAATTAACAGTCAACTTTGAAATTCCTATACATAAAAATAGGCGACCCATAGGTTACTTATGGGTCGCCTTATTCTCTTTTCAATTCCTTACTTGTTGGATATGGAAACAGGCCTTACTCTCTTTGTCCCTGAGAAAGACGCATCGAAAAATTCCCCCAATTCTTTCACATCATTTTGTGTACCTGACACCTGCTTCATATGCACAGGGGGTTCATAGTGACTCTTTGAACCCTGCTTCAGCCATGCAAGAATCTTTTGGCCAGTTTCGCGACTGGGTGTAAAGAACTGACCATCAAACAGACCTGTACGGTCTTTTGTAGATGTTGCAACGTGTTCATTCGAAAGGTCAAAGACGATAGTAAACTCATATTCCATTCCTTCCCGTAGAACCGGATCAAGCCCGATTTTCCGCACCTTTTTAATCTTGCCGTCATTTTCTTCTGCCGCATACTTCATCTTTGACCTTGCGGTTGCGATGATATGACATCTTGATTGCAGAATTGATTCCACGAACTGGTTATGAAGCGGGGTAACATATCGCCATGAAGTCCAGTCGTTCCCCTTGCCCGATTCCACGATTTTGTCTTTCATATCCAGCAACCCACCCTCTCCTGCCCATGCATGGGTGAGTGAATCGACAATGATCACGTCATACCCACGATTTTCTGCTTCTTTGATTCCCTCAATGTACTTTTTGCATTCAAAAGGCGGACTTAATCTGAGGATATCATAATCAAACGAATCCGAATACAAATCTCCGCTGCCATGCTCCGTATCAATCATAGCGATTCTTCCCCCTAATCCCGATGCGATAAGCAGCGCAGAAAAAGTTTTACCGGAACCTGCCGGACCTGCCAAACAAATTCGTGCCTTACTGAGTGATTTTTGCGCTTTTCTGAACATAATAATTGCTCCTTTCTATTGTATTACACTAATTGTTTCGTGTATGAACTATACGGATGTATTGTCATGTGTCTTTTAATTTGTCTCTAAAATATTTCGCTTTTCATTCCTTTTTCACGATTGTCACCCATGGTTAATTTAGAAACATATAATCCCACCGCCTCGGCAACCATTTTTGTGATAGGTTTCTTTGTAATGGGCTTTAATTTGTAGAGTGATGCCATATCCTCTTCTGAAATCATGTTGCCCACCCATGCATATCTGCGATATCCCATACGATCCTCCATAGTTAGTGAACGTAATTAAGCAACCGGCCAGCCTGACGTTCAAGATCAACCCTTGTGTCAATGTGTTTTCTGTCCCTCGCCAGAGCAGAAAGTCCCTGAATGATATTCCAGAGACTTGTGCTGTTTCCTTCTTCAGATATTGCATAATCAAAAGCCTTTTCTGAAACTGCCTTTGTAAAACCGTTTTTCTGTAGCCATTCAATGGTATCTGCTTTGTTTACGGAAGGACGGTATTCCATTGCCCTCTTTATTGTTTGTTTCTCATACCCTGATGACGACTCGACATATCTCTTCAAGGCAGGCATGATCTCCGAAAAAGCCCTTGCCGGTGCGTTCAGGGAATGTTTTATGCGTATCTCTCTTATTTCCTGCGCACCCCATACAATGTGATTGTGGCATACATACCGGTAGATAAACGTGGTAAGCCCGAAACTTGATTTTCCTGTTTCACTGTTCCAGACAAAGAACCCGCGGGAAAGTCTTTCCCCGTTCACCTCTATCGGATGGTCTTCATCTATAAAAAACATGAAAATATCACGATCGGAGGCGTATAACCCTGCATTTTCAATTTCCACACCATCAGAAACGGTGCTCTTATAGGCAGGCGGATTATGCCAGCTTGTGTTTCTCTCACAGAGACCTTCCACTGCCCGGACAATATCAATATCCCAGATTCGCCCATATCTTTCAGAGGTAAATGCCCGAACAGTTGAAGTTCCGTTTGACGTCAGCAGGAGTTTTACCGAGTCTTGCGTTTTTGGCAAGGCATGGTTGAGGTTTTCTGAGACAAGGTCTGAAGGCAATGTTCTCAGATATGATGCGGGTGCACCTGCAAGATTGCACAATTGGCCGAATGACCAGTGGGTCATATCAAGACTTTGACCGTCATAATCAAGGGTAATGGTAGTATCATCAGGGGCTATCCTTAAATCCTCTGTATCAACAATACCCTCAAATGAAACGTTCCGGCGGTTAAGGACTGCATTTTTTAATGCTTCTATGTTCGCAAACCGTTCATCTGGCGTACGCGTTCTCCACTGGAGTGAGGCGGTTAATAAATTGGTAGACATAGCATTCTCCTTTCTTCATAGAATGTAATGGTAGATGAAAATTCCAATACCCAGGCACACAATCTCAAATAAATTTCAGTCATCAATATCCAAATTCCGATTTATTTAGAATGTTGCAGAATGTTTAATTATGTCTGTATATTGAAATTTCGGTCATTGGAATTTATTTGGAGCTTGAGGTTTGGAATTTGGGGTTTATATTTTTATAAAAATAAGTAAGGGGATGTTAAGAGAAAGTAGCAAATCGGTAAAAACCGGTCAAAGATAAGAGGCACGAAGTGTGTAATGGCTTTGTTTGTCAAAAGTGAGTATGCGAAAGCACTATTTAAGAGTAATTAATTTTTGCTGCCTGTATCCATTGGCATTATCATGGCAACGTATCCTGCGCATCGTATGACCCATCCCTCGGTTGCCATCTTCTGCAATCCTATTTCAACGGAATCGCAGGGCATGTCCTTAATTGAGTCAGCAATGTAATGTATATTCATTTGCCCAAGGTAATTATGGCCGGTATATTCCCCTTTCACCATGCCATAATAGACAATAGTGTCATGATGTTTCAGGGTTACTTTCAATAGATCATCACGAAATTCGCAAATTACAGATTCCAGGTCATTATTTATCTTAGCTGCCATCTGTGCGTTAATTAATATCCGAAGCAATTCCTTTGTATTAGCCTTAAACGCACTTGCAAAATCTTTGGGAATAACTTCACTATAGTCAGGGAATCTACCCTCAATGGAACGATATCGTACAGTAGCGTGAGCACAGCCGGGAATATTTAAACCGAAGATTGAATCGGTTTGTATTTCATTATTATCCTTATGTTCTGCAAACGTAACATAGCCATTTAAAAATTTCGCCACCTTGAGAAGCGTTGGTGGAACTATTACGGATGCACCTAAATTCCCTTTTCCGCCGAGAGGCGCCATATGCAGCCGGTTTCCATCGGTACAGACCATTTGTCCGTGTTTCCCATCAAAGTATATCCCCGAAAATGGACCATTGTACCTGCTGGAAGATAATGCGAGGCTTACAAAGGCGAGTTTTTTCGCAATATCGTCTATGGCACACGCATACTGTTTTCCATTTGGAAGAGGTATTTCCGGAAATTCATCGGCAGGTGTGCCTTCAATGAAAAAAGAATCAATCTGCAAACCTGGTTTATTGCCACCAGAAATGGTCAAATGGTTTATTTTATCACAACGGAAAAGTATTTTTTTCAGACTATCTGCATTAATACATATGGCATCGGCGCCGTCACATGCAAAAGTAAACAGATTTTCTAGTTCCAGATAACCGGTAAAACATGACTCAAGGTCTGTTGCGGTTATGCACAGTCTTTTATTTACCGTCTGAAACAGAATTGTATTGAGAATCCGCTTGTAAGATTTGCCGGGAATAAACAGGCAGGCGGCGCTTATGATATTTTTAAGCGGGTTTTTTGCAACAGTCCTCTCAGGCGGAGGTCTTTTGCTTTTTGTATGTTCCAATCCGATGACAGGCGGATGGTTGCGTACTATCCGTGCATGGTTTGATTTGATCAGTTCTCTTGCTACTCGGGAAGGGATTTTTCCTATGCATTGTTTATCCGCGCCAATGATGGGGATGTTTGTTCTCAGGAAAAATTTTGGGAATTTCATTGTATTTTACCTCCTTTAAGTGTTTCTGCTGCCACAACAACAATGGGAACGGCAAAATCCGCAGTATTTACAAAGGTATGAATATTGATTACAAAAACAGAGAGGAATACATTCTGAACCATTGTATTCATACTTTTTGCCACAGCACCTGCAATATCCAACGGAGATGCTTTTCTGTTTTATGTGCGCCACTGAATCTCTATAATTACCCATGTTCATTCCTCCCTGGATTTTCTGGAAAAAAGTAATTGTATGAGCAAATTGAATCCGTTCACGATTAGAGCAAAACCAGACAAAATACAGCTTGGGTGCAAGTAATACTCGTTATTTTTGGTTATTACCACAAGATGTGCGCCTGCTATTGGACTGTTGCAAAAAAGACATTCAAGACCTTGCTGGTATGGTACGTCGTGAGGAACGGAATAGTATTCATCCGCGTAATCAGGGTCTAATGATTCATTGTCCGGAAATTCATGAGAATAATACGGATTAAATTGTTGATGCTTTTTTTGAAATTTCAGTTTAAACATAGCCGTTGTTCTCCAATTTCTCCCTGACGGTTCTTTTGGGAATTACTTCATGAAAATTCATACAAGAGCCTTTCCTTATCAGAGTTAGTGGAAATAAAAAAGCCCTGTATGTCATCAATAGGCATACAGGGCTTATCCAGCGCAGTGGGAATAATTGCTGATAAATACTAAGACTGTACCGGTATAATTTCCTTTGTTTTGGCCTGTTTTCCGGTGGTCCCATTCGGCTTTTCAGCGCCAGAAAAAATTTGATCAATTTCATTGCGTGTCATTGTCTTTATTGTTTCAATAACTTCCTGTCTGATCTGTTTTCTTCCAAGAAACTGCTTCGAGAACCAGCCTATCGCCATGCCGCCGAGTGTTGCAGCGCCAAGTATCAACAAACTGACTATATTCGTATCATTTCCAAGTTCAAAATCTGCATTTTTTGACATATTCATTGTCCTTTCAGAAAAATGTTTTTAATAAAATAACCTATTAATACTCTCACGTATGTTTAATTTATCACCCCCTTTCGAAAATAAATATTGTTAATTCCAATTTCTTTTAAGCTGTGTGCTTGTGCTGAGAAATGTCAGTGAGTACATTTCCTTTCTGAGTAGATTATTACAGGAAAAAGGGGGTTTTGACGAATTGACTGATTTAGGGGGTATCCATTTTAATCATGTACTTAAATCGCAACTAATTATTAATTATGAACTTAATGGATTTCTCAAAACAACGTACATTTGTTTCCTTAAAGTTTATTATTAAAACTCCTTACGATAATTTTACATGAGTTAAGTAGATACCCCCAGACTGATTATAATAACTATCGATGGTTCATAAAAAACAAACTTCAGATGATCTGTTACTTTTTTCTTATGTTTCGAAAATACACTCTTTGCCACATGGTCTTGGTAACTCTTGATTCTTGTTTAAGAAAATTCCTGTTGAAATGTCCCCTTATGTAAAGCATCATCCGATTCTAAATACCTTACCATATGCTTCTGCTATCTCCTTGATAGCCATTTTAATTTCTGGTACATTAGCCTTCACTTCATAGCGTATTTTCCTGCCTGTTGCTGAATCGTTTTCAAATAATCGCTTTAAAAAGTTTTGTTGGGAGAAATAACAATGGGAGCAAATTTCAAACAGAACAAGCCAAAAAATAAAAAGACTTCAACAAAAAAATTGCAAAGTGAGGATGAAGATTGTCCGAAAAACGGAACTTCCGAACAAATAATGATCTCAGCAAATCCACCATCGGATAATAAATATGGTGGATTCTTTAGCTCTCAATGGTGTCCTTTATTCGGTAAATTAAGCCTTATTAAGATTCCACGAAACGTACTAATAACGCGTTCAAGAAAAATTGCACGGTGTATTGATTTCATCAAGGAAGCACGAAAGATTTGGAAATGCCCTTCAGTTGAATTTGAAACAAACTGGCCAAAATCTGAAGAAATAACAAATTATCCATCACAGAAAATAATAGCAGCCAGAGCCTTTTGGAATGTTGCTATGCTTGAGCATAATCTGGTTTGGGGGGCAAAGGTGTCCGTTTTAAAAAAAGCCAAAAACAGATTAAAAATACTCTCCAAAATAAATGACGATATTACTGATGCTGAGATTTACGCTTTTATTGTAATTATTAGTGCATGGTATACCCTCCGCTTCTTATTAATTCAAGAATTGAAAGAAGACCATTTGTATATAACTGGTGCACTTCAAGCTTCGCTGAGTGCTCTGGAGATGGCAATCAACGATAATAAAGAATCGTTACAAATCCAGAGTAAAATAAAAGTTCAAAAATCGAGCAAACATGTTCTTTTTCCCATACCTTACGGAGTTACACCAAACGAAATTGATATAACTTTTATAGATAATGACCATGTCAAAATAAAAGTGAGAGAAACTGCTGAAACGGTACATTATGCACAAATTGGATTTAAACACAAGAATGGTAATAAACGTATAAAGTTATGGGATACACTTAGAATTTTTGCAGCAAGAGACGGAACCGTTACCTTCCAAAAATTTATTATCAAAAAAGGAAAAGAAACATCAAGTACATCAGAAAAACTTGTAACGCAAGATGATGTCAAGAGACTAAATAAAATACTCTGCAATTGCTTTGGTTTTAATAAAAAAGAAAAGCTAATATATTATGATAAAAAAAACACAGCATATAAAACACAATTCAAAATAAGCGATGCTACTGAAGATACAAGGAATTATAAAACTAGATTAGATTACAATATAGAAGAACATGGTAATTCCTTTTTCGACATCTCTGAGGATAATTAGCAAACTTACCTTATAATTTCCCCGTAACCCCCACTATCAAGAGAATTCCGTTTTGTAAGAGGAATTCCCACGTTGTAGCCAAAAATTTTGTAAAAAATTTTCCATCCTGTAACCTTCCAATTAACAACTTATTACAGCAACATTATGTAAAATGAAAAACTTCATCCTAAAGGAATTCCTCTATTATTTGGTGACGGGCTAATTTTCTCATTCATCAACGAATAGGAGGGTCAAGAATTGTTGAACCATGAAAGATTATACACGGTATCAGAAATCCTAAAATTGTTGAACATTTCAAGGCATCGACTGACATATCTTTTCGATTCAAGAAAATTACAAGTTGAAGAATTCCAAAAATTACCAAACGGGCACAAAGTATTCCGTGCATCTGATATCGAAAAAATAAAAAAAGCCTTATGGGAGATTAATAATAAATGAACAAAGAACGAATCCTTGCAAATCTAGACATCGCTAATTTTTATAAAACACAAATACCCTTCTTGAGAATTAATGGAAAACCGAATGCATTGGGATTATGTGTTTTTCACAATGATCGTAATCCCAGTTTATCTGTTGATGTTGAAACGGGACTTTTCAATTGTTTTAGTTGCGGGAAAAAAGGAGACATATTTACATTTTATCAGGAGTTACACTGTGTAGATTTTCAAACAGCATTGCAGGATATAGGAGAAATGTCAGGAATGATTACCACACAAACCAAACCTAAAGTTGTAGCGAAGTTCGAATATAAAGATATCAATGGGATAGTTCTGTATTTCAAAGAGCGTGTCGAACCTGGACGTGAAGGGAGAAAAAAAGAATTCTGGTTTAAGCACCATGATGGAAATAAGCAGGTATGGGGAAGAGGCTGCGATCCCTTGCTATATAATTTACCACAAATTAACAAATCAACATCTATCATAATGACGGAAGGTGAAGCTAAGGCTGATCTTTTGGTGAAGTGGGGGTTCACAGGAACATGTCTAGATGGTGGAGCAAATTCACCATGGAAGTATGAATATACAAAAGTCTTAGAAGGTAAAAATGAGGTGGTTATTGTGCCTGATAATGACATGCCTGGTAAACAATATGCCGCAAAAATAGCAAATACTCTTCATGGTAAGGTAAAGGTAGTGAAAGTTGTAGAGCTTCCTGGGTTACAAGAAAAAGAAGACATTATTGATTGGGCCAAAATACCAGGTAACGACAATTTGAAATTAATTGAGTTAATAGAATCCGCACCGAACTGGGTGCCGTCTGAAATTAATGAAATGGGAAAAGTAGAAGTAGTTGAGGAAGTTGATGTTTTTCCTGAAGAAATATTTCCTGTTGATATTTTTCCTTCCGACCTAAAAGAATTCTTTCATAAGGTTTCTATTTCGATGGATATTGATCAGGAGGTAGTCGCGGGTATTGCAATGTGCATTATCAGTGCAAGTATTGGAAATAGCACAATAATGTCACCAAAACCAGGATATGAAGTTGCACCTTTTCTATGGATTGGCGTGGTACTACCATCTGGAAGTGGTAAGTCACCTGTGTTTGATTTCTTGGCGAAACCTATTATGAGGAAACAATCGGAGGCATACCAAAAATACAAACAGAAAATGAAAGAATATAAAACAGCTCTTCGGAAGTTTAAAAAAGAAGTGAACAATACCGAAGAACCAGAAGAGCCAGTTCTTGAACAATATTATATTTCAGATACGACAGTTGAAGCGCTTGCGGAAGTATTTGAGCACCAGCCAAGGGGAGTGTTGAATTATCAGGATGAGTTGTCATCACTGATATTCGGAATGAATCAATATAAGAACAATGGAAATGACCGACAACACTATCTTCAGCTTTTCAATTGCAAATCTTGGAAAATCAACAGAAAGACTGGAACGAAATTTATTCCCAACACAGGTATGTCAATTATAGGGGGAATACAACCTGATGTAGTGCCACTGGTATTTAAAGAGAGTAGTTTTCTCGACGGATTCATACAAAGATTCATTTTTGTTTGCCCGAATGATCGTCCGATGAGTTTCAACCGTGACTACCTTAAGCAGGAAGATTGCATATATTGGGATAATCTTCTTCGTTGGTGCTATGACATTCCATTGTTGATTGATGAAGTTGGTTTCATTAAACCAAGGAGAATTTCACTAGACGAAGAAGCTTTAAAATCGTGGGAATCATTTTACAGTGATTATGCAGAGTTGACGACTATACTTCCAACGAAAATCAAAGGTTTTATACCAAAATTATATCTGTTTTCGCTAAAGTTTGCAGGAATTCTACACATCGTTAAAAGTTTTAACGATAAACATATTTCAGATGTGGTGGATGAAAAAACTACTAGTGAAGCAATCGAACTCACAAAATATTTCTTCGGGCAAGTAGGCAAACTTCTAAAACACTACCAAAAAAGGGGCAACAGCAAAGAATACCATACCAGAATAATACAAGCAATCCATAGCCTTCAAAGTGAGGTCATGAATGGAAAGTTAGAATTGCAAAAAATATTGAATAAATACAACCACTTACTACCTGAAGCCATGCATCTAACATCAGAAAAAATTAGCAGAGTCATAACGAAAGAGTTGGGACTTACCACCAATATCAGTACCGGGGGACGTTCTTTTTTGATGTGGGAAGAACAGAAATTGAAAAAAATGCTTAAAGTAAACACCACTTCTTCAACTTCTTCAACTATTGAAGAAAAAGGCAGAGTTGAAGATGTTGAGAAAGTGGAAGTCTCACCGGATAATAGACTTTCTAATCCTAATATTTTCAATGTAGATAATTCGGATATTGATTTATAAAGACTTATGACTTGAAAAATCGCAAAAAATTGAATTTTCATGCAACCTGTAATGGCATAACAGCAGTTTAAAAGAGTTCTGAAAAGGGAAGGTTTTAAAATTATTAAGAATTCAGCAGACTGGTTGGCAAAAGTAGGTAAGAAAAAGTTATTGCCCATACATTATCGTCTTAAGGTGCAAAGTTATACTATTTTTACCTGCAAAACGTTACCACAGGTGGAATGGTAGTTAAAGCATTAAGAATATCGTTTTAGAATAGAGTGCATCATTTGAATGTCAGAGAAATATAGTTAATCAGAAATAAAGAAGTATGTCGATGTTGTTTATTGGGAAAATGATATTGTAATTACCATGATAAATACAGGAAATGGAAATATGGCTGAAAATGCCTTTGATGTCAACCCTATCCAAGTGTGAAAAGAATTGGCTTTGCAAAGATTTTAATTTAATACCGACTAATTATTATTCCCTCCGCTAAGTATTTTATTTTTCTTATGATTGACGAAAAGAACTTGACAGACACAGAACTGATTTCGTATCTTCTTCAAAAGAATGGAGACGAAAAAATGAAAGGTGTTATCAGAGCCAAAGGCAGTTGTCCTGTCTGTGAAGGCAAGTTTGCCGAAGTCAAGAAGCTCGGTTATATTTGTCCAAATCATAAGACGCTTCCAAAGCGTTTTTTTGTTGATTTATTTTACAAAGGAAAACGCCTAAAACTATACTCAGATAGACAAGGAATTTGTCTGGACACTTACCAAAGAGCGCAAACCCTTTTGCACCAAATCAATTCCGAAATAAAAAATCATACATTTGATCCGGCTAAATATGTTAAGCAGGAACAGGAGCGATTTTACACCAGTAATTTGTTGGACCGGTTCCGTATGTTTAAAATCGATTCTCTTGCGCCAAGTTATAAAAAGGATTTCGAAAGGCATATCAGGCATGCGAAAAACTTTTTTGGTGCTAAGGATGTTCGTGAGTTGCGAAAACTTGACATTTTAAATTATAAGGATCATCTGGAAAAAAAATTCCAACTTAGTAATAAAACAATAAAGAATATTATAGATATTTTTAAAACTTTTTTGCGTTACGTAAAGGATGATTTGGAGATTATCAGTGTTGTTCCCGGTTTTCCCAAGATAGAGCAACAACCGCCTAAGACTACTTGGTTAACGCCTGAAGTGCAGCAACGCCTTTATGAAAGTATTCCCGATGAAGATAAACCAATATTTGCTTTTTTAATTTTGAGCGGTTGCAGGCCGGGAGAGGCAAGGGCATTGCGATGCAAGGACATTAATCTTGATCTGCAAATAATTACAATATCCGCAACCTTTTCCGGAAGAGTTTATAGGGAAACGCGTAAAGGCAGAGGGTCGAGAAATGCTACGATTCCTATTCACCCAGAGATGCTTGGATATATCAAAAATCATATTGAAAATTGCTTGCCAAGCAATTATGTATTTTTAAACCCACGTACTGGGAAATATTATTCTGAGAATACACTTAAAAAAATTTGGCAAATTACAAAGAAAAAAAACAATTTGCCGGAAGGTGTTAGGCTTTATGATGCAACAAGGCATTCTTTTGCTTCGCAACTGGTGAGTCGTGGGGTATCACTAATAAATGTATCAAGATTATTGGGACATTCCAGCGTAAAGATGACGGAAAGATACACCCATGCTGATTTGGAAAAGCTAAAAATTGACGTGGAAAATTTAAGCTTAAGAAAAATAATGACCGTCCCCAATGTGTCCCCAATTGCAAATGCGGGTTTGTAAGTCATATAATAACAATTATTTGTGATTGTAGTCCGCGGGTTCAATTCCCGCCGCCTCCACCATAAGTTGTTGATATATAAAAATATAGTTAGTAATTGACTTACTACGCTGTGTCTTGTCGCATCATATAATCGATTGATTTGTTAATACCTACCTTTTCTCTAACCTCATTCCATCAGCGTAAACTCTTTTGCCGAAGCATTAAAAGGTTTTAATGTAATGGTAAACCTTTCGAAAAACAGACGCTATTGGTCGTATATCGCAGCCATTCTATATGGTACAAATGCCATAGCACCAATTCCCACGTATGCTTTTAATGTGTTCATGCCATATCATAAGTTTTTATCAACCCAATGCATATTTTCTATTTTTATGGAAAGAGACGAAAATTAAATAAAACATAACCTTATCTCCAGAGATGATAATTGGATAGCACAAGTGGAGAATCCCTTTGTTATTTTAATAAATATTTTGGAATGTTTTTCGCATTCTTTGCTGGAAGAAATGTTTTTTTTAATAACGGTTATGGCCTTTTTGAGTACTGAATTATGAAAATAGAAATTGATAAACCCCTCGAGGTTTCTCATGAGGAAGAAAATAAACTTGCAATGCATAGCCTGTATAACGTTACAGGGGTAATAATTACAATACTTGAATTTTTACGGGGTATTTTAGAAGATAAACGATGTTTGGAAAAGAGTGTCTCCTTGTGTAATTCTATTTTGTATTCGTTTGGAGATGCAGAACGTACTTTGGGTACTATAAAAAACATGGAGAACTATAAAAACATTATCAGAGATGACGTTAAAGAGGCAATAGGGGATTCTCCTCATGTTTTACAACAAAAATTGATTCATGAACTTTTGGGAAATCTTGATAATGTTTTTAATGTACTTGATGTTCGTGTAAGGGAGATTCTGGCAAGACTTACTGCTCATGATTCGTGGTTTCTTTTTTCCATAAAAGACTTAAAAAAAAATATACGAAACGTCCTTGCTGCGATCGCTAAAAATAGTATGGGACGTTATGGTATTGTTTATGATGCGCAACAGCAGGGTTCTAACGATTATTTGGTGGAACTGTGTATCGAAAGTCATGATGTTGAAACAATTTTGATGCCTGCTATTCTACAGGATTGTTTCAGGGATATTATCGCTAATGCCAGAAAATACACTCTCCCTGGGGGAAAAATCAAGGCAAGCCTGATTGATGATGGCAGCCAAATTGTGATTATGGTATCCGATACCGGAAGGGGTATCCCTGCAAATGAAATTGCAAACGTTGTTGATTACGGTAGACGTGGGACAAATACCCTGGAGAGAGAAACACATGGAGGCGGTTTCGGCTTAACCAAGGCGTACTATGTCTGTAAACAATTTAAAGGAAGGATGTGGATTGATTCTGATTTGGGCAAGGGTACAACGGTTACTCTGTGTATTCCCCATGCCTATACCAGCAGTTAAGTTGTTTTTGTACCATCAAGGAAGAATTTCAAACTTTATTCTGTTTATGGTATTCCGCAGTTTTTCGGCAAATGAGATGCTGTTTTCTAAAGATTGTCCTGTCTAATTGCAAATGTAACAAACCACTTACTTCCCTTCAAATCGCACTCTCAGATCATTGCTTTTTATTGCCGTTACCTTTTTTAAAAATTTGCTGCCTTTTTAATACACGTCTCCCGCAGTGTGTCCATCTTATGGTCAGGGTTTGCTGAAAATCCAAAAAATGATTGGTTGACAACAAATCTTACGTTAACAAGCGAAATAGGTAAAATAATGAAACATCCATGATTTAGCAATCAGAAAAAGGGATGAAAATAATCCACAGATTAGCACAATGTAGGGCATGGCATTGCCTGCCGGAAAAAAGTATTTTCGAAGGAAATAACGGTTTTGCACTGTCATACATTTTTATATTGGCATGAAATTCATATTGAATATAATGATAAAGTAGTAAGGAGTGATAATGTAGGTTAATAACAATATGGAAAGAAAAGGGTTATAGTATGAAAATTGCAGTAACAGGTTTAACAGGGTTTTTGGGGCATTATGTAGCAAAGAGATTCTTTGAGAAAGATATTCAAATCCAGGCGCTTATTCGAAATACAAGTAATGTGTTGCATCTTCAGGATTTTCAAAAAAATATTAAATACGTGCAAGGGAATTTAGACGATAAGGAGACGTTGAAAAAATTTGTGCAGGGTGCGGAGATTGTTGTACACATGGCGTACGAAAGAAACGGAGCGTCCTTTCATGAAGCGGGCGATAAGGATATTAAGCGATTTGTGGAGACAAATCTTTTAGGGAGTGTAGAGTTGCTCGATGCCGCGAAATATGCAGGCGTTAAACAATTTATCTTTATCAGTTCCTGTGCGGTTTATGGATTTATTTTTCCTCATATCCGCCTTGACGAGTTGCACCCCTTATTGCCTGATTCACATTATGGCGCTTACAAGGCTTCTGTGGAAGCATTTTGCCATTCATATTTTCTTTCAAAACATTTTGACATGACGATATTCAGGCCTGTTGGTATTTACGGCATTGCTCCTCATCTCGCTCATTCTGCGTGGTATAACATTGTAAAAGACATTAAGCATTCTCGTGACGTGGAAGTATCCGGCGGAGGAAAAATAGTTTCCGTTGAAGAAGTTGTACGGGCAATTGAATTGACGATTGGTAATAAAAATGCCTCCGGAAAGATTTATAACCTGTCGGATATGTATATTGACAATATGAGCATTGCTCAAATCGCCAGGGAAATTTGCGGTACACGATCAATTATCAGCGGCACACAAAAAAAACCAATTAATACGATCGACAATACGGAATCAAAGGGGCTGGGGGTGCGTTATTCCGGTATCGAAGGGGTAAAACAATATATCCGGGATTTGGTTGGCCGTATTTAAAAAACGTCATATATCTTTGCATAAATAACGCTGCAAAAATATTTGACCCGGACAGGGTTTAGAACCCTGTCCGGGTTGAACGGATTGGTTTACCTCCAGGCCTGCCGTATGGCGTTATTTATTATAATGGGATAGTATACTTGTAATGTATCTTTGCGAATAAGTCTGAATTGTATGGATATCCTTAAGGAGTTGATAATTAGTCGGATAAAAAATAAAGGGAAAATTACCTTTGCCGATTTTATGCAAATGGCATTGTATTACCCTGAACACGGTTACTACAACTCAAATATCACGTCAATAGGCAAATCAGGAGATTTTTATACAAGCCCGGCTGTTCACCAAATATTTGGAGAACTTGTTGCGGTACAATTGGAAGAAATGTGGAGAACGTTGGGGAGCAATGAGTTTACAGTTGTGGAAATGGGTGCCAATGCCGGCTGGTTATGTTATGATGCCATGCGGTATATAAAAAATGAATATCCGGAATTTTATGAAAAAATTCAGTATATTATTGTTGAGTCGAATCCTTATATGCGGAAAAAACAGCAGGAACTTTTATGCGGCAAGGATGTTTTTAATGAGAAACTATCATGGCATTCATATACCATAAAGGATGGATTCTCATTTGACGCCGTTCAAGGTTGTTTTTTGTCAAACGAATTTGTAGATGCGCTGCCTGTTCATCGGCTAATTGTAAAAGAAGGTGCACTAAAAGAGATATACGTAGGATACAGTGGCGTTGATTTGTATGAAATTGTTGATGAGGTATGTAACCAGGAACTAAAAGACTATTACATTGGAACGGAACTAACTTTAAGAGAAAACCAAATATTTGAAATAAGCCTTGCCGTTCGTAACTACCTGAATCATGTCGCCAGGAAACTACACCGTGGTTTTGTATTAACAATTGATTATGGAGATACCGCACATCGGCTCTGCAGGAATAATGGTGCGGAGGGTACCGTGAGGTGCTATTATCAGCATAGCGTTAATCGTGAGTATTACAAACGCCTGGGAGAGCAGGACATTACCGCCTCCGTGGATTTTTCTCACCTGATGAACGTGGGAAAGGGATTAGGATTAGAAGTGGCCGGATTTGTGAAACAATCTCATTATTTGATTGCTTTAGGGGTTCTGGAAAAGTTAAATAGATTGAGAAACAATCTTGAAACTGTTTTGAAGGTGAAAAATCTCTTCCTGCCCGAAGGAATGGGAGATATATTCAAGGTGCTGATTCAGCATAAGAACGTGAAAAACCCATCCCTGTCCGGTCTGAAACCGTTAAATACGATAAAGTTTGCGTAGGTCGGGTTTCTTACCCGACAACAATACTTTTTCAATAGAAAGGAGTGGCTTGTGGAAATTAAACAACCATCGGAGGCTGTTTCGATTATGAATATCCTGGTGGAAGCAATAAAAAAAGAACAGGAGTCGTACGATTATTACTATAACGCTTCATTAAAAGCAACGAAACCTGCGACCAAAAAATTACTACTCGACCTTGCGGAATGGGAAAAATCACATATTGAAGAACTGGAACATCATGTGGCGGAACTGAAGGCGCAAATGGAAATTGATAGAGCTATTACCGGCGGGATATAATACATTTTAACGCAGATTTCAAAACAGTTCATTCTTTATCATGTAAGGCAGAAATATATATGGAAATAAAAAAAGACGACTTATTGCAAATGTACTATTACCTCAAATTAACGAGAAGGCTGGAGGACCGTGTGACGTCGCTCTACCATCAGGGGAAAATTATGGGGGGGGCATGGACGAGTAACGGTACGGAAGCCGTTTCTGTCGGATACGGGTACGCCCTTGAAAGGGAAGATATTGCCGCCCCATATTTCAGGGATATGGGGGTATTCCTGATACGGGGTATTTCTGCAAAACGCATTATAGCTCAGTATTTGGGGAAGAAGACAGGCGTTACTGGCGGAAAAGAAGGCAATGTGCATATCGGTGATATGAAGTATGGTGTTGTCGGATTTCCCAGTCATTTGGCGGATAATTATCCTGTTGGTGCGGGTGTAGCCCTTGCCTTTAAAATGCGCGGAGAGAAAAAAATTGCGGTTGCGTGTACCGGTGATGGAGGAACAAGCCGTGGTGATTTTCATGAGGGAATGAACTTTGCCTCGGTGAGAAAATTACCCATCGTTTTTATTTGCAATAATAATCAATATGCGTATTCGACTCCATTGAGCCTGCAAATGAATATTAAAGACATTGTGGAACGTGCGCGTGCTTATGGTATACCCGGTAAGATTGTGGATGGCAACAATGTTGTTGAAGTATATAAGGCCGCAAAGGAAGCGTATGAGATCGCGAGGAATGGCGGGGGGCCAACGTTTATCGAATGCAAGACCATGCGTATGCATGGGCATTCGGAACACGACAGCGCTAAATATGTTCCCAGGGAATTGTTAGAGGAATGGAAGAAAAAGGATCCTATTGTTAACATGGAAAGGTATTTGACAGAAAAGAATATTGCGGGTAAAGAGGAACTCGATGGCATTGATAGTAAAGTAAAAAAGGAAATAGAAGAAGCAGAGGCATTTGCAGAAGAGAGTCCGTATCCTGACCCCGAAGATGGTCTGAAAGGTCTTTACGCAACTCCGATTGAAACAAGAACATGACAAACTGCCACAAGCTTTTTTTAGGAAACAGAAATGTACAATATTAAATTTTCAGAGGTTACAGGGCGGCTGAGAGAAGTTCTGAATACGAAATCGGATGATGATATCGCAAAAAGCCTTGAAATAACCCCACAGGCATTTTTTTCTTTCAAAAAACAAAATGAAATTCCCTCCGAATTGCTTGTTCGTTTCTGTCTGCTACATCAAATATCAATCGACTGGCTTGTTAAAGGTGAGCAGGAAAAGACAAGTGATTATGTGAATATCCCGATATATAATCCAAAAATATTTACCGATGAAAGAGTGAATGAACCGGAACATACTGCTGAGTTCATCGCGTTTAAAAGCGAATGGTTAAAGTCCGAATTTAGTGCAAATAAAGCGAATCTCTACTTATTTTATATAGAAGATGATTCAATGGAACCCACGTTAAAAAACGGTGATGTGGTTATTGTTGACAAAAAAGATAATGTGCTGGACCGTGATGGGTTATATCTCCTGCGTGTTGCAGGGGCATCGTTCATCAAAAGAATACAACGTCTTCCCGGCAGCAGTATTCGTATGTTATGCGATAATTCTGCATATCAGACAATCGAAGTGAAAACAGATCAGATAGTCAGCGGTGAAATTCTGATTATCGGACGGATTGTATGGTCGGGAAGGAAATTATGAAGAATCACATTTATTTTGGTATGAGAAGGAGACGCGGATGGGGCAGATTACTTATCTTGAAGCAATAAGAGAAGCCCTGGATGAAGAAATGTCTCGTGATCCGGGCGTGTTTATATTGGGTGAAGATGTCGGGGTATACGGCGGCGCATTTCGGGTAACGGAAGGGTTTTATGAGAAGTATGGCGAATGGAGGGTGTTAGATACCCCTTTATCGGAATCAGGGTTTACCGGTGCAGCAATAGGGGCGTCCCTGGTTGGTATGCGTCCGGTTGTTGAAATGCAGTTTGCTGATTTTATTTCCTGTGCTTTCGATCAATTGATAAATGTGGCGGCAAAATTCCATTACCGTATGGGTACGGCAGTACCAATTGTTATTCGCGCTCCCTGTGGCGGCAACATACATGGAGGCGCATTTCACTCCCAGTGTATCGAAGGATATTTTTTTAATGTGCCGGGATTAAAAATTGTGGCGCCATCGACTGTTTACGACGCAAAGGGTTTATTGAAGGCGGCCATTCGCGACAACGATCCCGTGATCTATTGTGAACATAAATATCTTTACCGCCGAATAAAAGACACTCTTCCGGAAGATGATTACATTGTACCAATTGGAATGGCAAGGATTGTTCAGGAAGGTACGGATGTGTCGATTATTACCTATGGAGCGATGGTGCATACTGCTATTGAAGCGGCAAACGAAGTGCAAGCAAAGGGTATTTCTGTTGAAATTGTCGATTTGAGAACACTATTGCCGTTGGACAAAAAAACAATTTTTGATTCTGTTAGGAAGACCAGCAAGGTAATCATTTTGCATGAACAAACAAGGACGGGCGGTGTTGGCGGAGAGGTTTCCGCCTTGATTGCCGAATATTGTTTTGAGTATCTGGACGGACCTATTATTCGCATTGCAGCGCCTGATACGCCTGTGCCGTATAGCCCTCTCCTGGAGGAACATTTCATTCCTCAAACAAAAGACGTGGTAAACGCGATAGATAAAATGATACGTTATTAATCCGGAGAAAAGTATATGCTTATCGATATCATTATGCCGCAAATGGGAGAAAGTGTGGCGGAAGGAACTATTCTTAAATGGCTGGTTCATGAAGGTGATTATGTTGAGAAAGAACAGCCTCTGGCGGAAATCAGTACTGATAAAATTGATACGGAAATACCTTCTCCGGCAGCCGGTGTGATAAAGAAAATTCTTTACGAAGAAGGTGTTACTCTGGCGGTTCAGACCGTCATTGCTCAAATTGAAGAAGGTGAAAGGAAAGGGCCGGCGAAAACGGAAATTAAAGAGCAAAAAGAGGAAAAACGGCCTGAAATATCCGAAGCGGCAGCTCCCGTCGACAAGGGAGAGGTACATGAAAGAAGATATTCCCCCTTAGTGAGAAAACTGGCAGAAGAGTATAGCGTCAATTTATCAGAAGTAAAAGGGACGGGAGAATTTGGCCGGGTAACGAAAAAAGATATAATGGGATACATTTCTTCAAGGCAGGCGATTACGGCCCCGAAAGAAGAAATTACGAAAGAAGCGGAGAGGGAGACGCTTGTTCCGCTGCATCCAAGACGCAAAATTACCGCAGAAAGGATGGTGCTCAGCAAACAAACGGCAGCGCAGGTAACTACCGTATTCGAAGTTGATATGACGCAAGTGGCAAAATACCGCGAATTGAATAAAGAGGCTATGAAAAAAAATGGAATACATCTTACCTATCTTCCTTTTATAGCATTTGCAACTATACAAGCTTTAAAAGAACATCCCGTCTTGAATTCATCGTGGACGGATAATGGTATTTTACGGAAGAATTATATTAACATTGGTATTGCCGTTGCTCTTGAAGACGGCCTGATTGTTCCCGTTATTAAAGATGCTGATAAAAAAGATTTGGTTCAATTGGCGCGGGAAATTCAGGAAATTGCAATAAATGCCCGTTCAAAAAGATTAAAACCGGAAGATGTCCAGGGGGGGACATTTACCATTACAAATTACGGCATCAATGGCAGTCTGCTCGGAACTCCGGTAATATTGCAGCCTCAGGCCGCAATATTGGGAGTTGGCGCGGTGGTAAAAAGGCCGGTTATTATCGATGACGCAATTGCCATCCGGTCAATGGTATATTTAAGTCTTTCTTTTGACCACAGGGTAATGGATGGCGCCCAGGCCGATGCATTCCTTCATAAGGTAAAGGATATATTGGAGACATGGGGGGTGTCTCTCTATGAACAGAAAAAGTCTGATCTTCCAGGCGGATATGGTGGAATATGGTGAGGCCTGGGAGCTGCAAAAAACGCTGCTGGAGTTGCGGTCTACAGGGAAAATAGAGGATTGTCTGATTCTTCTTCAGCATCCTCCCACCTTTACGTATGGCCGCAGATATAAAGAATCAAATCTCATTTCTAATAAGAATTTCTATGAGGATATGGGTATCTCAGTTTACAAAACGGACAGAGGTGGACTTGCTACGTATCATGGTCCGGGCCAGATAGTAGGATATCCCATCATCAACATGCGTTCTTACACCAATGATTTTTATGAATATTTGCGGATGCTTGAAGAGGTTATGATAAAAGTATTATTAGATTACGGGATATCTGCAAAGAGGAAAAAAGAATATACCGGTGTTTGGGCAGGCAATGCCAAGATAGGCTTTATTGGTGTCAGGATAGCCCTGGGCTATACGATGCATGGTTTCTCGCTCAACATAAATAATGATGTGTCTCCATTTGAATATATCACCCCATGCGGAATTGATAGGCTAAAGGTTTCATCTCTTCAGAAATTACTGAATACCCCGGTTAATCTGCAGGAAATATATCAGAAGATTACAACGTATTATTCAACTATCTTTCAGACCGAAATGCTTTCCATTGAAAATGCATCAATATTCATGGAATGGAAGGGTACGGGTAAAGTATAGTAGTAAAATAAAAAAAATTCTCGAAAGATTTCGAAAAACAGGAGCTTTTGATTATAATAGCATAGATTTTTCAGGTGCATCTGTATATAATGACCGTATTTATTTTTAATAAATTATTAAATATATATGTTGGAAGCGGGCATTATATTCAAAATGCACGTAAAATATGAATTTTAAATTGATAACAGGGCGGCACGGACTGTAGAGACGCATTGCTATGCGTCTCTACAGTTGTTCGTGTTGAACTTGTACAACATTGCCTATAAATCACAAATTGTGAATCCATTGAGTATATTATGCAAATAAATCTTAATCAGTTATCGGTAATTGAAATATTGAAACTATCCGAATTTATTAAAGAAAAATGCTGTGCGCTTTCATGTCTTGAAAATGCTGCGCAGGAAATCACGAAAATCCTCTATGAATCATTTACAACCGATAGCGGTAAACGCCCTTTTGCGCTTGTTCGCTTTTTCAGTACAGATTCTTACAATACGCTGCCGGAAGATATTCAAACATATATACAGTATAAAGAGCAGAGAAAGATACAATCATCAGAAGACCGCTATTTAACCCTTCTGGGGACATATGGTGACAGGGAAGAATGGAGGAGCAGAAAAGACTCTAAAGATTGTCAGGCATTCTCCCTCTCCGATCCGCATTTTTATAGTAAATTTCCCATGCTTTCTGCTGTCTTCAGGCAAATAGGCATTGAGAGAATTTCCGGGCCGCAATTAGATACGGGCATTTTGGTAAAGGAACAACACAAGCGATTAAGTTCTTTTTGTGTGGAAGATGCTGTTGAAAGCAAGTTTATCCCCAAACAATCCGAATTTGTAAAACCGTTTGCTATTCAATCCGTATTTGGTTTCGGAGGGATTTATCCGGCAGGCAGTGCATATGTAATGATTATTTTTTCGAAGGAAAAAATCAGCAAAGAAAATTCCTCTGTATTTCTCAGCCTCAATCCTGCGGTAAAGCAAATTACGCTGCCATATAAAATTGAAGGGAGAAGTTTTACGAATGGTGTACATAAACCTCTTTCAGCAGAAAAAAACAGTAAAGAGGAATCATTAATAAACATCAAAAGATTCAATGAAAAAGTCGTTGATAATCACAAAAAATATCTTATTGAAAAAGAAATGTCTGCTGCCATTCGCGCTGAACTAGAGATAGTAAATGACCATATGATAGCACTGGCAGAGGATTTGAAAAGATCAAATAAAAACCTGGAAGAAGAAATTATTAAACGAAAACAGATAGAAGCAAAACTGGAAAAAAGCAATGAGTTGCTTGAACAGTGTATTGCAGACCGTACGAGAAAACTGGAAGAGCAGAATCTTAAACTGGTAAAGGAATCGAAAGAACGAAGAAAGATGGAGTCGGCCCTGAGGGAAAGCGAGAAGCGTTTCCGTGTGATGTTTGAACAGGCTGCCGTTGGTGTTGCGCTTCGGGAAATAAAGACGGACAAATTCGTTTTGGCCAATAAAAAATATTGCGATATTGTTGGTTACACCATGAATGAAATAACAAAGAAAACACTTATTCAGATTGTCCATCCGGATGATTTGCGCCTTGAATTGGATAATAAGCAAAAATTAATAGACGGCGAAATACATGAATTTACCATGGAAAAGAGATATTTTCATAAGAACGGGTATATTGTGTGGGTGAATTTGACAGTGTCGCCAATATGGAAGATAGGGGAATATCCTGATTTTTATCTGGCAATTGTGGAAGATATTACGGAGCGCAAAAGGGCAATAGAGTCCCTGTTGGAAAGTAATGAAAAAATTCAACTTTTGCTTAATTCTACCGGAGAAGGTATTTATGGCGTGGATGCAGTTGGCGTGTGTACGTTTGTTAATGCTGCATGTATGAAAATGCTGGGTTATGAGAGCGCAGATCAACTTATAGGGAAACAAATGCATAATCTGATACACCACAGCTATCGGGATGGCACTCCTTTTCCCATTGAAGAGTGCAAAATTTTACTGGCACTCCAAAAAGGCGAGGGTATTCATGTAGTTGATGATATTGTCTGGCGTGCCAATGGAACGTATTTTCCCGCCGAGTATATGTCATACCCGATTAAAAAAAATAATGAAATTCTCGGTGCGGTAATTACTTTTCAGGATATTACTGAACGAAAGCGCATGGAGGAAGAACTTTTGCATTCAAAAAAAATGCAGGCCCTTGGAGTTATTACTTCAGGGGTTGCGCATGAGATAAATAATATCCTTGCGGCTATTGATGGGAATATACAAATATTAATAAGGCAGAATAAAGGCAGGGACAAATTACTGGGGACTCTTCATTTGGTTCACAAATATGTAAAGGACGGGGCTGAGATTGTCCGAAGGTTGAATGAATTTACAAAAGAGAAGAAAGATGTTACACAATATGTAATGGTTGATCTGGCGGAATTGACAAATCATGTTGTGGAATTTTTGAAACCAAAATGGCTGGATATGGCTCAGGGGGGGGGAATAAAGTTTAACATAAATACTGACGGGCTTAAAAAGGTCGGGAAAATAAAAGGCAATCCTTCGGAATTACGGGAAGTGGTAATGAACATTGTCAATAATGCATTGGACGCCATGCCCAAAGGAGGCACCCTTTGCATTCTTACATGGGAGGATGAAGATACCATATATTTGAGTATTTCAGACACGGGAACCGGCATGTCTGAAGATGTTAAGTTAAAAATCTTTGATCCTTTTTTCACGAACAAGAAGAGGGGTACCGGTTTGGGTTTGAGCGTTGCTTACGGGATTATCAAAAGGCATGGGGGACGAATCAATGTTTCCAGCACGGTGGGAATGGGCAGCACTTTTCTCTTGTCATTTCCATCGTCAAAAGATGATTGTGAAGAAGAAACGGTAGAAAAAACAGAAGGGAAAAAAGGAATGAGGGGAAATAAAATATTGGTAGTTGAGGATGAAGTAGTTATAGGAAAAGTATTGTACAATTTTCTTTCGGAGGAAGGGTATGCTGTCGAACATATTGATGATGGCAAAGAGGCTTTAGACAGATTAAAAGTAGAAAAATATGACCTCGTTCTCTGTGATCTTGGAATGCCGGAAGTTTCCGGGTGGGATATAATGCAGGCAATAGAAACATTGGATGAAAAACCAAAAGTCGGCGTAATTACAGGATTTCTGAATACTGCAGACTCTTTCCCTGATAAGGAAATAAAAGCAAATTTTGTTGTCAATAAACCTTTTGATTTAGAGGATGTATTAGACCGTATTCAGTCAATTCTTGAAAAGTAATAGATAATTATTGTAATTAAGGTCGTGGTCAAATATATCTGTTTTTGTAACACTTTAGTTTTCCGAATCCTTCGGCTTTGCTCATGATGACATGCTTTTTGATAGATAATCCTCGTCAATGTATATTCTTGGCACACGGTTACTCACATTGCAGGTGATTTCGTAAGGAATGGTTTTTCGTTGTTTTGCGACGGATTCTATCGAAATAGTTTCTTTTCCCTGGCGGCCATACACCACGACTTCGTCTCCTACAGATACGTTCTTTAAACTGGTTACGTCAATAAAACATTGATCCATACAAATTCTGCCGATGACAGGGACTTTGTTTCCCCTTACAAGAACCATTCCCTGATTTGATAATAATCGATTATATCCGTCATCGTAACCAAATGGCAACGTTGCTACGCGGGTAGATCGAGTAATTTTACATGATCCTCCGTATCCCAGCGTCTCTCCCGGTTCCATTGTTTTAATATGTATGATCCGTGTTTTTAAACTCATAACCGGTTTAATAGGTAAATTATGTGACTCCTCGTCTGTGGCATATAAACCGTACAGTGAAAGCCCCGGCCTTGCCATGGTAAAGTAAGAGTCATTATAGCGTAGTATTGATCCGGTATTTGCCATATGTTTCAGTGGAATTATTATTCCTGCCTTATCAATGGTTGCCAGAATATTCTTGAATTTCCTTATTTGCAGTGTCGTGTGAGCAGGATTATTATCATCCGAGGAAGAACAATGGGTGTAAATTCCCTCGATAATGAGGTTGTTCATTTCCGCTAAACATTTTGTAAACTCGAAAGTGTTGTCATATTTTACGCCTATACCGCCCATGCCCGTATCAACATAAATATGAACTTTCACGATTTTTCCCAAGCAATGGGCCTGGTTTGCAAGCTTTTCCGCCAGCTTCAGATCATAAATGGTTGGCGTGAGGTTATAGCGGATAATTGCGTCAATTTGTTCCTCAAAGAATCCGCCAAAAAGGAGTAATGGAGAGGTGATTCCTTTTTCTCTGAGGCGAATGCCTTCTTCAACAAGGGCGATGCCAAGCATTTCAACACCATTTTTTACCAATAGCGTACTTACTTCATAATCTCCATGTCCGTACGCATTTGCCTTTACTACGCCGAGGATTTTTACCTTTGGCCCTATGTGTTTTTTTATTTCCAACAGATTATGTCTCAGGGCGGAAAGGTTAATTTCTGCCCATGTAGGTCGGTGCATAAAAGAGTTTTTCCTTATAAAGAAGATTTTTCTTTTAAAAAACCAATGTTACACAATACCTCAATGAGTCTGTCAAGATGATGTTTTTCATGATTGGCCATGATGGAAACACGCAAACGGCTGGTTCCGGGAGGAACAGTAGGCGGCCTGATTGCAGGAATCAATATCCCGTTTTGGAATAGTTTCATTGAAAGCTCTAAAGCGTCTTTGGATGTTCCAATAACAAATGGGAAAATAGGGCTTTCTCCGGCAATTGCGGGAGTAAAACGAGATAAACTGGAGTTAAGATAATGAATATTTTCCCATAAGTTATTCATGTGTGTTGCATTTTCAAGGATCAGGTTAAGCCCTGCTAAAGACGCAGCGCAAACGGCTGGCGGCAGAGCGGTAGTATAAATAAAATGCCTGGCTTTGTTTTTTAAGAAATCAATGAGCTGCTGACTGCCGGCGATAAATCCTCCAATACTGCCAACCGCCTTGCTTAAAGAACCCATGACGATTTCGATTTGTCCCTCAAGGCCATAGTGTTCAATCAATCCTTTGCCGTTTTTCCCAAATACGCCGGTTGCATGTGCATCGTCCACCATAAGGAGAGCGTTATACTTTTTTACAACACTGGCAATTTCCGCTAATGGGGCGGTATCGCCGTCCATACTGAACACACTGTCTGTTACCACTAATCTTCTTCGGTATGATAAGGATTTGTGCAGCAACGATTCCAATTTAGTTATGTCTTTGTGAGGGTATACACGGAATGTTGCTCCTGAATAACGGCATCCGTCAATGATGCTTGCATGGTTAAGCTTGTCGCCGATAACAATGTCCTCTTTTGTAACAATTGCGCATAGCGCGCCAAGATTTGCCATATAACCGGTAGGGAAAAGCAGTGCGGCCTCTGTACCTTTGAATTCCGCAATTTTCTTTTCCAATGCTGCGTGCAGCGTCATGGTGCCGGATACAAGGCGTGACGCTCCGGTTCCGCAGCCGTACTGATGTATTGCTTCTATGGCAGCCTGTTTTAGTAAGGGATGGTTTGCCAGCCCGAGATAATTATTTGAGCAGAAAGAGATATATTCTTTCCCCTTTATCCGGACAATTGGTTCCTGAGCGCTTTCAATAGCCGTGCAATCGCGCAGTAAATCTTTATCTTTTAATTCCTGTAATATTTCGGAGATGAATTCCATATTTATTATATGATACAAAATTTCTTTTTTATGTAATTTTAATATATAATTAAATCGGCTTTTTTGCTTAGTTTAACATGTTTTTGTAACTTTTCATACAGTGTAGTTTCTTTAGCATTATCAAGCGTTTGCCAAGCTGTATTTGTTTGCATTCTTTTATCTGTTTTGATATACTTTCGTGTATAGGTACGGAGAAAGTACGGAGTAAAAATTTAAGGGGGGGGTAGGGGGTCTTAAAACCAAAAACCCTCTTAATATATATCCCTCTCTCTCTCAATTATCGTATAAAAGCATTAAGGGCTAGGTTGATCATCGATTTCCTGGACGCACGCAATTTTTTGGAAATTGCATCAGGAATAATTTTAGTTGACGATGAAAACACAAAAGATATTATATGCCTTCCATGAAACGCTTTTGCGTTAGCTACAATAAGGACTACGAACTGGCTTTTTAAATTCTCTAATTCATATTGGAAAAAATGTGGAATGAAAGGGGGATTGTATGAAAGATATCTTTTCCGGTCATACGTTAAATGCTTTATCTATATCTTGACGAAAGCGGCGATTTAGGTTTTGATTTTTTTGCAAAGAAACCATCGAAATTCTTTACTGTTACTATCCTGGCTGTGAGCGGAATAGAGAATAACAGACGATTGATTAATGCTGTAAAAAAGACCATTAAAAGGAAGCTTCCAAACAGACAATTGGAAATGAAGGGCGCTAAGGATTCGATAAGGATAAAGAACTATTTCTACAAGTTAGCCTCTACTATTCCGTTTGACATATACTCACTTACCCTGAACAAGCAGCGTGTTTATGACAACCTAACAAAGCAAAAGGACAGAGTTTATAATTTCATTGCACGAAATGCGCTTGAGAGGATACCGGTAGAAAATGCTTCGTTACGGATAGAGGTGGTAATAGATAAGAGCAAAAGCAAGAATGAGATAAGAGAGTTTAACGAGTACATCATTCGCCACATCAAGGGTCGCATCGACCCACGTATTCCTCTCGATATACATCACTGGACATCACACGAAAATATGGGATTACAGGCGGTAGATACATTTTCTTGGGGAATATTCAGGAAATACGAGAAAAAAGATTATGAGTGGTTCGATGTATTCAAGGGTAATGTAAAATACGATACGATATATTTGCCTGAAAAATAAAAAAGAGCGTGCCTTGCAGGCTTGGTTCGCCATGGCTTTGCCAACCTCCGGAAGGGAACACCATGGACAACCCACAACGGTCTTATCGCTCTATTTATTAAATAATAGTACAATTATAGATTTTTAATATCAAGCAAAAAAACTAAGGGCTAGCCCCAGTTTACAAGTTATGCCTTAAAATGTAGTTTCCTTCCTACATAACTTTTTGTGTTGCAGGACGTTGTGCAATCCTCCGCATGTATTACCCTACTGCAATACCTTGGTCAGGAGAAAGCCATGGCTTCGTTAATAAAAAAACTAAAAAAAGGAATACCTTATTACTATGTTGTCGAAAGCAAGCGTATCAATGGAAAACCCCGCATTGTCGAACAACATTATCTTGGCACTGTTGATAAAATCTTTAAAACCTGCAAAAAAAAATCCGCTCCCGTTGCCAAAGAGGTTGCCCTTACCCGCATAGGCCTTTTTGCTCTGTGGGATGTTGCCTGTTCCCTGAAATTGCCGGAAATGATTGACACTGCTTTTCCCAAAAGAGACCAGGGGGCTTCCATTGCCCGATATCTCCTTTTGGCCGCTTTTGCAAGGGCTTTTCATCCGTGCAGTAAAGCACAAATCAACGGGTGGTATGAACAAACCGCTCTTAAACGAGAGTGGGGGCTGCGTTCTGATTTATTCACCAGCCAACACTTCTGGAACGCCATGGATCGTATCGATTTGGACAAACTCACCGAATTAGAAAAAGATATCTCATTACACATCGCGAAAGAAGAAAATTTATCTCCAAAGGCCCTCCTGTATGATTGCACAAATTATTTCATTTATATTGATACGCTTAATGACCGCAACACTGAAGCACAGCGGGGACGTAACAAACTGGGACGCCACAACCTCCGGCAGCTTGGACTTGCCGTTGCCGTTACACCGGATTTTCATATACCTCTTTTCCACGCCCTTTACTCCGGCAATTTAAACGGTATTGCTCAATTGAAAAATATTTATTCACCCCTTACAAAGCGTATAAAAGACCTTTCCGGAAATCCAAACGATATTACTCTTGTCTTTGATAAGGGCAACACCTCCGAAGAAATAGTATACTCCTTGCAGGACAGCAATATTTCCTGCATTGCCGCCGCACCTTTGTTCCGTTACCCGGAAATGCCGGCGATTGATTTAAAAAAATTTCAAAAAGCAGATGATGCAAATCTGCCCGGCATTATGACCTTCAGAGACAAAAAAGAAATCCTCGGCGATCAATGGACTGCTGTTTTGCAGCACTCTGCAAGTTTTGCCGCAAAACAGCTTCAATCCGTTGTTACCTCTCAGGCCAAAGCCATTGTCAAATTGGAAGCCCTGTCCAAAAAGCTCAAACGGGGTGAACTGCCAAATGCAAGCCTTTCATCCGTCCGGGAAAAGGTATCGCACATTTTATCCCCGCAATATCTCAAAAAGATTATCTCTGTCAATATCACCCTTAAGGACAATCGCCCGGTTCTTACTTATTTTCTCAATCAGGATGCCTTGCAGGAGTTGATTGATTATCATTTTGGCAGAACTCTCCTCTTTACCAACCAACATGGCTGGAGTGATGCGGAGATCGTTTTGGGATACCGGGGACAATCCGAAATCGAAAGATACTTCCAGGACAGCAAAGACCATGAACATCTTTCTTTTCAACCACCATATCACTGGACTGACCAGAAACTCCATGTTCATGCCTTTTATTGCAACTTAGGCTTGCTCATGACCGGCGTACTGAGACGACGGCTCGCTTTAAAAGGTATTCTTTTATCCCCCGATGTTTTATTGGAAAAACTCCATGACCTGCAGGAAGCAACTCTCCTCTATTCTCAGGAAAAAGCAGCACCGCCGCAAGTATCTTATTGTCTGGTACGCCAGGACAAAATTCAAAGACAATTATTTAAATCTTTAAATTTGAGTCAATATACAAAAGTAAATCCTTCAGTATCAACGTAAAACACTTCTCCCCCCATTACATCAACACGAAAAGAGGGTAATACATCTACTCGTGCCATAAGCATCACATTCATAATGGCTTACGTCTATTTTGCCTTTGTATCTTGCAAACTGGGGTTAGATCTGATCTTCACCCCTTCTAAAACACACAAGTGGTTTATATATTGGAAGATGGTGCTGTTTTTTGCCAGTAATATGTAGTCGCTAATATATTGTATATATTTAATACTATACTTGATATATTCGAATAACATAATATATTATAGTGGACATGCATATTGTAGAGAACAAATCAAAATCCGGCAAAAAAATCTATCGTTCCATCCTCTTGCGGGAATCGTATCGGGAGGAGGGAAAGGTCAAGAAACGTACCATCGCGAATCTGTCGAATTGTACGCCGCAGGAGATAGCAGCGATAAAACTTGCGCTTGCTCATAAAGACGATCTGAGCGCGATAGGCGGCTTGTCAGAATCGGTGGAACTCCATGAAGGGTTATCGGTGGGTGCGGTCTGGAGTGTGTACCGGGTGGCAAAGGAACTGGGAATAGATGAAGCATTGGGGAAGGACTTTGAGGGGAAGCTGGCGCTGTGGCAGGTAATGGCGCGGGTAATAGATCAGGGATCAAGATTATCTGCGGTAGGACTGGCGCAGGTGCATGCAGCGGGT
>SOET01000089.1 GCA_021646465.1 Candidatus Kuenenia hertensis | reverse complement strand
ATGATACGAAAGGGAATGATAGGAGCGTTGATGCTAGGAGCAGCAGTAGCGCTGGGAGGAGGAGTAGCCAATGCGGGATGGATTCAGGGAACGCATGTCAACACCGACTTGCCTGGTCCATTTTACATCACGGCGTCGCCGGATGGGTCGACATTGTTTGTATGTAATCAGTCCGGCAACAGCGTAACATTTGTAGACGCCAGGACGCAGAAGGTTACGGGAGAGGTATCAGTACGGACACAGCCCGAAGCTGCAGCGGTAACACCGGACGGGGCGTTTTTATACGTATGCAACGGGGAGAGTGACAGTGTTTCGATAGTGGACATTGCCAGGAAGCAGGAGATTAAAGAGATAAAGGTAGGTGACTGGCCAAGCGGTGTAAAGATTACTGCTGATGGCAGGACGGCCTATGTTGCATGTTCCGGTTGTATGTGGAACACGATTGATGTGATTGATACGGGGAGGATGGAGAAGGTAAGGTCTATCTACACTTCGAATTACGGTCCAAGGATGGTTGACATATCTCCTGACGGGAAGACCCTGGTAGCGATTCTCGACACAGTAGGTTCGATCAACAGGAGTGTTGATTTCATTGATATTGCCAGTGGGAGGATATTAGAGAACAGGGTGATTCGGGAGAGTGCCAACCTGAGGGATGTGGTATATACGCCGGACGGGAAACACGTAATCGTTACGTATCAGACGCCGAAGAACTGGCTGCCGGTATGTGAAGCAGAGAATGGTCAGGTATTTACGAACAATATTGCGGTTGTAGAGACCAAAGCTGGCGGCAAGGTAGCGCGTATACCGCTGGACGAGCTCAACAATTACGATGGTAACCCATATGGTTTGGCGATAGATCCGAAGGGGAGGTACTTGTACATCGGGATAAGAGGGATGCATCGTGTAACGATACTGGACATGGAGAAGGTGTTGAATATCGTAAGGGGCAACACCCAGGAAGAGCTTGATTACCTCAGGGATGATCTTGGTTTGGTAAGGGACTATCTTGTTGCAAGAGTACCTACCGGGTTAGGGCCAAGTTCCGTATGTTTATCGCCTGATGGTAAGTTTTGTTATGCGGCCAACTATTTTTCCAACAATGTGACCGTGATAAGGACTGCTGCTGATTAATGGGGTATGGGAAGAGAGTGCGTGTTATGTATTTTGGAAAAACGAATGGCAAAAGAAAATTAGGAGGATAAAAGAGTCATGAAAAAAGGAATGGTAAAATTAGGATTAGTTGCAGTCCTTGGAGTATCGGGACTGATGGCGGCGGGAAGCGTAAATGCAGGAGAGCCGCGGGTAATTGCTACGATCCAGACGGGCGCTGAGTGGGAGCCGCTTGGAAGGGATGAACCTTTGACGGTGCCTGAAGTGCACTTCAGGGTAAAACACTCACCATTTAAGAGTGAGTTGGTAAGGTACGGCCAGTTTCAGTTCAACGATGCAGCATGGAGTTTGCAGGGTGAATACTCATGTGCAAGTTGCCATTATGAAAGAGGACAGACAACAGGATTGATCTGGGATTTGGGAGACGAAGGCTGGGGCAGCTGGAAGAACACGAAGTATATTCGCGGCGGCCGTTATCTTCCTCCGTTCAGGCATGAAGGTTTCACCGGGCATCCTGATGAAATCGTAGGTGCTACAAGTTCACTTGACAGGGTATGCGGAAGAGACCCTGGGTTTGTGTTCAGGAGCGAGAACTTTTCTCCGATGAGATTAGAGGCGCTCATTTGTTACATCAGGGCGTTGGAATTTACCGGAAGTCCGTTCAAGAATGCTGATGGCAGTTTGACAGAGGCACAGTTAAGGGGTCAGAAGGTATTTGAGGATCCGAAGGTAGGATGTCTTGAGTGTCATCCTGGCGATCCGACAGACCCAAGGGCGTTGTTCAGTGATGCGCAGACGCATGATGTAGGAACCGGCAGGGTAGGATTGAATGGTTTCAGGTCAACCCCTGGTAAGGTATTTAACATATCAGCGTTGGAGGCCGGTGAGGATCCATATGGTGAGGAGAGCGACACGCCGATCATCGGGTTGGACCTTGTGAAGGAGTTTGATACGCCTACATTAAGGGACATCTATGCATCAGGGACCTATTTCCATGATGGCAGTGCAAGGACATTGATGGATACCATCAACAACACAGTAACCGACAAAGATATGCATGGAAGGACATCACACCTGACACAGCAGCAGCTTCAGGATTTGGTTGAGTACATGAAGGCGTTATAAGCGCGATGATGGAAGTGTTATGAGTGTGTAGTAAGCATGAAAATTTTAAGGAATAAGTGAAAGGAGAAGGCCAATAGATGGGTAAGAGGAAATTAGGAGTGATAGCATCGGCGTTCGTAGCGGGTGCGTTGGTCTGTGGGAGTACCCTTGTGAATGCTGAGCCGGTAATGACGGGCGGCCCGGTGCAGGGGAAAGCCTTATGGACTGATTATTGTGGGATGTCAAAAGAGGTGCAGGGTCCTGTAAACCAGATATTGTTTACACAGTCACCAAGGACAGTCAAAGGGGATCCGTATCAGAACTATCCGCACTACATCCCAGAGGGGAGCAGGATAGCGTTGTATGATTTAAACACAAGGGAATTGAAGGTATTGACCAATGATTTTGCGACAGCCTTTGATCCGTGCACCTATTGGGACGGCAAGAAATTTGCGTTTGCCGGAGTCCATAAAAAGGGCGGTGGTTGCCAGATATGGGAAATGAACATAGATGGTACAGGGTTAAGGCAGATGACGGACCTGAAGGGATCGTGCCGTTCCCCGATTTATTATGCAGCGGGAAGTATTGAAGAAGGAAAGGGCCGTATCATATGGCGAGACAGGTATTTTGAGGGAGACTGGAAGGAACACGGCGAGGTAGAGAAGACCGGTATGATCATCTTTGCGGGGTCTCCGGAAGGCGTAATGGATGAGTTCCACAATCCATACGCATATAATCTTTACCGTTTGGATACGCAGGGCGGTAAGATCATCCAGAGAATCACCGGACACGTATTGTCAGGTATCGAGTTTCCACATATCAACACTACCATTGATCAGATCACGTACAACGTAAGTTCAGACTTTGATCCATGGTTGACCCCTGATGGAAACATCCTTTTCTCCAGCGTGCAGGCAAACGGCAGCAGGGCTGAGGGAAAAGGCAGGGTAATGATTTGCGCGGACAACTGGGATGGAGCGTATCCAAGACCGATTTATGGAAACTGTGATGGTGAAATTGGTGGTGCGAGCGGAAAGTCACAGGCGAAGATTACCTTTGGCGACAGGAAACTTGTTTATGTTGAGTCGCCATACATGAACTGGGGTGTAGGTCAGTTAGCAGCAGTAAGCTGGGATGCTCCGTTCAACAAGACGTATGAGAGATTAACGGGCAATGATGGCGGATTGTACAGGAGCCCTTATCCGCTTCCGGACGACAGGATGTTGGTATCCTATGCCGAGAGGGGAGATTTTGGTATATACTGGTTTGACTTTAACAAAGGTGGGGCAGGAGACCAGGTGTATGATGATCCGAACTGGAACGAACACCAGCCTGCGCCGATTTATGTGAAGTACAAGCCAAGGTGGATAAACACCTTTACTGCCGGAGACAGCTTTGGTGTAACGACAGTAACGTATCAGCCGTTTGACCAGGTGAAGGTGGAAGGATATCCGCATTCATGGGGTACATGGATTTGTTTTGACACGACCTTAACGGATCTTCCTGTAGGTCCGTATCCGCACCAGAGGGCAAAAGAGGTAGGCCATGGGGATATCAAGGCAGTAAGAATCATTCAGGGGTATCAGTGCGTAGAGCCTGATTCAACCCGTTTCAGGGTAGGAGCAGGAGCACATCTCGTGGGCGGATGCAGGTCAAGCAGCAACTCAGGGTCAGCGTTCCAGCAGAGGGGTATCATTGGTTACCAGTATGTAGAGGATGATGGATCAACCGTTACCTCGCAGTTGGCAGACGTGCCGTACTACATTCAGATATTGGATGACAAGGGTATGTCAGTACAGACCGGTTTATCCTGGGCATACTTAAGGCCGTATCATGGAAGGATTTGTACCGGATGTCACTATGGATCATATCGTGGAAGGGCGTTTAAGAATCTCCATTCAAAGGCGTTGTACAACTGGTGGTATGATGACAGAAGTCACTATGATTCACCGTTTGCGTTCAGGTACCTGAAGTTTGATGATGAGGGGAATTACAAGGGCGTAAAACATGGAGAGGACATTGTGGTTCCGTCTGATATTTACTATGGTGGACCATCCGGAACGACGTCACAGCCGGTGGAAGGTTTAAGGCTGGAGATGCAGAGGACGGTGGATTTCCGCAGGGATATTCAGCCGATACTTGATGCGAAGTGTGCGAAGTGTCATGATGCGAACAATCCACCGAATCTGAGCGGCGGATTGGAATTGGTAAGCGTAGACGGCATTGCTGCATACAGCCGTGCATACAACAGTTTGCTTGCGTCGCAGAGGGGCAAGGATCCGAACATTGGCGGTAAATACGTCAACCCGTCGGCAGCGATCAACAGTTTGCTGGTATG
This sequence comes from Candidatus Kuenenia hertensis, assembly GCA_021646465.1. GTDB lineage: Bacteria > Planctomycetota > Brocadiia > Brocadiales > Brocadiaceae > Kuenenia > Kuenenia hertensis. Next base: position 324 of record SOET01000089.1, on the reverse strand, counting down.
GAGGTTGTATGAAGAGGCGTTAAGTGCGAATCCTCCAAGAGACAATGTATTCCCGATAGAGGGACGGGTATTGCACGACAAGTTCCTCACCCAGGCAGAGAGGTTTGCGATAGTAGAGTGGATTGATCTTGGTGCACAGTGGGATAACATTCCGGGACCTGATTTCTATCCGGGATATCATGTAAAATAAGAGAGGTGATGAGTAGTAACATCTCTTAAGAGCAGTAAGTAGAGTAATAAGTAAAAAACAAGCGAAGAGCCGGGAAAAGTGGTGTACATCACATCCCGGCTCTTTGTGTTTTTGGAAAATAGGCTCTTTCGGTT
>SOET01000042.1 GCA_021646465.1 Candidatus Kuenenia hertensis | reverse complement strand
CCCGCGATCGGAGTCGAACCGACAACCTCATCATTACGAATGACGTGCTCCGCCAATTGAGCTACGCGGGCTTATCACATAAAATTATGTGGATATTATAAATTAAATCTATGAATTTGCAATCTTATAAGAGGATAAACAAATAAAATGGTTATGGTGTTCGCTCAATGACAATTAAAAATAAATAGCATCCTGAAAAACCGTAACACCTGTAACAATTGTGCTTTTTGAAAAAACACAATAAAATCGTATTAATTTATACATAATCATATTTTCACTTGATATCCATCATTTCATTCAATAATATGCAAGTGTTTGCGGAATAAAGATTAATTCAATGCCACGATCAAAAAATTTGTGACAATTTCGTTCACCCTGGAGGACCTGATGGGAAATTGTAGCGGCAAGGCACACCTTGCCGCTACTTCGCATTCTCCGTGCCCTCTGCGGTAAAAAAGTATTTTCAGGTGCCCCCCCCATGAACCTTCGGTTCACAAAAGGGGATAAAAATCAATAATTATTACAATGATTTATATCGTAACGTAGGGGCTGAAGATTTTCAGCCCCTACACGACAATAATCTATTTTTGAAGGAAATTATATATAAAAACCAACCGGAAGCACGAGTGGGAATCCTACCTGACTGTTTTAGCGGAAACCAATAAAAAAAAGACACGGTTTATACAAAGTTTACGCGCCTTAAGCGGTAAAAAGGTCATATAACCGTTATAAAAAGAATCCAGGGATTACAGGAAACTCTGGCAGGGAGAGCATGTTTTCCGCGATGTAAAATCAGTTGTGAATACAAGACCGATATATCATCAGAGGGGCGAGAACATTATCGGTCATATATTTTACAGACTTTTGGCGTTGGTATTGAGGAAAGAGCCGAAGAAACGGCTTGAGAAATCATTTCACTATCTTGAAAAGAGGTCTGGGTCACCTTTATATTTCAACTGGCAAACTACGAACAATGAATAAAATGTGGTATTTTAGCAAAACCATCATGATTGAAATATGAAGGACTGACCCTGATTGTGTGATTCTGGCTCGTACCGGATTTAAGTGGATGTATCTGGATAGGACAATTAAGTATGATTCTTTGTCCACAATTATTCCCTTAAATCTTCCTTGAAAGAGATGACCGTATCTCTTATGCCTTTTGTTTATATAAACCGTATAACTTGTGTTAATATTTTGCATGATCTGAGAGATATTAGTCTTTGGGGTTTCCAGAAAAAGATGATAGTGATTTTCCATCAAGGCATATGCGTGGAGGAGGTAGCCATACCTCTCTTTTGTTCTTCTTAATATCTCCAGAAACTTTTCCCTGTCTTTATCATCAAAGAATATGCTGTCTCTCAGATTGCCCCTTGATGTGATATGATAAAATGCGCCTTCAAATTCCAATCGTAATGATCTTGCCATAGGTCTTCATTTTATCCATTACCCGGAGATTGTTAATTAAATTATGAAGGTTCGACCCCATGGATTTGCCCTATGGATCGCACTCTTACCAGAATTCAGCAATGGGATACGAAGAACGGAGTAGTTTCTTGTTGATTTTCTTTGTATTCTTTGCCTTAATATCGTTTATGTTACCGTCAGATGACAACAGATAAGGAAGGAGCGTGATATGCATCATACATGGAATTCTTTGAAAGTGACAGCCCTTTTCATTTGTGTTATTTACCTTATAGGCTGTGCACAAACAAACATAAAAGAAACTCCGAACAAAGAAGGTCTCATTGGAAATAATTCTGATAAACAATCTATCCGGTATGATGAAATAGGATTTGCCTCATTCATTTCAGATGTTCATGATGGCAAAATGACTGCAAGCGGTATTCGTTACGACAAAAATAAAATGACAGCTGCCCATCCGTCATTACCATTCGGAACCACATTATTGATTACCAATTTGATGAATAACAAAAAGGCAGAGGCAGTTGTTATAGACCGTTTTCAGCACAATAAAGACAGGATTATAAATGTATCCCGTAAAGTTGCTGAACAATTAGATCTCATTGAAAGCGGGATTGCGAAAGTGGGTATAATAGTAATTACAAAACACGCTCTAAACCCTGGTTGCGTTTCTGATTCTCCGTAACCATTTTTCTATCAAGAAAATTCAAAACCTACCCTTAATATTGTACTTAATACTGCACTATATGTTAATATCCCCCGGCGCAACTAACGTCTGTTATATGTCACAACGGGTTTATGGCGTTGTGCACAATGTCCTTGTTATGGTTACTTGCTTTTCAGTTCCTTCTCCAGTTCACGTATGGCATCAGGCAGGTGCGTGTTGACTTCATCGTATATCCTGCGACTCAGTGGTTCATCGCCGAAAGTGCCAACACGAATGGTCACGGAACTCTCACCTGTCGCCTCAATTTTCGCCTTGATTGTAACCTTCATTTCGGCTGCCGTTCGCCCAACCACCTCTGCATCAAGGGCGGAGCTACCAGACGAGACCTTGTGGATATCCAAGACTTCAAACGCTTTTACAGATGCCTTCTCGACAGCACGTGGATCTGCCTTCACGCAAGCCCGCATATCCCCTTTGACGTAAGCTACGCCAGCGGCACCTGCACCGGCAGCAGCACCAACAACAAATACCGCACACCCCTTCGTCATCAGTCCGATAGCCAGGATCACTGCCAACGCAATGGCTCTGCCCGCAACAGTCCCTTTAACACGGCTATTCCGGATCCTACCATTTGTGCTCAATTCACACACTTCCTTTCTTCATTCTTGGGGCGTCCCCAGAACCCTCCCAATATGATTCATGATAAGTCGCTTTTAATATCTTTGATGGCAAGATAGAATAATATACTTGACCCATAAAACGGTCGCTGTCCCTATTTTCCCCAAGGGAAGGGCTTCACCGGCATTCCACGGCGCGGAGGGAAATCACGATGCTGGCACCCCCTCGACAATGCTGACATCCGACTCCGTTGGAATCACGCGGGTCATGCGTAGGCCCGCGTCCGTGAACAACTGGCTGTATTCCGCCTCCGTCCGTTCCTTGCCCGCGACCAGAAGCATCATGAGATCGAGCCACTTGCCGAAACTTGGCTCGTTTTCGGACGGAAGCACCATCTCCACGACGAGCACTTTTGCCCCCGGCGACATCGCATCCCGGCAGTTGCGAAGGATGGACACGGCGTCCTCATCCAGCCAGTCATGAATGACATGCCGCAGCAGATAGACATCCGCACCGCCTGGAACAGCGGAGAAGAAGTCCCCGCCGACAACGTGCAACCGGTTTGCCTGGTTTGATCCCACAAGGCCCGATCGCGCGCGCTCCGCGACTGCGGGCAGATCAAAGAGTATGCCTTGAACCGCTGGATGCCGGGCAAGAATGCCTACCACAGTGGACCCATTTCCGCCGCCGACATCAATCACGGTTCCGAAGGCGGAAAAGTCGTAGGCATTCAGCATTGGCTGGGTCTCCCTCCCATGAACACCCTCCATGGCCGCATCATAGAAATCGTGGCGGTCTGGGTGCTCCGCCACGTACTGGAAGAAGGGCATGCCGAATTTCTTGTTGAACCCCGGTTCTCCGGTCTTTGCTGAATGCAGCAGTTCGCCCCAGGCGGCGTGAAACTCTCCGCCCATCAGGATCGCAAGTGCACGCTGCGAACCGGGCACGTCGCTTCGCAGCAAATCCGCCAATGGGGTCAGAGAGAATCTCCCGTGGCCGTCATGCGAAAACACGCCGACGCCTGCCAACGCGCGCAGCACGCGATACAGAGAACCCGCGTGCGCGCCCGTCTTTGCGGCCAGTTCTTCCACTTTGCAGGGTCCATCTGCAAGTAGATCCGCGATTCCTAATTCAGCAGCAACCCACAACCCCTGGGTGATCCAAGCTCCCCCAAACATCTGTTTGTAGAATTCCATTCTTGATTGATCATCGCCCATGTCTTTTCTCCTCTGGTATTGCTGTCGAACGATTGAACTGTGCGGCGCTGTTTTTCGCGTCCGCATCAGTGGTTGGTTAGCTCGTCGTTTTATTTCAATGCCACTGCCTTGTTATGAATTAGATCTTTATCCGGAGTGCTTATAAGTGTATACAGTTGGTCCCGGATTAGCATTAACGAAGAGTTAGTATCTTGTACAAATTTGTTCCGAGTATGGGCCAAAGCAGCGCGGAGAGCGTTTCCGAGCTGCGCAGTCGAGTATGTAGATCTTTTACCTTGGAATGATGTAATTGCGTCCTGCGTATTTAAAAGCAAGGATTCTACAGAATTTTGCTCCGATGCTTTCAAGCTATCTACAACATCAAGAAACTTTTGCCTTATTGACGGGTAGTAAGCAAATAGATCCACATACGCCGTTTCAAATCCTTCTTCCAAAACTTTCGAGGATATCTGCGTGTGTTCAGCGTTTATCTGTTTCCACAGATAATCCCTTGCGACGATGATGTTAAATTCTCTATCCAGCATCTCACTTGTTTCAACCAAAACAGGTTGGAGTTGATCATAGAGTGAGAGTTGCAAGGCTTGCCATCGTTCAAGCTTGGCAAGAGTTTCGGCGCCGGCAGTCCGAATGCGATCGGCCTGTTCGCGCACCCTAAGATCGCGATCTTTGGTCCACGTAATGATTAGAGCAATTACTGACACTATGATTGTCAAGGATGTCAACAGATCACTTGCTTTAAAATTTTTTTCGAGTGTGAATTTCATAAAATACTCTTGAGCTAACCAGTAATTGATAAGTTTATAGACAATGCCGAATTAATTTAGTCATAGCTTTTTTGCTGTTGTGTGTGGGCCAACTAGGTTCTACTGAAAAAGTTATGCCGAACAGGGGCAAATGCTTCGCCCCTACTTTTTATAAAACCAAATTACCTCTACATTTCTAAAATCAGATTTTTTTGGCTATATAATAAATTAGGCCTTCGGCGGCTTTATGGGATAAAACATTTCAACGTAGGGGCTGAAAATCTTCAGCCCCTACAAAGATAGAAATTCCTAAACGTAGATTTGCCCCCCTATGCCTACCCTTCTTGTATCACCTTTTTCCGCCGCATCTCCCATTTTGTTCAGCAAAAAATTGTCTAACTGTAAACTTGATAGAGGGAGCTTTCTGTTTTTTCCTCTAAAGAGACAGATTTGCTTTGCATTACGCAGTACCCGTTGTTTTCCTGCCTTTCTATTCCGTAACCGCATTATAAATAGCAACTGTTTGTTTTACAAGAGATGGTAATTCACTTAATGGCAGCATCGTGGCAGCGTCAGAAAGGGCATGCTCAGGATTTTCATGCACTTCCAGAAAGAGCCCGTCACACCCTCCAGTGGCGACAGCAGCCCTTGCAAGCGGTTTTATCATAGTTCTGTCGCCTCCCGACATATTCCCTTGCCCGCCAGGAAGCTGTATGCTGTGGGTAGCATCAAAAATGACCGGACAATTTAGCGTTTTCATAATAATCAGGGAACGCATATCGCTCACCAAATTATTATACCCAAAGCATGCGCCGCGCTCTGTGAGCAGAATTTGTTCGTTTCCGGTGCTTCTGATTTTTTCAACAACTGATTTCATGTCCCACGGCGCTAAAAATTGCCCTTTTTTTACATTGACGGGTTTACCAGTTTTTGCTGCTGCGAGGATTAAATCTGTCTGACGGCACAAAAAAGCAGGAATTTGAATAATATCAAGTACGCCAGCAGCCATTGACGCCTCTTCCGCGCTATGAACATCGGACAAAATTGGAATCTTTAAACGTTTCTTAATTTCACTTAATATTCTCAAACCCTTGGCGACGCCGGGTCCTCTGTATGAATGAATCGAGGTTCTGTTTGCCTTGTCGTATGAAGCTTTAAAGATAAAGGGCACATTATTTTCCTGAAAAATATTCTTTAATGCTTCCGCTAATCGCAAGCAACTTTCTTCACTCTCAATAATGCAAGGTCCTGCAATAAAAAATAATTCAGTCCCGCCTATCGAAAAATCGTTTAATTGTATTGTATTTGACATTGTTCCCGTACTCTATTATTTAAATTTTAACATGGGTAAATTTGCATACACTCTGAATACAGCGTCTGCAAGCTTGTCAGGATCGTGGCGAAGCAGGTCCTGTTTTTCCCAGAGAATACGTTTTTTATCAAAATCTTCTACCAAATCCGCTTTTTTTATATCCACATTTAGTCCATTCACCCCTTCATCAAATTCTGCCAACGCCGCTCCTTCTTTTTTGTATTTGTCGAGAATCTCTTTTCGGGGGATTTTGTTATTAACAATCACATAATCAACGATACCATTCTCAAGGTATTTATTAATAGCTTTAATATGGTCTGATACTTTATAGTTATCTGTTTGCCCGGGTTGTGTAACTATATTGCAAATATATATTTTTATGGCGTTACAGTTGCAAATAGCGGTGCATATACCGGATACCAACAGATTTGTTATAAGACTTGTGTACAAACTCCCGGGGCCGATAACAACAATGTCCGCATTCATAATTTCTTCTACTGCTTCCGGCAATGGTTCAACATTTTCATTTTTTAAAAATACTTTTTTAATGGGCGGTTTTCCTACGGCGCGGACGTTAAATTCTTCTTCAACATAAGTGCCATCCTCTAATTCGGCGCAGATGTGTGTATCTTCGAGTGTCGAAGGCAGCACTTTCCCCCTTATATTTAAAATTTTGCTGGCCTTTTTGATAGCCTGTTCGAAACTTCCGGTAATGTCGGTTAAAGCAGTCATTAATAAATTTCCCAGACTCATTCCTTTTAATGAGCCTTTGTCAAATCTGTACTGAAAAAGCTGATACAATTCCTGTTCCTGTTCTTCAGTTTCTGATAATGCAATAAGGCAATTTCTTGCGTCGCCGGGAGGAAGAATACCAAACTCTTCCCGTAAAATTCCTGAACTTCGTCCCGAATCGGTAACGGTAACCATTGCAGTCAAGTGCTTACTGTAAGTCTTTGAGCCTTCAAGCATGATCGGCAAACCCGTACCGCCCCCAATTGCAACAATTTTAAGATTATCAGGGGTCTTGCCACTGTTGTAAAGTTGAAGAATCGTAGGAATCTGGAATATGCGTTTTATTTTATAATCCGGTTTATCGCATTCATGTATCGGTTGCTCATGCTTGAATCTTCCATGTAACATCTGTATTGTAATCAACCCGAGAGACTTTGCGGCTCTCAGTTCATTTCTCGCCCTGTCGCCTACCATAACCGCTTCATTCGGATTTAATTTATGTCTTTTCAGACAATCAAGTATGCAATCTTCCATAAGCATACCGATTTCCTGATCATTGATAATAATCTCATTAAAACAAGATTTTAAACCGAGTATTTTTATTTTATTTTCCTGCCGTTCATGTACTCCTACGGTAAGCAAAAACAGTTTGAAATCTCGTTTTTTAAGATCTTTAAGGGTAGGTATCACGTCAGGAAACGGCACAATTCCCGATAGTTCACTGCTGTTGTAGGCACGGTAAGCAATATTTATTACTTTTTTATTTGCGCGAAATTTTTTTACAATTTCGTTAAACACCGGATGATACGGACCATGCCGGGTGATAAGTTCCTTTTGTAATTGATAAGCATTTTCTTCCGTAGTGGGGAGCCCTGCCTCAACCATTGCTTTTGCCGCACGTCTTCTTGAGGCGTCAATTAATAAATCTGTACAATCATACAAAGTATCATCCAAATCAAAAAATATTGCCCGTATTTTCATAATATATTTTCCTTTCTTAATTTATTTACCAATAAGTGTGCCTGCCGTATCGGTTCAGGAACACGGTACCCTCTGCAAGTCTTTAATACAAATCGGGTAGCAAAAGAAAGGCTTGTTTTGTGACCAACAGAAACAAATATAGGATTCGTATTCAATTTTGTTCTCAGTACAACTCCAACAATTTTATCTTTGTAAATGAGACTGGAATACGCCCCCACAGAGTTTTCAACATCAGAATAATCACCCACGAGGCGGCTTTTTGCGCAACCAATAGAAGGTTTATCTAAAATAAGCCCTACATGCGATGCAAGGCCAAAAGAACGGGGATGCGCTATCCCCTGGCCATCAAAAAGTATTACGTCTGGTTCCATTATTAACTTCTTAAATGATTTAAGCAGCACAGGCGCTTCTCTAAATGACAAAAGGCCAGGTATGTAAGGAAACCTGGCCTTTTCTATAGCGGTAGTTTCTTCAATTTTTTCAAGATTCTTATTAATCCTAAAGACAATTACTGCGGCAAATACCAGATCACTGTGCTTATCGTATGAAACATCGGCGCCTGCTACCGTATGTATTTTGCCATGATCTTTTTTAATAACTAATGATTCACTTAATTCTTTCTGGATTTGGACGGCTTTTTCGTAATTTTTTGCCCATGAATGTATTCTTTTTATATGCATTCAAAGAAATTCCTGTTATGGCGCTTCTAATTCCTCTGCCTTTGGCAAATCCTTAATGCTTTTTAATCCAAAATGTTCAAGAAATTTCTTTGTCGTACCATATAATAAAGGGTGTCCAAGAGATTCGTCCCTTCCGACCACTTTCACAAGATCTTTTTCCATCAGTAGCCTTATAATTTGTCCGGATTGCACCCCGCGAATAGATTCAATATCCGCCCGCAATACGGGCTGTTTATATGCAATAATTGCAAGCGTTTCCAATGAAGCCTGAGAAAGCTTTGTTTCTGCCGTTTTTTTACGTAATTTGGATATCCATTCGTGATATTCGGGCAGTGTATATATTTGATAACCGCCGGCAATTTCTTCAATCTGAAAGGATCTTTTCTGTTGATTATAATCGTTTTGCAGTAAGGTAATAGCTTCTCTTATAAGAGCCGCATCGGTATCATCAATAATGTTGATAAATTTTTTGACAGAAAGAGGTTCTTCCGCAGAAAACAACAACGCTTCGACTATAGGTTTTATTTCTTCAACGTTTTTCATAGTGAAATGAATATCGTCTCAATTTCTGCTTAAAGAATTACTTAATTTGCCAGGTATGTTCCTGCAGTTCGAGCTTAATTTTGTCGATTGCATTTTGCACCGCTTTTATTGCTGCATTTGTCGATATCGTTGCTCCCGTGACTGCTGTTATCTTTTCTTTATCCTCAACTTTTGAAACTACCAGCTGATAATATGTCTTATTCTTAAATTGCTCCTGAAACCATGGACGCTGTTCAACATCCTTCCCTGCTTCCCCCTGAGCCATTGCAAATTCCGGCAGTTTTTGCTCTTTTCCATAATCCATGGTTGAAGGTTTACGGAAAATATTCGTCAAAACACTCCATAAAGTATCGGAACTTTCTGTTTCAATCATTTTTGTGCCGAGTCCCGGTGTTTCACGCTGGTAAATGATATCAATTCCGAGAATTTTTTCAAGATGAGAATCAATCCCAACCATTACTTTTATTTTACTGGAATATCCCTGCGCTTCACCACTGGCAGCATACCCTATCAATTCCCCATTTTCGTCTGTTCCCTTGTATATTTTGTCTGTGTTATTTGTGTTTGGAGGAGTAATCTCATCCGGTATGGTATCGATACCGGGAAGTACTGTATACAGGGCTTTGTTGCGTATTTCTAACTCTTTTTCTTTTATTTTTTCCTTCGTAAGAAGGTACGTTGAGGAAACGCCTACAGAAGCTAAAAGAGAAACAATCGTAAGAATTATCGTATATTGCACCTTTTTTTTCATGTTTTATTTTTTGCTTTTTGAGCCATACAAACGTGGTTTTGTAAACCGGTCAATCAAAGGAGTCGCAGTATTCATGATTAAAATGGAATAACAGACTCCTTCAGGATACCCCGAGTAAAAGCGAATCAAAATAGTTAATAAGCCGGCTCCGACAGAAAAAATAATCATTCCCTTTTTCGTAAGCGGTGTGGTTACCATATCAGTTGCCATAAAAAATGCTCCCAAAAAAAGACCACCGGCAAATAAATGGTAAAAAGGGTTGTTTGCCCACGGAGTAACCGTACGTGGCGGTAAGAAAATCGATAATACAAAAACAGTGGAAAGGTACGTAACCGGCACATACCATTTGATACATTTCTTGTACATAAGATACAATCCCCCCGCGAGCAGTGCTATTGCAGAAGTTTCTCCAATACATCCGGGCACACTGCCGATCAATAATTGGGAAAAATTGTATAATTCCGCCCCAGTCTCCTTTGCAAGAGGTGTAGCTCTGGTTACCGCATCAATAAGAGAACCATTTTCACCAATTCTTGCAATATTTTTTAGTACATTCGCTGCGCCGGGGTCTGAAAAAAAACGCCAATCAGAATTTACGGCAACGGGATACGCCACTTGCAAAAAAGCACGCGCGGCAAGCGCCGGATTCCATATATTATTCCCTAAACCGCCAAAAGAGTGTTTCACAACAGCAATTGCAAAAAACGACCCCACTACAGGAATATACCACGGAGCGCCTGGCGGCAGTGTGTAAGCAAGCAAAACAGCTGTAACGATGGCGCTGCCGTCTTTAATCATAGCAAACGCAGCTTGTTTTTTTAAAAGAGAAACCACTATTTCCGTAACAATAGCGGTAAAACAACATAAACCAATAACAAAAAGGGTATAATAGCCAAATACAAAAATGGCAGCGATTCCGGCAGGAAGCAAAGAGAGAACAACAGTCCACATAATACGGGAAATACTGTCATCGTCTCTCATATGAGGTGAAGAACTAACAATTAAAGGAGTACCGCCCGGAGGATTATTCGTCATAGTTTTTATTTGTATCAATTATTTTCATATCAAGATAAAAAAGAATACTATTTCTTTGCTTTTTGTTTCGCGATAAGGGTTTTTGTAAATTTAATGTGATGTACAATGGGCCTTTTCGCAGGACAAATGTAACTGCAGCACCCGCATTCCTTACATTCAAGAACGTGATTTTCCAATGCGAGGGAAATATCCTTGGATTCTCCGATAATACTCAGCTCGCTTGGATTAAGTCCGTACGGACAACTGCTCACACAACGACCACATCGTATACACGCATGAGAATTATATTGCGGCTGGTTTTTGAGAACAAGAATCCCACCCGTCCCTTTTACCGTTACAGCAGCATCTATATTCCCCTGTGCAATGCCCATCATGGGGCCGCCAAAAATGATTTTATTGATATCATCAGAAGGTTCAGCTATTTCCAATAAATCACGAACAGGAGTACCAATACGAACCAGCATATTTTGAGGTTTATTTACCCCATTTCCTGTAATAGTAACTACTCTTTCAATCAAAGGACGGTTAAATTTTACCGCGTTATAGATTGCTAACGCCGTGGCAACATTTATAACAACAACCCCCACTTCCATCGGAAGTTGAGTTGGTTTGAATTCGCGATTTAATAATGCTTTAATGAGCTGATGTTCCGCTCCCTGAGGATACTTTACCTCTAACAGACCGATTTTAATGGAATGGTCTTCTGCAAGGGAATTTTTAAATATATGGTAAACGTCCTGTTTATTTGCCTCAATGCCAATATGCGCTTTTTTGCATCCGATACATTTCATAACCAGTCGCAGTCCTTCAAGGACTTCATTGGCATTGTTGCGCATAACGTAATGATCACAGGTAAGGTATGGTTCACATTCCGCCCCGTTCATCACTATAGTATCAATTGATTTATCTTTTGGTGGGGCAAGTTTTACATGGGTGGGAAATGTTGCACCTCCAAGTCCTACAATACCCGCTGAAAAAACCCTTTGTTTGATTTCTTCCGGTGTAACATTTTCTATATTCTGTACAACGTTTGTCGTTTCAGCCCATTCTTCCTCGCCGGAATTTTCAATAACTACAGCCTGGGACTTTATACCTGTTACAGGATGCGGGTAGGGTAAAACATCGACGACTTTACCACTAACGGAAGCATGTACATTGGAGGAAATGAAACCATGCGCCTCGCCAATTAACTGACCGACTTTTACATGATCCCCTTTTTTAACAATAGGTATTGCCGGTGCGCCAATGTGCTGGTTCATAAACAGACTTACTTTTTTGGGAATCGGGGCGCAAATCTCTTTTATTTCAGAAGTGAGTATTTTTCCATCCTCTTTGGGATGAATCCCCCCTATGAAAGTATTAAATTTTGATTTCATCAACGCGTACATTGCACATTTCTTGTGGAATAGTATTAATCATTGTATAAAAAGTTATTATAATTTAACTTTCAATTCTGTAAAATCAAACGAGAAAATCCAAAAAAATCAAATCTCTCAACGTTCAGGTGTAATTACTCCGAAAATACGCATAAACTTCTTCGATTAAATTTAACAGTAAAAATTCGTATGTATATGGGGAAAAAGGCTTTTTGGGGAGGTGTGGGATACCATCCGGCAAGCAATATTGGGGACGTTTACATGTTCTATAATAACCAACCTTTATATTTTAATGATTGGAGAAAATGGCTCTGGTCCAAAAATACGATAATCTCTTTAATCTACTTTTATATTTTTTGTAATGGAAGCATTTTCAATCAGACTAAGCAGCCATGGCCTTAATCTTTCCCTGTATTTTTTCTCTCGCACCAGTTCTTCCAGTTCTTTTTTAACGCTATTAAAATTCTTTTTACTTTCAGCTTTTCTGTCGATGATTTTTATTATGTGATAACCGTAATCAGTATTTATAATGCCGCTCAATTCACCTGGTTTGAGATGCGCTACTGATTTTCCTAAATCATCTTCCGGGCTAAACGGCAACATTTTTCCGTCTCTAGCAGCGGAAGCGCGGTCAATCGACTGAGTCTTCGCTATTTTTGCAAAATCCGCACCTAAACGCAACTTTTCAAGGACTTCTTCCGCTTCTCTTTTGGTTTTCAAAACAATCTGCTGCGCTTCGATTTTTTCCCCGTAAATACTATCATATGCTTCCTGCAAATCCTCTTCTGAAACTGAAATTGACTTCATTACAACCTTTTCAGCGCGTAATTCAATCTCTGCCTGTTTTCTTAATTTTTTACTTATTTTATCTTTAAATTCTTCAAGATTAGCGCCCATTTTTCCCAATTCTCTATCGAGGTCGGCTTCGTTTTCGATTTTGTATGTTTGCATTAAAGTGCTCACTTCCCGTTGTACCAGCGTATTCAGCTTATTTTCCACCTCTTTGTTTGTAAGAGATATTCCATGCTTTCTTGCTTCCTGGTTTATAAGCGTTCTTCTGATAAGAACGTCAAGAGCTTCATTTCCATATGTATTTAGTAAAAGTTCGTATAACTCATCACTGGTAATCTTTTGACCATTAACGATAGCAACAACATCTTTATCTACATTTGATTCTTCACTTATCAATACTACAGCATTTTCAGGACTTGCAAACACATACTGATATGAAAAAAAAGTGCTGGGAAAAAGCAATCCCGTTACAATAAAAGAAAAATATTTAGTATTCATAATTATTTCATGTAAGATAAAAATTAATTCATAAAAAATACCGGATAAAATTGATTTAAAATTATAACACAGTTAAAATAAACGTGTCAATGCTTTTAAATGAGCGAAATGGAGATTTGTCAAATGACAGGAATTATATTGGCGGGTGGAAAAAGCGTTAGAATGGGAACAAACAAAGCGTTCCTTAAATATGGCAATACACCATTTATCGAAATTCAAATAGATATATTAAGGCATTTATTCCGGGAAATTATTATTTCCGCAAATGATGTACATTTATATGACTACTTAAAATTGCCAGTTGTACCGGACGTACAACCAGGAAAAGGTCCGATTAGTGGTATTTGCGCTGGTTTAATCCAGGCAAAATATTCTTACGCATTTGCAATCGCCTGCGATATGCCATTTGTCAATAAAGAGGTAATATTATATATGAAAGGTCTTGTTAAAAATAACGATTATGATGTAATTGTTCCGCATACCGTACGCGGACCGGAACCACTTCATGCATTTTATTCAAAAAATTGCATTGCAACAATGCAGCAATGCCTTGAGGAAGAAAACCTGCGATTAACTGATTTTCTGAAGAAAGTAAATGTGCGACATGTAAAGGTCGAAGAACTTATGAAAGCGGGAACGGATATAAAGTCTTTCATCAATCTCAATACATATAAAGAGTATGAAAAATACTGTTCATAATTAAATGGAAAACAAACCGGATTTAATCATATACAATATCGGCCAGTTGCTGACCATTCGGGGAACGACGCAAAAACCAAAGGTTTTGAGGCAAATGGACGATTTGGGGATCATAGAGGATGGCGCCGTCGCAGTAAAGGACGGAAAGTTCATTCATGTCTCCAACACTATAGAAATAAGGAAGCGCTATGAATTTGGAGCGATAAAAACATTTGATGCTTCAGGAAAAGCAGCAATGCCTGGATTTGTTGATTGTCATACGCACTCCCTATTCGGAGGGAATCGAGCTGCTGAATTCGTTGAACGCATTCAGGGTGCTACGTACCTTGAAATTTTAAGAAAAGGCGGCGGGATATTAAGTACGGTGAACAATACCCGCAAATTGAGCACGGAAGAACTTACCGAAATAACCCAAAAACATCTTGATTCCATGCTGCTGCATGGTACTACTACCGTAGAAATCAAAAGCGGATACGGACTCGATTTAATGAACGAAATAAAAATCCTTAAATCAATCCGTGAATTACAAAAGACCCATTGCCTTGATATCGTACCCACCTTTTTAGGCGCCCACGCAATCCCTGTCGAGTACAAACATGACCCCGACGCATACGTTGACCTTGTTTGTGACATGTTACCATTTGCTAAAGAATATGCGGTATTTTGCGATGTTTTCTGCGATGAAGGCGCATTCAACGCAAAACAAACGGAAAAGATCTTCCATACGGCAAGAAACCTGGGTTTTCAATTAAAATTACATTCCAATGAGTTTAAGGATATTGGAGGTATACCGCTGGCAATAAAATATGAAGCCGTTTCGATTGAACATCTCGACCATGTTACCCCGAAAGAAATAAGTCAATTGTCGGGCAGTAAGGCCATTTGCGTATTGTTGCCGGGAATACCGTTATTTCTGATGAAAGATACGTATGCCCCCGCAAAGGAAATGCTTGAAAAGGGATTAGCCATTGCACTGGCAACTGATTTTAATCCCGGAACATGCCCCTGCCTCAATATGCAAATAATGATTACGTTGGGGAGTCTTAAAATGTCAATGACTCCCGCACAGGCGATTAACGCAGCGACAATAAACGCAGCGCACGCCCTCTCTATGGCTCACCGGGTTGGAAGTATAGAGGAGGGAAAACAGGCGGATATGATCATTCTGGATATAAATGATTACCGGCAATTATCATATTATTTTGGCGTAAATCACGTGCAAACCGTTATAAAAAATGGCAGACTTGTCGTTGATAATAAAGTTCTCGTAAAATGAACCATTAATAAACATTGCATTATAACCGGAAGCATTCCCGATTTTTTGTAACCGTTCATGAATTCCGGACAATGCAACCCTGACAGGGTTCAGAACCCCTGTCAGGGTTATAGTCAAACAAATCAGATTTTGGAAATTCATAGTAACAACCCGGCGTTTAATACACACCCCGTCAGCTACGCTGCCACCCCTCTTTCTAGAAGGGAAAAACGGGAAGTCCCCTCTATCAAGAGGGGATTTAGGGGTGTGTTTATTCTTCAAACCCAGACGCTTTTGACTATAACACCCGGATACAAAAACACTTAAAATGTATTTTCTTGACTTTTTAAATAATCCTATAAATGCATAAGCATTTTATTTATTTATGAATTATACCTTTCAGGACGCACAGGACGATCCTGGAAAGAATATGCCGTTTGTCGCAAAACACAAGGGCAATTTTGGGATTAATGTGGCGCCTTGCAAATATATAAATACCAATCTCAGTACATTTGTAACCGGAAAGCGTTACCGGGAGGACGAAGATTCAAGGGATGACATGCCCTCTTACGTGTTGGTGAATCTTTCAGTAACCGCAAAAGAATTTTTTAAAACGATGGAAATATACGGACCGGTGTATAACTTACTTGATAAAGATTACGATGGCCCCGGCCGCCATTTCCTGCCTGACGATCTTCCACGTCCCGGCAGAACATTTTCTGCCGGACTAAGCTATAAATTTTAACATTCGAAATGCTGTCATACTTATTATAACTCTCTCACCAGCGACTTGTGTTTTTTTCTCATTCGTTGAATAATATTTTTTAAAGATTCTTCAATGGTCAATAATCCGTTTCGAACATCATCGGTTCTCATATAATCATTTGCTTCAAAATCAAATTCGACCCCATATCGATACTGTCCGTTTTGTACTCTTTTCGTATTTTTAACAATGCCGATTATATCCCCAACAGCCTCTTGCTTTGCATCGTCTATCGCCAGCACGATACATAATTTATCCCCTAAATAAAATTTAAGATCGGAGACAAACGACATTCCATACAAACTGAAATCCATCCAATTAACAATGTGTGGTTTTTGTACAAACCCTGAAATTCCAGTGCGTTTTACAACCACACAAAGATTCCCGCGGGAATAACGAACAGATTTGCGACGCATATTCTGATTAAACATAGCTTAAACTTCCTTATTTAAAAAAATCCCAACGGTTTCTTGTCATAAGAAATCAATATGTTTTTTGTATGACGGTAATGATTCAGCATCATTTTGTGCGTTTCCCTCCCGATGCCTGATTTCTTATAACCGCCAAACGAAGCATGTGCGGGATAAAGATGGTAACAATTTACCCAAATACGCCCCGCTTTAATGTGCCTTGAAACAGTTTGCACCTGATGTATGTCTCTCGACCATACGCCTGCTCCCAGTCCATAGATTGTATCATTGGCTATTTCAACAGCTTCCGCTTCATCTTTGAATGTGGTAACACTCACCACCGGTCCGAATATCTCTTCCTGAAATATTCGCATCTTGTTGTGCCCTTTAAACACGGTTGGTTGTATAAAATATCCATCAGGATATTCTTTTACCGATGCGACCGACCCTCCTGTCAATACTTCAGCCCCCTCCTGTTTGCCGATATCAAGATAATTTTTGATCTTTTCATATTGATCTTTTGAAGCCTGCGCGCCTATCATTGTTTCACTATCAAGCGGATTCCCCACTTTTATCTTTGCCACCCTTCCAAGGGCCCTTTTGATAAATTTTTCATAGATAGATTCCTGTATTAATGCCCTCGAAGGACACGTGCATACTTCTCCCTGATTCAGCGCAAACATCACAAAACCTTCTATTGCTTTATCAAAAAATTCATCATCTTTCTCCAATACACTTTCGAAAAAAATATTTGGAGATTTCCCCCCCAATTCTAACGTAACAGGAATGATGTTTTCTGATGCATATTGCAAGATGAGACGTCCGGTGGTTGTTTCACCGGTAAAAGCAACTTTTTTTACTCTTGGGGAGGATGCCAAAGGTTTACCGGCTTCCGTTCCGAATCCGTTAACGATATTTATAACACCGTCCGGAATGAGGTCTTCGATCAGCTCCATAAAAACCAGGATAGAAGATGGTGTTTGCTCTGCCGGTTTTAATACAACGCAATTCCCCGTCGCAAACGCCGGCGCCAGCTTCCATGCAGCCATTAAAATGGGAAAATTCCACGGAATAATTTGGCCAATTACGCCAAGCGGTTCATGAACCTCCATTGAAATGGTATTTGCGTCTATATCGGTTATCTCTCCAGCCTCCGCCCTTATAACACTTGCAAAATAACGAAAATGATCAATTACCAGCGGCAAATCCGCTGCCATAGATTCCCGGATACTCTTGCCATTTTCCCACGTTTCTGTTCTGGCCAACAGTTCACCGTTTTGCGCCACACGATCGGCAATTTGTAACAAGAGATTGCTTCTTTCCGCAACAGATGTTTTTCCCCAGGACGGAGCCGCTTTTTCAGCGGCATCAATTGCGCAATTAATGTCTTCTTCAGTTGAACGGGGCACTTTGGTAAATACTTTCCCGTCAATGGGAGAAACATTATCAAAATATTTTCCCTTTAGCGGTGGTATCCATTTCCCGCCAATATAATTTTCATACTGTGATTTAAAAGGTGGTTTTTCGTATAACATGTACGCGCTCTCTTTAATAAACTGAATGGTTTTATTAAAATATTTTCACTGATATTCCTTTTTCACTGTACAGGTTTACAGAGAAACTTCCATCTCGATATTACATGAGCATCCAGAGACGCACGGCAGTGCGTCTCTGCACTGGTTGCAACGCCCTGTGTTTTTCCAGGGCAACACGTGTTTACATAAATAAGTTTTCGAGGTTGTTTTTATCTGATTCCCATTTTAATGGGTTGTTTAAAATATATTCCCGGATTTTGTTTAAAGATTTCTCGTTGCGGATAATATGATCATAAAAACGTTCTTGCCATGAAAAATTACGTTTGATGATTCGAATACGACCGGTTGTTGCAGACTTAAATCCACGTATAATTGATGACAAATAGTTTCTCTGCGGGCCAAACTTGTTTTTGTATGGTGGTAGAGACGCATTGCCATGCGTCTCTGTCGTTGCATTGCCATGCGGCTTCCCATTAATCGCATTACCATGTAACGTTACATTGGGAGACGCACAGCAGTGCGTCTCTACGTCATTATTCTTGATAATGATAATACCGTGTAGATGGTTTGGCATAACAATCCATTTGTCCAGCAATACATTGTTTCGTATTATTTCCGTTTTCACCCACTCTTCAGCCACAATTTTACCAATAGAGGATAAATGCACCTGTTCTTCTATCACTTCTCCGAATACACATTCTCCGTGTAGTGTACAGATGGTTACAAAATAATGTCCCTCCGTAGAATAATCCCATTCCGTCAGACGAACAGATCCAGTGCGATATTTATTCTTATATAACGTCATATCTCCCACCGTAGAGACGCATGGCAATGCGTTTCTACACCACAGCAATGCCGTGCATATCCACCGCTTTTCAAATTCGGGAGTTTTCCATGAGATAGGGAATAATTACACCAGGTTATAATACAAATCGCGCTGTTTTGCCCGGAACCCGGCATCGTTAATCAGGAATTCAATTTCTTCTTTTTCCATGGTGTAGCTTACTCCCGCAGCCTTAACAACATTTTCTTCAATCATTGTGCTCCCCATATCATTTGCACCGAATTTTAAAGAGAGTTGTGCGATTTTAGCGCCTTGTGTAACCCATGACGCCTGAATATTCTCAATGTTATCCAGATACAATCTGGCAATGGCCAGGGTTTTTAAATAATCATAACTTCCGAGCAATGCATTTTCCAATTGTGTGTTTTTCGATTGAAACGTCCATGCGATAAAGGCGGTAAACCCTCCCGTGGTATCCTGAAGCTTCCGTATCTTTTCGAGGTGTTCGATACGCTCATCTGTAGTTTCAATATGACCAAACATCATCGTTGCTGTCGTTCTCATGCCCTGCTCGTGGGCTGATTGCATAACATCAAGCCATTCCTGAGCAGAACATTTATTCGGACTGATGATCTCTCTGCAACGGTCTGCCAATATCTCGGCTCCGCCTCCGGGAATAGAATCAAGACCCGCGTCTTTCAGTATGCGTATTACTTCCGGCATTGGTATGTTATTTAAATGAGAAAAATGTATTATTTCAGGGGGGGAAAACGCATGGATGTGTATATCAAATCTTGTCTTTACGGAACGCAACAATTCCGTATAAAAATCCATTTTCAATGCCGGATGCAATCCGCCCTGCATGAGTATTTGCCTTCCACCCAGTTCCAGGGTTTCTTCTATTTTTTTGTAAAGTTTCTCTTTTGGAATTATATATCCGTCGCTGTGTTCAATATCTTTATAAAAGGCGCAAAATTTACATCCTGATGTACAAATATTCGTATAATTAATATTTCTGTCGATAATATATGTGCGATAATCCTCAGGATGTTTTCTCCTGCATACCTCATCGGCGGCAATCCCCATAATTAAAAGATCGTTGTGTTCAAATAAGTAGGAGCCGTCATCAGCAGTTATTCTCTTATTTTGCAATGGTCTACAAAGTATTTCTTTTAAACTTTCTTCTGTCAGGCAGGAATCAACGCTCATTAAATATCACCCTTTCTCCTTTGGGAGCTAATTCTATTGCCACCGCGCATTGGTAAAACTTTTTGAGCCCTTTGATCTCTTCCTTGTCCAAATCATATTGAATTGCCTTTGTGAGATAATGAAAACATGTATCAAATGATAAATTAAGCCGGTTTGCTTCCGACAAGGCAATTTCCTCTACATGCTGAATACCCACTTTTTTTGAATTTACCAGTAATTCATTCAACTCCGGTATTTTTCTGCCTCTTTTTACCACCCACACCGCATAAACAAATGGCAGTTTCGCATACTCATACCACGCCTGTCCAAGGTCTAAAGTAACATATCCATTGTCTGCAATCTTAATAGCGTTGTCTCCGATAATTAAGACCGCATCAGCCTCAGTATCGGAAATACTGTATCTGTCATTACATTGAGTGTATCGGGGAGTAAGATGATATCGACCATGCAAAATAATCTTTGTAAGGGCGTGAGATGTTAATGAACTTTTATCTAATGCCGCAGTATGTATATTTGCTATCGGTACTTTGGAAAATATCTTAACGCTTTCAACCGTCCCATGAGAAGCGATTGCTATATCCGGTATAATTGCATAGTTTCCATTCCGGAAATATTCAATAGAAGGAATGAGCGCCACGTCAATACTATCATTGTTCAGCATACCGGGCAAAAGAGCAGGCACTTCAAATAACAATTCTATTGAATCTTTGTGCTGCTCCAATCCATAAATCAAAGGTTTTGCATTCATGTAAGGAACGACACCTATTTTAATCTTTTTTGTCATATTACACTTGCCTAACTCCATGTTCTTGGATAAACTAGCCTTTTAGTTATTGAATACACATTTTATGAGTTTCAAAATATTTTATCATAAGCTAAATATTTTATATGACTATCGTATTTTCTTCAATAAAGAATTACATTTGCGTTATTTCTAAAAGGAGTTACACAACCAATGAATAAAATACCTTCTATCGCATCACTATCCAAACATTTCCTGACAATCTGTTTCTTACTGTTATTTCCTTTGTTTAATGTGCTTTATTGTCATTGTGTGTTCGCCGAAGGACAAACGAAATTCTCACAGGACTTTTTTGATACTGTTGAGCCGATCACCCTGAAAGATCCGTTGGCAGTTGTCCTCGGTGCAATGGACAAGGAAGGAGTTTTTGTTTTTACATACGCTGATGCGGTAAAATTTGCGGGACATTCCTGTCCTGCTGTTGCCGGTGCGTATAAATCAACTCAATTGGCGCTGAAAACTTTGTATGGCAAAGAAACGCCGGTAAGGGGAAATATAACTGTTACCGTTGCGGGAGGCGTCGATTCAAATGTAAACGGGCCGATATCACAGATTGTAACTATGATAACCGGTGCAGCGGCAGATAGCGGTTTTAAAGGCTTCGGCCCTGCAGGAAAATATGGCAGATATAACCTGATGTCATTTGACCCTGAACAAAAAACAGATTCAAAAACAACATGTACATTATTGTTTCAGCGAAGAGACACTGGGAAAAAAGTTGAAATCACTTACAATGCAGCAATAGCTCACATGGATGAACGCATGGAAAAACTGATGCCTTTAACACTCTCCGGTAAAGCGACTGATGAGCAGGCAAAATTGTTTGGCAACCTAATGCAGGAACGGGTAAAGATTATCCTTTTACAGCCACCGGAAGGAACATTTACCGTCAGAGAAATACAGTAATTGTTCTGCGAAGATTATCTTGTAATATCCTTATCTAAGCAGAAGTGACTACCGTATGAAAAAACGAATCCAGAAATTTGATGCTCTCTTTATCTTTAAATAATACGCTTTTATTAACCTTTATTTTATCAATAATTTTGCTTTTGTAGTCTTTGTCATTTCCAAGTCTTACCGCAATTTCTATGTAGTCATCTAAGGATTTTGCAATTAATTCTTCAACGCCTATCCTTTTCAGCATTGCGGAACTATGCCTTCCCCGCATAAATTCTCCTGCAATGGTAACAACAGGACAGTTCATAAATAGCGACCCAATAGTAGTATATCCGCCATTCCAGCCTATGGAATCAAGATTCACATCAATCTGTTCAAACAAGAGCATGAATGCATTTTCACTCATCCTTGGAAGGAATTTCACATAATGTTCAACATGCAGACCCACGGCATCAAAATTACGTTTCAACCTTGATTTGAAGGTGCCTGTTACGTATCCCTGCGAACCCTCAATGAACAAAAAAAACGCATTTCTGTCTCTCTTCGCAATTTCGGAAAATACAAAATCATATTCCGGAAGATACTTGAACAGTGATTGAACAGACCCGTAAATATTTTTGCTTTCCGGAATATCCGACGTATTGAAAGGCGGATTTCCTTTAACGACAATTGGAATGTTATAGTAAATGCCTATATTGGGCAGTCTAATCAGTTTCTCGGAATAGTGTGTATCGGATTGTTCAGATTCCATTAACTCGCAGCTCAGATAATAATCGATATATTTAGACCCGGAAGTAACCGGATGCCCCAAACCGGTACACTGTACCTTTGCAAGCCTGTATAAACATAGTATTCTGCTTGATGCTGTCATTCCGATATCTGGAATGATTAAGATGTCCAGATTGTCATTTCTTATAACTTTCAATGAAGGTTTGAAACTATTCTCCGTAAATGGCAACCACCGGTATATTCCCAATTCAGCAAACTTAGTTGTCATGCGGTCTGTCTTGCCATTGAGTGAATATGAATAAAACTCATATTTCTCTTTTGGCAAACCGGACACCATTTCATATGCCCAAATTGTTCCATTGTGGTTTCTGAGAAACTCGGAGGCTATGCCAACCCGTATCTTTAAAGTAGATCGGGATGTTTTTGGTTTTTCAAACGTGTCTGTTTTCAGAATACGACTGGCAAGATTCGAATACTTCACCATAAAGGCTCTGTCATTTTTTTGTTGATAAGCCAGATAAAAGGGAACTATCCGAAATAGTGTCCAGATTAATGAGTCACAAGAAGAAAAATCAAGACCTTTCATTTTTTGTTCAAAATAATCTACTGCATCATCTAAACATCTTTCCACGTGCAATCTGCTATCATCTATTTCTGATGAGTTCTCGTATATTTCAGGTATTCTCTCGAGTTCAAGAAGGAGTCTTGCAAGATGCAGAATGTTTTTCGATTCTTTCTCTTTTCCAGGAACTTTTAATTTTAACACTTTATGATAAACGGCAACTGCTTCATCTGTTCTCCCTTGCTTTTGAAGAATGCTCCCCAGATTGCTGTATGCCACTATATACTGAGGATTCAATTCAATCGCCCTGCGATAGCTTTTAATGGCGCTATAAATTTTGCCTTGTTCTTCAAGAGCTATACCAAAATTATTATAGGCTTCCGGATATTTCGGGTTAATTTTCAGAGCTTTCCTTAAAAACCCCACTGCTTCTCGTCTTCTGTTAGTCAGAAGGCAGATTGCAGCTAAATTTCCATATACCACAGGATCGTTGACGTTTTGCGCTATAAGACTTCTGTAACCCCTTTCTGCACCTTCAAGGTTACCCGACAAATGAAGAGTGATAACAGCGTTAATCTGTTCTCTTGATTTTAGAATAGTATCCATTAGCTTGAAAACAATATTACACACATTTAAAGGTATACATTAATAACTTGAATTTACCTGTGTTAGAATTATAATTCTTTTTATCTTCCTACGTCATGTGAATTTTTTTATTAAACTTATTTTGCCCCTTTTTCAGAATACTTCTTAATTATAAATTGTGAATATTAAAAACACATTTTTTTGCTTTTAACACTTTTATCAGGGAGAAACAATAATGCTCTCAATTAAAGGTACTGTGATTTATACCGGCAAACAGGTCTTAAAAGACGCCTTTATTAATTTTGACCATAAATCGATTGTTGACGTATCAACTACAAGTCAGGGAGAAATTCTTGGTGAATATCCTGTAATTACCCCTGCGTTCATTGATCCCCATTGCCACATTGGCATGTGCCGGGCAGGCGAACCTTCTAACGATGAAGAAGCGAACGAAAAGATGGATAACTTTTTAACACTTGCCAATGCCCTTGATTCAGTCCAAATGGATGATGTTTCTTTCTCTGACTCAATAGAAGCAGGCATTCTATACTCATGTGCTTTGCCTGGCAGCGGAAACATCCTTGGGGGAGGATCAGCCGTTATTCGCAATTATGGAAACACTACTTCAAATGCCCTCATTGAAGAAGCGCCAATAAGCATAAAGGCAGCACTGGGATACAATCCCATGTCAACACGTGAATGGAAAGGGAAACGTCCTTATACACGAATGGGTGCTCTGGCGCTCTTCAGGGAAAAATTATATGCGGTAACAAAAAAAATGGAAAAAATGGCGAAAGACACGGAAAATAAAGACGTAGATTTTTCCCGTGAAGATGAAATCCTGCGTGATATTCTCTATGGAAAAATACTGTTGCGGGTGCACGTGCATAAGACAGACGATATCGAATCGTTTCTGCGTTTTACGGATGAATTCAAGTCAATACACTCTGATTATAACATCAGGTTTACCATTGACCACGCATGCGATGTTCATAAGATAGATATATTTCAGAAATTGAAGGAAAGAAATATCTCTGTTATTTATGGACCTATGGATTCACTGGCATATAAAGTAGAACTAAAACACGAAAACTGGAAAAACGTGCGATACCTTTTGGAATCAAACGTATCATTCGGACTTATGTCAGACCATCCAGTCATACTGCAAAGAATGCTTTTATTTCAACTGCGCTGGTTTATTCGTTTCGGGCTCAACACACAGCAGGCAATTGAAATTATTACAGCAAAAAATGCCAAAATACTGGGAATAGATACCTTCCTGGGCACTTTAGAGCCTAACAAATGGGCGTCATTTGTGTGCTGGAATGGCGATCCCTTTGATCTGACCAGCTATCCTGTTACCGTCTATGGCGAGGGGCGTTTACTTCATCCTTTACCGGAAATCTCTCAATAGGAATCTGATGTGATAATAGGAGGGTGTACACACGGTATATGTGAAATTATCGGAGAACCCATATACCGCAGTACACCCTGTTGGGATATGGAACAACCTTATAATAACTCAAAGTATGAATTATGCAATACCCTCTTTTGGGTGTATAGTAATTTTTTTTATATTCAGGTCAACCATAAACATAAACCTGCAAAAAGAAAGTCACTGTTGGAATCATTCACCTTTTTCCGCACTAACATATCGTTCTAATATGCTTTTTTCGAATGGCAGTAATTCTTCAAAATTAATGGCAATTTTATATATTTTTCTTCCCTTGGAATTAAAACATTCTTCTTTCACACGAATAATTACTCCATTAAACATTAAATATTCGAATCCATTCTTTCCGTTCGGGAGTTTAAACGCTAATTGAACTTTCGTATTGCATGGAAAGTGTACATATGAATCGCAATGCAAGCCATTAGAACACAAATTTGTTCCAATTACTTTAATGCGGGTATCACATGCCTTGATTATTACAGGAATGTCAGTGCTCACGCGGGTATAAAGCCTTTTTTCTTCAAATGAGTTTTTTTGTTTCATTCTGAAAATTGAGATTATTAAACAATATTTGAAATAAGTAAAAAACGTTACTTCTGTAATACAATCTCTCCTATCATAAATCATTTAAACACTAATATAATTTTTAATCTATACACCTTTTTGGGTGTACAGTAGAACATTTTTCTGCAAATAAAAAAGGAGAACAAAATTGTTCTCCCTCTCTACATTTTGCTATCCTATAGTCAAACATGTCTGGTTTTTTCGAAATATCATATAGGTTTTTACTCAGAAATATAACCCTTCGACTCCCTGTCTGTCCGGCTTACTGTTGGACAAAAATTGGCTGGACAAGTTTATGACATGAAATACCAATTATTCAAGGGTTTTGGCGCATACTTCACAAAATACGCCTTGTCAAAATATACAGTTCAACCTATATTTGAAATGGGTGTAAGATACAACCCCCAGCCCCCTTTTCTAAGGGGGATTTTAAAGCTTAACAAAGGGGGATTCGGGGGGTTGTTATGCACGTTACATAATCAGTTTACAGTTATTTTGTCCAGCCAAATTTTTCCAACAGTAAGGCCTGTCCGGTAGGCTGTCACTCATAGATGACATGCTTTTTCATAGATGACAGCGGTGTCATCCTGAGCGGAGTCGAATGGTTAAAAGACTAAAGCAATATAAATTTTCGAAAACCAGATATTATTAGCTATATCACCGTTTATATACTTTATGATTATTTCATATCTTTATTTTTACATCTTTAATTTGCATCAGAACTCATAAGTAATTTCATTACTTCCTGGTAAGCCTTTGATTTTTGTTCTGTTTGTTTCAAATAGGCAATTAACACCTTTTTTGCTTCTTCAATTCTGTTTTTTTCTTCACCCTTGACGGAAATTTCTTTTTTTTCATCATCCTCTGTTTCTTCTTCAGGCATCTCTTTTTCCCTGGCAGACAACATCTCGATTTCCTCACAGTAAATCTCTTCCCTTTGTTTTAACTGCTCCAGATAAACCCTAAGTGTCTTTTTTGCACCTTCAAGCCGGTTCGCCACTTCTTCTTTCAGGAGTTTGCCTTCTTTTCTCCGCTTTTCCGCCTCTTTCTCTTGTTCTTCACCAGACAATAAAACGTATTCCTCACGATAAGCCGGTCTGCCTGTTTTTTCTAAATAGTCACTCAGCGTTTGCACGGCATCTTCATAATTTCCCCTTTCAACCTGTACAGCGCTGCGTAAATAATACACGTCGGGAGGGAGTTCTGTCCCTAGTGACATGAGTTTTTCAAAGGAAATTTCTGCCCTGTCATAATCGCCCTTTTCCATATATTTTTTTGCGTCTGAAAGATATTTGTTTGCCAGTAGTTCTTTTTGCCATTGTGTGTTTGCTTTACCATTCATTTCTTGTTGTTTATCTGATGCTTCATGCAATCCTGTTAATATTTCAGTTTCAAAGCGTTTCCAGTATTTAATTCTTTCTTTTATGTCTTTGCGCATCGAGTCATCTTCATTTGAGAATGGATTATCAAACTGTACCGCATCCGTATTGAGAAAATTTTCCCAGCCATTAATTTTATCTTTCACCGGCATATCTTTCGTATCCATATCTGCCATGAAGTTATATGCCTCTTTTATTTCCAGTAAAAGTACATTCCATTGTTCTCTTTCCAGTTTATTCTTTTCTGCCGCCTCCAGGCTAATACTTTCTTGTGCAAAGGATAAGATGCCAGTACAAAAGAAAAGTACAAATAGCTGACTAAAAGATTTTGATGTTTTCTGTATCATATTTTTACATAGCATTAATTAATTCAATATTTAGAAATTTCAATGCTTCGACTCCGCTCTGCATGGCGTCACTCCGGATGGAATCAAGGAATCAAAGTAACCGGAGGATTATTAACCTGTTACAACTATTAATATCGGTTTATACTCAACAAAAAACAGAATTTAATTTAAATTTATCATCAATTGTAAACTTACGGTGTTTCTGCTTCCAGCTCTGGCTTTTTATATTCTTCGCTTACCGTTGGCGTTTCCTTTGATTCAGTGTTTTTTTTACCATACATAGAATATTTATGATTACCAAAAAGTACATACCACATAATAATCATAATAAGACCTGCGATTAATTTATTCCAACCCTTTCTTTTTTTTAAATCACCGATTAACGACATACCTTTTATCCTCCTTTATAAAGCAGATATTAGATTCGCATTCTATACATCATAATTGAAAAAAATTGTAATATTAATCCAATGTATATGAAATTTAGTCAAGAATTATTTTTATTACCAGAATCGTTCAATGAGTTTTCTCAATTGTTTTGAACGGATGGTTTTTTCCCTGTATACGGAAAAACCCTTGCAAATACTGCCTTGAGATATCTTCCTTCGGGAAATATGCTACAAAACGGGTGGTCCGGAGCTGCTCCCTTAATTTTAAAAATCTGCAATACTACACCGGCTTCTGCGGCTGAACGGGTAAGTATTGATAGAAAATCTTTTTCCGAAATAAGGCCGGAACAGGAACATGTCAATAAAATACCTCCCGGCCTGACCACTTGCATTCCAAGCCGGTTAATATCTCCGTAAGTTCTTTGTGCTCTTTTTATTTCTGCTGTACAACCGGCAAGCTTGGCGGGATCGAGTATTACCACATCTGTCTGTGCACCATTTTTAATCATTTTTCTTAAATGATCAAATACATCAATGTGTATATACGGAATATTTACAGAGTTTAAACGAGCATTTTCCTTTGCAGTTTCTATAGCCGTTTCGTCAAGGTCAATACCAGTTACTGACAGTGCACCAGCCAATTTCGCTGATATTCCAAACCCGCCGGTATAACAAAAACAATCGAGCACTTCCTTATTTCGGCATAAACGTGACAAAGCGAAACGGTTTTCTCTCTGGTCAAGAAAGAAGCCCGTTTTGTGACCTGATCTGAAATTAACCATCATCCGCAAATTATTTTCACAAACGGTCACCGAATCAGGGCATGGATAATCCCTTGCCGCTTTTGTAAAATCAACACCTTCTTTTTCAGCATTCCTGGCATCAGGTCTTACCGCTACAGTACTATCGGGATAAAGGGTTTGCAATGATGAAACTATCCAGTTCATAATGCCGATGTAACCTGCTGAGTAAGGCTCAATGACTATCACATCGGCAAATTTATCAATAATCAGACCGGAAAGCCCGTCAGCCTCTCCATGAACGAGTCTATAGCAATCTGAAGTCTTGTGTATTCCTAAAATTTCTTCACGTAACGTTCTGGCTTGTTCAAGTTTTTTTAAAATAAATTCTTTTCCCAGGGATTCTGAAATATTTTCGGTTAAAAGGCGAATACCAATATTGCTTTTTTTGTTGTAAATGCCTCTGCCGACAAATTCACCTTCTCTGGACACCACTTCAACTAAAGTTCCGGGTTTTAATGGTTTTTGAGGATGGCGGATCATTCGGTTGAAGATCCACGGATGAAGAGAATTTCTTTTTGCTTTAAGTGAAACAACAGGAAGTTTCATGCAGTAGTAAAAACCGTTTAATTGTTATTCTCCACCGGACTCCATAATCCTCTTTTGTTTTTCCTTGCATCGGTGAATGCCTTTAAAAACTTTCTTTTGTATTTAACATTGAGACGTGATGATGAGGGACTCGCAAATCCGGCCTTAATAAGTTCTTCGTTGAGCATCCTTCCATCCTCCAGATACACATATCCCAGATATTTTCCATCCCTATCCAGAAACTGGACGTCAAACTCTATCGATATCTTATCATTCGGTTTTACCAGGTTTTTGGCATAGTCAACAGCACGTTTACCCATTATCAGGATATCATTGATATCTTTTTCATATTTTTCTGCATTATCTCTGACCTTACTGTTTACCGTAGTATCAGGAGTATCTATTCCTGCCAATTTAAATCTTTCTTCATTGTTTTTATAAATAACTTTTAACGTGTCACCATCAATTACGGATACGACAATAGCTTTATCCAAGGCATAAAGACACGATGAAAATAATACATTTACTAAGAAAAGCAAAATAATAACCTTTAAAGAAAATTTCATTTTAATTTCGTGCACCTCCTGAGATAAATAATTGTGTTGTATAATAATGTATTGTCAGTTTTATTCCGGACAGGGATAAGCAGCTTTTAATGCATCGACAATTAATAGAACCGCGGGTTCATTCCATCTTTCCGGGTGTTCTTTTAAATATTTTGACACTGCCGATACTATTTCACCCTGTGAGGGATCGGATGGTCCTGCACAAAAAAATGCCCCATCACACGCATCATAAACACCTCCAACAAAACCCAGATAAAGACCCGTTTTCAACCAATCGACCTCTTTCATCCCTGCCACCGCTTTATCATTTTCTTTCATGTGATCAACAAGTTCAATACCGGAAGTAAATGGAGTGGCACCCGCATCCCTTGAACAGAAAAAACCAGAAAATGCTAAAATCATGATAAAAGAAATAAACAATCTCATACACTTTTCTCCCTTGTCATAAAAATATTACCCGGATGAGAGCTCTCTCTTCCCACAAAAATCAGAAATGTATACCAGTATCCTTATCTTTTATTTTATACTAATACAAAAAAATGACAAAAACAGTAAATAATTTAATTATTTTCAACTTTCATAACCAGCTCTTACCCTGATTTTTTCTGCAAAACTATCTTCCATATTTATTTTTTACTTTTTTAAAAAAAGATTCAGCCAGTGTATGATATACGCCTGAAGAATTGTTTCAATAATTCCACGATCCGTCTTTATTCCATCTTGGCGGAACCTCTTTTAATATACCGACCCTTTCCAATAATAGCCCTGCTAACGATCTTCCCTTCTGCAGAAACTCTCCCGATTTCATGCAATTTTTTTCCGGGACATACCCTAATGATAATGCCTCCCGAATAGTAATTAAGCGTAATGGTTGAACGTCTCTGACACAATTTGGGGCATAATATTCCTTAGTTTCATCATTGACATAAACCAGAGCATTCCCTGGCATTGTTTTCGAAACATTTACCGCCAACCCTGCAACGACTAATAAGAGGAAAAGACTACTTACCCCTATAAATATAAAACGTTTTTTATCATACATCGAAAACCACTCCCTCCCTGAACGTTATCAAATAAAATTCCGTAACCTATCAAAATGTGGTAGATAGATTAGTACCGCAATTTCTCTAATCTTTGAAAAAAATCAGGAAATGTTTTAGAAACACATTCCGGATTTTTAATCATTATCCCCTCTGACTTTAATCCTACTAACGCAAAACTCATTGCCATACGATGATCGTCATACGTCTCGATTTCCGCTGGTTTCGGCATAGAAGGCTCAATTTCAAACCCATCTTCATATTCAGTAACAGAAATTCCCATTTTTTGCAATTCTTTAACCACTGCTGCTATTCTGTCCGTCTCCTTAATTCTCATGTTTTTTACATTTCGCACCCTTGTTCTGCCTTGCACATAAACCGCAACAGCCGCCAACGTTTGTACCACGTCAGGCATATCACCCATATCAATATCAATACCCTGCAATGCCCTGCCGCTGACTTCTATCCAATCCTTGCCCATACCTACCTCACAACCCATTTTGTTTAAAACATCAGCAAAATGGATGTCACCCTGCAGGGAATCTTTCCCTATGCCTTCAACCCTCACTTTTCCTCCTGTAATAGCTGCAACAGCAAGAAAATATGATGCTGCGGAGGCATCTCCTTCCACTTCATAGGAAATTGCCCTGTATCGCTGCCCACTATTAACAAACAACTCTTTATAATTGATATTGTGTACTGTTACCCCATATTTATTCATTAAGTCAATGGTCATATCCACGTAACGCTTCGATACCAGATCACCTTTCACCTCTATTGTTACATCAGTCTCTGCATACGGAGAAACCATTAATAAAGCACTAAAATACTGGCTGCTTAAATCACCGTTAACCTTAGCCACCCCCCCTTTTAATCCCTTGCCATGAATAATAACCGGCGGGCAGCCATTCTCATATTTTGATTTTACCTCAGCGCCAAGCTGATTCAAACCATCCAGCAAATCCTGTATAGGTCTTTGTCCCATTCTTTCCACACCCCCAATTTCATACACTCCGTACCCTAACGTTAGCATAGCAGTGAGAAATCTCATGGCAGTCCCTGCGTTACCAACAAATAAATCAGCTTTCTCTGCAGGAACAGAACCTCCCTTACCATAGACAATAAATTTATTCACATCTTTCCGTTCCTCCACAGGTATCCCCAGGGAATTTAAACACGATGCCATGTATTTAGTATCATCACTAAAGAGAGCATTATTAATTGTAGATGTTCCATCAGCCAATGCCGCAGTAATTAATGCCCTGTTCGTATAACTTTTTGAACCCGGAACCCTAACTACTGCATTTACTCTTCCCGTAATAGGTTTTATCTCAATTACATTCATTTTTTTTTATCCAGTCACTATGAAAACTCGTTACCCGTACTATAACAGTCATTTGCATCTTTACGCCTGATTAACGACAAACAAAATCAATATAGCAAACATATAACGAATTTAAAGAAAATAATCCATGCATCAAATATCAATTTATACAAATAATGTGTCTCTCAGTTATATAAAATAACTCTCTGTCTCCAATAAATTGAAAAAGTAATCTTTTTCAGAAAAAAATCTAACAAAGATAATAGCATTTTTAATAAAACATATTTATTTCTCTTTCCTTTGGCTTATCGCTCTGAAACCCTTGTAGTTGTTGGATTAGAAGGTAATGCGTTGCCAGTGTTTTTAAAGTCAAGTCGTACCTCAGTCGTACTTTGTTTATTTTGCTATGGATAAAACGGCCTCTGGTGTAGCATTTAAAATATGTTCAGTCAGGGCATCAATAGCAGTTTTCTTTGAATCCAAACCGCTATGGGAATATTTCTGCAACATTCCCAAACTAGAATGCCCGGTCATACCTTGCACCACTACCGCACCAATACCCAAGTCACCCTGTAGGATACTTGCAAAGGTATGTCTCAGATTGTGAAAGGTAAAATCCTGAATACCCAAGCTCTTAAATAGGTTGCTGAAATGCGTGCTGTATCTTGCTACTACCTTTTGGGTTACCTTTCCTTCAACAAATAACCTGCTACCAGAGTTAATTTCCTTCCACTTCCGTAATTCACCGGATAAATAATCAGATATAGGGATTGATACCATCTTACCAGTTTTATGGTTAGAATGTATTAGCCCCTTATTGAAATCAATATCCGTCCATGAAAGCGATAGGATACCGCCTAGCCGTAATCCGGTAAAAAGACCTATCAAGACCATCAAACGATCTTTACCTTGCAGTTTATCCAGCAATAAGGATATTTCCTCTTGTGAAAGAATACGATCTTTCATTTGTGCTACCTTTAACCGTTTGACATTCTGGCATGGGTTCTTATCAAGAATGCCCTGTTTTATTGCAACATTGAACATATTAGAAAGAAACGCCGTATCCATATTAATAGCAGAAGGTTTGACGCTGTCTTTATCTTGTCTCTCTATGCGGAATTTCTCAATAATGAACGGTGTAATCTTGTCTAGTTTGTAATCCCCAAGATATTTCACTAAAACCTTAACCGCCCGCTGTTTTGCCAGTCTCGTGTTTTCCTTGTCGTTCCCGGAAAGCTCTAAATATTTTTCAGTATATTCCTTTAAAGTAGGTATCTTTCTTGTCTGTGGTAAGCCGATAAGACCCCTTCGGATGTTTGACCGGATATCTTCCAGCCGTTCTTTTGCTTCTGTTTTTGATATGCCTGGAAAGACCTTTGAAACCCATCTGCCGTCAATTTCACGGTAGTCAATCGACCATGCCCCGCAAGGTGAAGGTACACCTTCAGGACAATTCTTACCCCGCTTTCCTTCGCATTCGATACCCTTTTCTACAACCTTGCCGTATCTGTCCCCTTCGTTTCGCTTACCCTTGCATTTTTTATGATACTTTCTCCAACGTATTGCCATATTATTCACCCTCCAAAAATTTCCTTAATTCCATGGCCGCTTTTGCCAGCCGACCGCCGATTATCCCCACTTCAACACCTTTAATGACAAAAGCAGGATAACCACCCGCCAGAGACATTAGCCGCCCGATTGTTTCAATTTCCGCAAGGCAAACTTCCGCCTTCGCTTCATCAATATTGAAATCAAAATATTCCATAATTCACCCCTTATTAAAACGTTAACTTGTCAACTTCTTTCAGCATGTGCTCAGTAAGCACATGCGAATACCTTTCAGTCATAGTTACCGATGAATGCCCAAGAATCTCACCGACCGTCTTTAATGACATCCCCTGCATAACACAATGGCTAGCAAAGGTATGCCGTAACGTATGAAGCCCAACACCCTCCAATCCAATCTTGTCCATGAGTTCCCTAAATCTGGTTGTAATCGACTTTTCGTTAAGCCTTCTATCATGAACGAAACGCTTGCGCCATACATCATAATAGGGAAAGCATATCCACTGTGTTTTACCCTCAAATAACGGTATAAGTTTCTGGTGTAGCGGTATTACTCTTTCCTTTCTGGATTTTGGAGAAAACCCCTTTTTGTGCTTTATGTGAATAGTACGATCTGCTATGTCTACGTCCTCATAATCAAGCCAGATCAATTCTTTTCTTCGCATGCCGGTATAAAGGGCAGTAATAACTAAGTTTTCAAGATACATCCCTTTTACCGCTTCCTGCATCTTTGGTATTTCTTCATTGCTAAGTATGCGGTCTCTACTCTTTGGGATACCCTGAACAGGAGTCACCATCTTTGCAGGGTTAGAAAGAATATGGTCATACCTGACAGCACGGTTTAGCATAGCCTTTATTACCTTCATCTTATTTGCAACCGTTACCCGCTTTACCGTTGCAAATTGCTCACTCTTATATTTTTCAAGTACAGCTATGTTGATATCTTTCAGAAAAAGAACGCCTTCTCTTTCACAAAAAATTCTGAATTTTTCCAGATCACATTCGACCGCCAGACACCATTGATAAGTAGTTTCGTTTTTCAGTAACAACACATGTTCCGTGATAAACTCGGAAATCTTCTTTTTTGGACTGGTAATCCCCTTCTTTTCCAAATATATGTCGCTATATTGCTTTCACGCCAGTTCCTTTAATGCCGTCCCTGTGCTTTTCCGGTATCGCTTCCCGCCAATGTGAAAGTCGTAATTCCAGATACCACACCTTTTCTTTAACCCGAAGTCCATTACAACGCCTCCAGATCAATGGCCTTTTTATGCAGTTCATCGACTAAGGCTTGTATTTCGCAAAGCTTTGACAACACAACATGGTTTACCGCTGAAAGGTCTTCGGTATCCAGCAGGTCTGTATTGATCGTGTCTGCAACTTCAAGAGTCCTGATAACCGACCATAGACCGTTATTAACGGTATTCAGTCCACCCGCAAGCATGGTTAATCCTTCGCTCATATCTTCCATAATGGCGCCTCCTTTCAATAAAAAAAGCCGTTAAACCCTGCTGGTATCGGCAACAAGGCTAACGGCTTAGTTGGCATGCTAAACACGCCAAATATTGTGAATGCTTCCGATACAAGCATGTAATGTGTGTAAGGTACGTACTGTTTACCGTACTCGTTTTAATTTGTCAAGTGTTTTTGTGTGTTTTTATCACGTTTGTTTTATATTGACGCAAATTGTTCTATTGCATGTAAGTGGATGCTAACACCTGAACACCATTACAGTTCTCATACTCTTTCGGGATTTCAAAATTTCTCAGAGACCCCCCCCACCCCATAGGTGTTAAGTTAAGAAGCCGAAAGCATAAGAATCCTCCAATAATTCGAG
>SOET01000041.1 GCA_021646465.1 Candidatus Kuenenia hertensis | reverse complement strand
GAGCACGTCATTCGTAATGATGAGGTTGTCGGTTCGACTCCGATCGCGGGCTTTTTATTATTTCCGGTCGTTATTTTCCTTCCTCAGCGCTGCACAACACGCATTAGTAATGTATGTGACGGCAATTCAATATCTTTATGTATAGTGTATGTTCGCATTATTAATTTTTTAGATACATTTTCAATACTATGGTTATAAATAAAAAAAGAGTGTTCGTTTTGGGATTGGACTCCATACCTCCCGAATTACTTTTTGACCGTTGGTTGGATCAGTTACCCAATATTAAAAGATTGGTTTCCGGGGGTCTTTACGGAGATTTGGAGAGCACCATTCCCGCTATTACCTGTCCGGCATGGTCATCTATGATGACAAGCGCTAATCCCGGAAGACTCGGTTTGTATGGTTTTAGAAACCGTTCGAATTATAATTATGACGGATTGTTTTTCGCAAGTTCAAAAGCAATTAAAATAGATGCTGTATGGAATATCCTTTCCAGAATTGGGAAAAAGGTTGTGTTGATTGGCATTCCCATGACCTATCCTCCGCAACCGGTAAACGGATGTATGATCACGTGTTTTATGACCCCTGATACGAAGAGTCAGTATACCTATCCTGCCGAATTAAAGACGGAGGTAGAAAGCATAACAAACGGTTATATTCTCGATGTTGATGAATTCAGGAGTGAAAAGAAAGAGTATATACTGAAAAAAATATACGATATGACCGAAAAGAGGTTTAAACTGACAAGAAATTTTCTCCATTCTAAAGAATGGGATTTTTTTATGATGGTGGAAATGGGGCCGGACAGAATACATCATGCATTCTGGAAGTATTTTGATGAAACACATCCTAAACATCCCTCAGGGTCCCCATATAAAGATGCTATTTTAAATTACTATAAATACTTGGATAAGGAGATCGGCGAAACCCTTGCACTTTTAGACGAAAGTACAATGGTCATCATTGTATCCGATCACGGTTCAAAAAAGATGGTAGGAGGGATATGCATCAACGAATGGCTTATACAAAACGGTTATATGAAACTGGTTGAGTATCCGAAAACATCAACTCCCTTTAATAAACTTATGGTAGACTGGAAAAACACATCGGCATGGGGAGAAGGGGGATATTATGGGAGAATATTTCTCAACGTACAAGATCGTGAACCTCATGGCGTAATCCCAAAACATAACTATGAAAATTTCAGGAATGAATTAATACGAAAACTGGAAGATTTACGGGACGAAAACGGTAACAATATCAATACAAAAGTATTCAAGCCTGAAGAGATTTATTCGGAATGTGCCGGGATACCCCCTGACTTAATTGTATATTATGGCAATTTGGACTGGAGGTCAATTGGCAGTGTTGGAAGCGGCTCCATTTGGGCCGATGAGAACGATACCGGCCCGGACGATGCGAACCATTCCCAACAGGGTATTTTTATCTTGAAAAAAAATGAGAACTCAGGAGGGATCAGGAAGAAAGGAGTTACCTTGTACGATGTTTCGCCCACAATCCTGCAGTATTTAGGCGTGAATATACCGGAAAGTATGGAAGGAAAGGTTATTGCATAGCATCATGCATTCTGCATCGGGAATATTCTCGATTTTCTGTAACTCATCATATTAGCAAAGATTTATTTGAAAACATTCTGATACATCCGGCATTTTATCTAAAAATCTTCTACAAAGAAGATGGGTGAAATGTTATATTGTTTACCGTTAGCCAGTTGCATCCAAAAAAATAACTATTCAGAGGGATTCAGGTGAATAAAGGCTTTACCGTTTGGCTTACCGGTTTACCGGGGGCTGGCAAAGCAACAATTTCTCATTTGCTGGAAAAGAGATTAAAAGAAAATTATGGAATAAACCCTGAAGTTCTCACAAGTGAATTAATCAGAACAAACCTCAGTCCTGAGATGGAATACAACAAACTAGACCAGGACGTCATCATACATTGCGCGATGTTCCTTTGCAAAGTATTAGCTCGCAACGGAATAGCAGTGATCTCCACCGTAACATCTCCCCAAAGAGCTTCAAGAGAAAAGGCACGTATTGAGATAGACAATTTTGTAGAAATTTACGTAAAATGCCCCCTTGAATTATCTGCAATAAGAGACGTTGAAGGGATACACCTCAAAGCATTAAACGGTGAAATACTCGAATTTATAGGCAAATCAGACCCCTATGAAGAACCATTAAATCCCGATCTTGTAGTGGAAACAGATAAAGAAACTGCTGAAGCATCTGCCGACAAAATAATAAAAAAACTGTCGGATTTGAACTACATAATAGAAAAATAAAGAAAAAAACATCGCATTACACATTCTCCTTATCTGAATATTTAAAGATTATCAGACCTTCATAATTCAATATTATATTTATTCGATTCCCTTTCTTTGACAAAGATACCACGCTATTATTTACGCGTTTCAGGCGAGTAATGAGCCTGTAAGTATGAAATAATCAGCTTTGCCTCGTCTTCCGGAACAGGCGCCCCGTATGTATTGATCATTTTATCCACCTCGGCCTTCCAGATAGCTGCTGGAAGTGGTGGCTGCATGGTTATATACGTGGTGCTGTGACAGAACCGACAGGAGATTTGAACAATCTCCCGACCTTTGCCATCTGCAAGCTCAGGGGTATAAAG
Source organism: Candidatus Kuenenia hertensis (assembly GCA_021646465.1). Taxonomy (GTDB): domain Bacteria; phylum Planctomycetota; class Brocadiia; order Brocadiales; family Brocadiaceae; genus Kuenenia; species Kuenenia hertensis. The sequence goes on along the minus strand of SOET01000041.1, from coordinate 33,503 downwards.
GGGGTACGTACCAACGCTATAAACCGTGTCAGGTAAGTGTTGAACCGGTCCTAATTGAATAATCCCAGTCCGCATGTCTCTCTTGTATTGACCACTCCTGGCTAAACCGGGAAGATTATTGGCTGCAATGACAACTGATACATTCAATAACAATGGAAGAAGTCCCAACAATATACCTGTCTTCTTTTTCATCACTTGCACCTATTTTTTATCATTTTGCCGTATCTACGATAATTTCCTGCCTCTCTATCTTATTCCACAGGTAGCCACCGGGATTCCAAAGACCGTTATCAGGTTGTACATTGCCTTTCTCATCGGTAGCCCTTACCGCAAGGAGGTATTTGCCGGTGCGCTTCGGAACCCAGGGAATATCCCAGGTGAGAAAAGAGTAAGGACCGTAATCCTCTCCGAGTTCCGAATTTTTCCAATTTTTACCATCGTCATCTGAAAACTCTACCTTTACCACACGCCCGTAACCGCTGAATGCGATACCCCGCACGGTAACCGGCATCCCTACCGGCATTTCGCCTGATCCGTCAGGGGTTATAAGAAAAGAACGTACCGGCATGGATCCTATTGGAATCATCTTAACCTTGTCTTCCCTGACATCGGCAGATGTGGTATCACCCCTTGCCGTGTTGGGAACGCGATATGCCTTTGCCATCCAGAAATTAGAGTCGGGTTCAGTCAGCACACGGATCCAGGTCAATGCCTTGACCCAGTATGTTGCAAATTTACCGGGTACAACAAGACGTACCGGAAATCCGTTTAGAATGGGAAGCGGCTCATTGTTCATTTCGTAAGCGACAATAACCTTATCCATTACGGAGTCATTCATATCCAATGATTTTTTATACTCATATGAACCTCTTCCCGTTGGTCCCCGCCCGCGATCAAGACCTTCAAACTGTACACACATTGAACCTGCCTTAATCCCTGCCGCATCTAGCAATTCCATTAAACGCACCCCGGTGAATACGGCATTCCCCATAGCACCATTCCCCCACTGACCTCCGGGTACCCGCGGCTGGAAGCGACTGCGACTATTACCGGAACACTGGTTTACGGCAACGATAGAATCCGGCTTGAATTGACTGATGAGATCGGACATGGATAGATTCAGTGATTTTCTGACATTCCCCTTTATCGAGAGACGCCACCCGGAAAGACTCACGGCATTTGGAATAACGTCCAGATGCCAACGCACGTAAAATGCGGCATTAGGGGTAAGAGTAGTAAGGAAATACTGCCGGGGTGTTTCAAGCTGAACGGGTCTGTCAGTAAGCTGAATCAAAGGCAGTTTCTGAGGATGAACAACAAAGGGTCCAACCGATCCCCAATACGGATTGGCCTCCGGTCCGGTGAAATCAGGCAGAGGCCGGATCGGTTCTCCCGGAATCTGTGCCCAGGAGGGTGTAAGTTTCCCCAGAATATACCCGGCTGCTCCTCCCCCAAATATTTTTATGAGAGACCTGCGAGACATCACTCCGGGTTTTTCTTCTGCCATCGTATCACCTCCTTTAACATTTTAGATGATTTAATCTTAATATTTGCACGAAATCAAGATTAAAAATAGCAAATAAAGAGCGACTATTTTGTGCGTATTAACAACTGCCCCGCTCTTGCCTTTAATAAAAAAAGGTTTGTAACTATTCAGCTAAGGTATTACCTTTGCCCCTACCGTTTGTGGACAACGGTGGTACTGAAGCTGTAAAGATATGGCAAATAACTGTCCCCCGCTGGCGGGGGTCAGGGGGTGAACAGGATTGTTTCATGCTTGTAACAATTTGGTTTTTTGAAAAATTAGTTGTGCTTTTTAAGTTCCGGTAGGGACGTGAGGCAATAGACAGGCAATTTATTGCCTGTATTTTTACCAAACAGAAATACAGTCCCGTAGGGACGATTGATTATCCACAATCTTCATTCGCCCCTCCAGGACGAAATCAGCACAAGGCTTTGCCTTGATAGTTTTTCAAAAAACTAAAGTGTTACATTGCTTTAATTATCCATTTATCTATGAATACAAATTTCATATTGAACGCTATAGTTAATTCGCTATTTAATGCATGGAACGCTGTAGGGGAAAGCAAATATATTATCAGCAGGCCGGAATGCTCCTCTATGACAGTCCACCCCCTTAATCCCCCGCCAGCGGGGGACAGTTGGGTGCCACATCCAACGCCGTTTCATTGCCACTGTAAGTCATAAACGGCACGGACAAATGTGTATTTTCGCTGAATAGTTACAAAGGTTTCCTTGTAATCCCCGTCAGATGCCAAAAGTGAAATATACTTAATGGGTTCATCATTTGTGATTTATAGGCAATGTCGTACAGGTTCAACACGGACAAACGTAGAGAGACGCATTGCTATGCGTCTCTGCAGTCCGTGCCACCTTGTCATCAATTTAAAATTCACATTTTATGAGCATCTTGAATATACATGAAGTGTTTTATTTTTGTAATTGACAGTTGGAAATAATAAGCAATAATTATCTAAAAAGTACATTTTGGTAACAATAAGAAGCACGGTGCTCGATTTTTTCGTAAGGAGAATGAAAGGTTTCATTCATCCACGGTGAGTAAAATTCGGAAAAAGGTAAGTATTTAACCAATTGAATTCGTGTATTGAAAACACACCCCTTAATCCCCTCTTTTTAGAGGGGAAATCAGAATGTATATGTATATTTTTTCGCAAACGCATACTTCGCAGAGAGCCTTTGTTTTCGCTCTAACAAGAGTGGTCAGGGGGTGTGTATGTATATCTTTTAATTGGCTAAATAGGTGCGCAAAAAAATGAATAGACAAAACATGGCGGGGCGGAAACAGCTTCTTGCTGAAATATCCAAAACCAGGGATGTTTTTACCGAATTGGATGATTTCATCCGCAATGCAGATGAAAGTATTTCCCATGATCCGGATGACCAGAGGGAAGGTATCGGTCGTTTGCCCGGTCTTGACCGATTGGTGTTCCTCGTACCCTGTGTGATCAACCGCCTTGAGGAAGATATATCTGCGGGCAATGAAGGTGACATGTCGCATTAATCATAGAAGGTCTACTGGCGATACAAGAAGGCATACAGAGCGTATCGACGTTTTATCTTCAGGACGATGTTGAAGGCGCAATCAATTTCCTCAGTAATGTCCTGTCAAAGAGAGACAAACTTTCCGGTAAAAAGATCTCATCCGGTATCCGCATCTTCCGTGGCATAGCGAGAATTGCATCGGACTTTCTGATTATTCTTGTTAAGACGGAAACATCTTTATCATTTTGCTGCCAAAGCACGAACTGAAAACGTATAGCACCTCCGAATATTTAATATATGTGTGTACTCCACGAGAAATAATTATGAATTATGAGGAATTATATACAAAATACCAGACTCTGCTTGATGAAAACATCGAATTAAAAACTGTGATAAAAAGATTAAAGTCGCAACTTGGTATTTCCGAACCAGAGGAGATTGTTATCAATGAAATTAACACAGGAAGTACTCAAACTCAAATCTCAGATAAACACAATACCACTGAGGAATTAAACAACAAGCTCAATAACTATTCTGAAAATAAGGACAAGATCGATTTATTTATGTCTCTTTTTAGGGGCAGAGATGATGTATATGCCAAACGATGGGAAAATAAAGCGGCAAAGTCAGGATACACACCAGTTTGCCTGAATGAATGGAATCCGGGTGTATGTCATAAACCAAAGATAAAGTGTTCTGCGTGTTCTCAGAAGTCATATGCGAAATTTGATGAAAAGGTTGTAGAAAACCATCTGAGAGGGAATATGGTGGCTGGCATATACCCTATGTGTTTGGATGAAATGTGTTATTTTCTGGCGATTGATTTTGATGATGCTGGCTGGCAAGAAGATGTTTCTCTATTGAGAGGGGTGTGCAACGAATTTGAGATTTCGTATGCAGTTGAACGTTCAAGGTCTGGTAACGGGGCCCATATCTGGTTTTTCTTTGAAGATAAAGTACCATCAGCTTTGGCGCGAAAATTTGGAACCGCATTACTTACCTATGCCATGAATAAAAGGCACGAGATAAATTTCAAGTCATACGACAGATTTTTTCCTAACCAGGATACAATGCCCAAGGGTGGTTTTGGAAATCTGATTGCACTGCCGCTGCAGATGGATGCAAGAAAAAATGGCAATAGTATTTTTATTGATGAAAACTTCGAGCCTTATGCAGACCAGTGGGAATATTTAAGTAAAGTAAACAAACTTTCTGAAGATCATATAGAGTTTTTAATAACCCGTTTATATACGGGTAATGAATTAGGTGAATTAATGGAATATGGCGATGAAGTTCAAAATACCTGGAAAACAAACAGGGTTAGATTGACGAAACTCGATTTTCCAAAAAGAGTCGGAATTGTAAAAGCAGGTATGCTGTATCTGCCTAAAGATGGATTTTCGCAAAGGGCTTTAAATGCTTTGAAACGATTGGCTGCTTTCAAAAATCCTGATTTTTATAAAGCGCAAGCAATGCGAATGCCTACTTACAATAAACCAAGGGTAATATCATGTTCTGAAGATTTAAAAGAGTATTTGTGCCTGCCCAGAGGTTGTGAAGATGAAATGCACAATCTTTTTAGTAAATTCAAGGTCGATGTTGATTGGAGAGATGAAACAAATCATGGTCGAAACATCGAGGTTGAGTTTGTTGGAACCCTGAGAAAAGATCAGCAGGAAGTAATAAACGAGTTGTTAAATCATGACAATGGAGTGTTAACAGCAACCACCGCCTTTGGGAAGACAGTTGTAGCAGCGAACATGATTGCCCGGAGAAAGGTAAATACTCTGATATTGGTGCACAGACAGCAGCTTTTGTTGCAATGGATTAGCAGATTATCTGAATTTCTGAGGATTAACGAAGAGATACCCGTTCATGAGAAAAAGCACGGAAGGAAAAAGAAAATCGGTTTGATTGGACAAATAGGGGCGGGGAAAGAGACTCCAAGCTCCATTATTGATGTTGCAATCATACAGTCTTTATATCATTCGGGTGAGGTAAAGGAATGTGTGAAAAACTATGGAATGGTAATTGTTGATGAGTGTCATCATGTTCCGGCGTTTAGTTTTGAGCAGGTACTGAAAAAGGTTAACGCAAAATTCGTATATGGACTGACTGCTACTCCAACAAGGAGGGATGGGCATCATCCGATAATAGTTATGCATTGCGGGCCGGAAAGATTCAGGGTTGACGCAAAAAATCAGGCAGAAAAAAGACCGTTCGATCATTATGTTGTCCCGAGATTCACAAGTTTCAGAATGCCGGTTGACAACAATGCAAAAGAAATAACCATTCAGGAATTATATGCAGAAATAGCAGGGGATGAAATACGTAATCAGTTAATTGTAGATGATGTTGTAAATAATTATGAAAATGGCAGAAATTCCCTGGTGTTATCAGAAAGAACTGCACATGTTGTATTGCTTGCAAAGAAGTTGAGAGAAAGGATTCCTGATGTGTTCACACTGATGGGTGGCATGGGATTGAAGGGAACCAGAGAGATATTAAATAAAATATCAGCAGTGCCTTCAGGTCGGCAATTAACCTTAGTTGCCACGGGTAAGTTTATTGGCGAAGGATTTGATGAACCAAGGCTTGATACCCTCTTTCTGGCAATGCCGATTTCCTGGAAAGGCACATTACAGCAATATGCAGGCAGGCTGCATAGATTATATGAAAATAAAAATGAAGTACAAATATATGATTATGTGGATGTCCATGTAAAAATGCCGGAAAAAATGTATGGTAAACGATTAAACGGATATGCCTCTATTGGCTATAAAATAAAAGGCGAAAGTGCAGCAGCAGTCTCTTCAGATAGTATCTTTGATAAGAATAGTTTCTTCCCGGTTTACTGTAATGATATAGTAAGCGCATCAAGAGAAGTCATGATTGTCAGTCCGTTTATCACCAATAAACGTGTCTCACAGATGCTTCAATATCTTAGTAATGTAGTAGATAAACAGGTAAAGGTAACAATTGTAACAAGGCCATATGAAGATTTTAAAAATAAAAGCAAGATGGCTTTAGAAATGATTTTTGATGTCTTAAAAAACATGGGAATTAACTTAGTGTTAAAATCTAATATACATCAAAAATTCTCGATTATTGATCAAAGGATTGTTTGGTATGGCAGTATAAATTTATTAAGTTTCGATAATGCGGAAGAAAGCATCATGCGCATTGTAAGTGGTAATATTGCATATGAATTAATGAAAAGTATTGAAAAGTAATCAGCTATTGATTGATTTTTTTTTTAGCTTATAATCAATGAATGAATTTTTTGAAAAAGAAACGTAATCAACAAGTGTTCTTCTGAAAGCTTCAAACCAGTAACTTCAATCTTCCGGAATCAGCACTAAGTCGAATTTACCTTCGGTCTGTCCCTTAGCAGGATAATACTGGGTAACCAGTGTCCGGTAATCTTTAGCCGTGGTTTTAATATGGATGTGCGAAGGTCTTCCTCTATAAGGCGGTGGAAAGTTGCTTTCAAATTTATACGCACCGTCTTTATCGGAGAGTATCGTTGCACGATGATCATCGTCATATTCCCTATCAGGGCCGGCTAACCAGAACTCGATCCGTGCCCCTGTAAGAGGCGAACAGTCTGTGCTTGATCTGACAACACCACTCAGGATGTGCCCTTTACCAACGCTTGTTCGTTCCGGTGCATTTGGCGCATAAAATGGTCCCAGGGCATCAGGGGGCGTAGGCTTGCACTGGCCTGTATTTGTCATCCGGGATGGTTTTGTATATTCTTCGGCTTTCACCGGTGTTAGCCCCAATAGGGGCATTTTAGTGAGGGCGCCTCCCGGGCAAAAAAAGGCTAAAAACAGAAAATATAGAGCGGTGTATAGTAACAGTTGTTTCATAATATCTGTCCTCCAAAATTTAACCATTCAAGATACAGAGAAAATATTAAGTATTTTGATATCAATAAACAGACTCTATTTCGTTAATAATATCCACCACTATCATCATCACCGCCATCACCTTCATCGCTCTTTTGTTTTTTTAATTGGAAATCGACTATCTCATTTTCCTCTTCTGCAAGTTCAATTTTCTCTTTTGCATTCTTAAAGCTTTGCTTCTTTACCTTCAGCGTATAGTTCCCTGCGTTTAAATCTGAAAAGAGATAATTCCCGTCATTATCGGTATTGATTTTTTCCTTAAAATTCAGTTCTTTGCTTTTCAAAGTAACTTTTGCTCGTTTAATTGGTTTGCCGGATTTTTTGGCAGTTACTGTACCGGATACACTACCTTGTGAAACAGGTGTAGGTACTAAAGTAGGGGTAGGTGTTTGGGCGTGTATCGATTTGTACGAAAATACATAACCGCAAGCCATTATAAAGCATAAAGATAACACAATGTTTTTAAACATGTTACCCTCCTTTTATCATAAACAATATTGTTAGTGAATCACCCGGGTAATATTACCGGGTCTGAATGTATATACTTTTTCCATCAATATTTAATATTGTATCACCTTTTCCTTTTTATCATTGACTATGATTTTTGAAATTAAAATATATTTTAATGTGAACGAAACTATATGATCAAGTTAAATCGACAAAAGCACTTCATAGTTTATAGAAAATGATAGAAAATAAATTAATCAGATAGTATTATGTGGTTATTTACAGAGTAAGCATCTTTCATCTATCGTTGATTATGGGCATAGAAACACAAAAGGAAATCATTTTACAAAAACTCAGGGATGCAGGGCCTGACGGATTAAGCAAATCAAAATTGAAGATTGCAAAAAATTCGGAGCAGGCATTTCAGGAGCTTTTAAGAGACAGGGAAATCAGGAATTTAGGCAGTAAAGCAAGGCCGCGTTATGTCCTGAAGGCGTATTATAACCCCCTTGAGAGGGCGTATAATGAGATAGAATGCATTACCAGGATGCCACAAAAACAAAATGAGTTAATACCTTTTACCTTGACAACGATACGCAATAAACTTCCTTCGGGATGCATCCGTGAAAAGGCAGATGAGGCGATCGAAATTTTGATCCAGGAAAAAAAATTACTGAAGATAAAGATAGGAAGAGGAACATATTTCCTGCATGTTTCTTCAATAGAACCATACGTATTATCAGAAGCATTTTCGGGGTTACAACCTGAAAGCCGGGTGTTCGAAGAGGAAATAAATCATAACAAAGTGTTAACGTCATACGAAAAGATTAAAAGACAAAAAGGATTTTCAAATATAGAGATATATGAACTGCAACGGGATTTGGGAGTCCCTATGGAATATCTGAAGTCCTTTCTTCTCGAAGAATCGAGGGCCGGCCGGGCAGTTTTCAGCCTGGGAGATTGGTCTCTCTCTTCTGGAGAGACAAGATCCGGTGCAGTATATTTGGATGGCAGACCATACCTGCTTATTCGTTTTCTCTAGGAAATAGATGAGGTAAAAATGGATGTACAGATAAATCCGTTTGAAGATGATATCGTTGAAGATCCACGATCAATTAAGACATGCGTGTCAAGTCTCAATGAAAAATCACTCCTGGCCCTTATTGAAAGATTTCACCTCCTGTCAGAATCTCCATTTCCCAGAAAATTACGTCAAACACACGCCTGGCTCGTTACATCCGGAGAGCCTGGTTATGGGAAGTCGCACTTGATTGGAAGGCTCTTTAACGCCTTGAATCAAAAGGCGACATTGGTCTATATAAGGCCTTTTGAAAACAACTCAACCTGCTGGAAATCGATCCTCTTGAAAATTGTCCAGGAATTGGATTTTGCAGAAAAATTGGATTCTGCGGATCGTAGTAATAATGAAACACCCACGCAACTTGAAGTCTTTTCCCACGGGATCGTGGCATTTTTACTCTCTCAATTGCGTGTAAGCGGTTTCATGGAGATTAATGCGGAGAAGACAAACGGTACATCCTCTGACTATTCACTTCTGAATAATTTTTTGAGTGAATCCGAAAAGGCTCATTGGGTCTTTTCAAATATAGCCAATCTTACGGCACAATTTATCAAAGAGCTTAAAACGAATGGAATACCATTAAACGCCTCCCCGTTAAGCTGGCTACAGGTGTTGTTACAGTATATGTATAACAGGTCCGATGCTGTAATCAGAGAAACGTGTCTTGAATGGCTGAGAGGCGAATGTATCGACCGGAATGAGGCTAAGACCGTTGGTATCAGGAGCAGGGATGTGTCGCTTCCGGAAATGACTTCAGATGAAATGAACGAGCTTTGTAAACAAAGAGTCATTGATTTCTGCTATCTTGCAGGGTTTTTCAGACCGTTTCTGTTCTGTTTTGATCAGACGGAAAATTATGGTAAGAATTCGGAACTGGTGAGGTCTTTCGGGATCGTAATTGAAAACCTGGTGAGCTCATGTCCGAATCAAATGACTGTCGTAACGGCAAATCAGTATGTATGGGAAAAGACGCTCCTGGAGTCTATGGAGGAAGCACATAAGCATCGATTCAATAAACGATTTGAACTTGCAGGAATAAACAAAGAACAGGGTAAAGAACTTATTCAACAAAGACTGCGTCTCTTTAACATTGACAGCAAAGAGGCGCAACTTTTTGCTGATGAAAAATGGTTACATAATTTATTTAAAGACAGGTCCCAAATAGGGATTCGCCACTTTATAAACAAATGCAGGGATCAATGGGATATTGAACAAAACAGAGAGGTCAAAGTAGCGCCCATCGAACAGTATTTTGAGAAGAGTTTGGAAGATATAAGATCACAGCCAAAAAGGCATGTGTTTGATCCTGATATTTTGTATTGGATGATCTTTGAAGTGTCTAAAGGACTTGCCGGGGTTACGGTAAAAAAATATAAAACAGAAAAGGGATATTTTTCTATTCATTGGTTATTCAATACTCGTTCTCTTATATTTGGATTTGAATCGGGTGCGAATAGCATGAGATGGCGATCAATTGTAAGGGAGGCGAAGAGATATGCAACGTCTCAAAAGGGATTGAAGGCAGTGATGTTAAGAACATTTGATTTGCCAAAGATACCTAAAGCAACATGGAAAACAATAGGGACTGAGATAAATGAGGCGAAAAATGAGTTTTTCAATATAGTAGATTTGAAGAAAGATATGGTGATAAATATCTATGCCGCTAATGAACTTTACAGAGATGCGGTAGAAGGGGATATACCGTATTCACGCGATGAGGTTTTAGCATTTATAAGAAAAAAATTTACGTGGTTTTGGGATACAATTAGTGGTGGTTTTTCTGCCGGAAAGGAAAGGGTGAAAAAAGGTGAAAATACTATGAGTCCGGCAGAAGGTGTTGCAAATGAGATTAAGGCATATATCAAAAAGGAAAAGGTGTTAAGTTTCGATGAATTACTCATGAGTTTGTCAAAATCACTGGATAAAGAAAAGGTTTTAGATATTTGTACGAAAATTCCACAAATAAAGGTTTATCAAAGTCCCCATATGACCCTATTACAATGGCAGTCAAATCGATAACGGTAACAGAACTAAAACATGCCTGTCTGGACAAGGATTGGAAAGACCGATGGCTTGCCGGTGAAAATCCTCAGACAACTCCTCTGCATCCTCCAAATTCAATAGCTGTTTACGGAACTAAATTCCACAACATTGTGAAGAAGTTTTTAGACTGGCTGTCACTGCCGGAAAATAACACCATCACCCTAAACCTCAAAGACAGGAATTTGATATGGGATGAAATGTATACCAGATTTGCAGAGAGTGAGATAAACGAAGTGCTGAATAATAACAGATTAGAATCTGCGCACTATCTTGCAAATGCATTAAAGGCCTTTTGTGACCGTACCGTTACCTTACGTGATCAGACAAACAATTTTCACTCTTGGAACGATATATACATAACGAATGAGTTCCACATAAAGGATATCCAGTATAAGGTTGGTGATCATTCCGTTTTTGTTTCCGGCCAATTAGATTTGGTGAGGGTACATCCTGCCCGAAACATTGAGATTGTGGATTACAAGCTTACGAAAGGCGATAACAGGGAGCACGATCTCTTGCAACTGGCTATCTATGCAGAATTGTTAAAAAAGCTGAAACCTGAAATGAAATGTAACGGAGCCGTTGAATATTATGCCCCGGATTTACGTGAAGTTGTTGTAACACATAAAGAGCTTGCCGAACTTTTTCATGATAGTGTTTTGCCGGTTTTGCATGAGTTGGCAGGTAAGGAGAGGAGCAAATGTGCACGCGTTAATAAAAAAGGCATAGACGGATTTGCCGTGATAATAAAACAAACCTATGCTGATTTCGGGCTTAAAATCGAAATAGTTGACAAACAGGAAGCGCCTCAACTGGTGCGGTATAAAATAAAACCGGATTCCGGGGTAAAGGTTGTTTCATTAGCGAACAGGGCTGACGATTTACAGGTTGCATTAAGTTTAAATTCGCCCCCCAGAATAGAACCTTCTGTGGGTTATGTGTCAATTGATATACCAAAAGAAACGCCTGATGTCGTATATTGGAATGACCGGGAAAAAAATCCGGATGATGCGAAAGAGAATGATTGTGTTTCTTTTCCAATAGGCGTAGGTGTGAATAACGAGATGCTTTTCGCTGATTTTGCAGATTCCAATATGGCTCATGCACTGGTTGCCGGGGCTGCCGGTAGCGGTAAAAGCGAATTTTTAAAATCGCTGGTAGGCTCATTATTGAAAAGGAACAGTCCCGAAACCCTCAGGCTCTCCCTTATCGACCCCAAAATTTTGACGTTTGGTTCATTAAAGACCTCTCCTTTTTTGGCAGAACCAGTTATCTATGACGTTACAGGAGCTATTGCCTGTTTAGAGAAAGCGGTACATGAAATGGAGAACCGCTATAAGCAGCTAGCGGACGAGGGATTTAATGACCTGAGCAATCGCATAAAAGCCGGAAGAAAAGATATCCCTTTTTATATTATTCTTTTTGATGAATTTGCAGACCTGGTGCTTCAGGGAAAAAAGGAGAAAGAGGTATTTGAGAAACTGGTTGCCAGATTAGCGGCGAAAGGCCGGGCGGCAGGAATACATGTAGTGCTTGCCACGCAGAGACCCGACAGAAACATTGTTACCGGCATCGTAAAGGCCAATCTGCCGTTAAAGATTTGCATGAAAGTGACCACTGCCACCAATTCAAAAATTATCCTTGACCATGCCGGTGGGGAATTATTGTTAGGGAGAGGCGACCTTCTTTGTGACCGGGGAAAAGGAATAGAACGCGCACAATCTCTTTACATCTCACAGGATGAGCTTCTGTCACTGGCTAAAATTTGCTGACAATGAACCGTCCATGACCTTCTTAGATAGTCGCTGTCCTTACCAGGGGAAAGAAAGGCACAACCGTATCCACTGGTTGTGCTTGTTTCAAACAAATAAGTGTATATAAGTATTTTGTAAGTAATTCTGTAAAAGTTAGGGAATATTGTAACATTCAGAATCTTTTCTGTGCTTTTGTCAACAATATTTAGTATAGTATTTGTGGATTGATTGAGCTCTCGTTTACCTCAATTTGATCTCTAAAGGGTTATATTTGATTCGCCCGATTATCGAATTTTGAGTTTATGTGGAGGACGAACTGATGACATTAGAAGAGATTAAAAAGATTGCAATTCCGGCTTGTAGGGAGTTTCATGTTAAAAAATTAGATGTTTTTGGATCACTTGCGCGTGGAGAAGTGACTGCTGGGAGTGATGTAGATTTGCTCGTTGAATTTGAGAACCCCACTTTGAACCTTTCAAAAAGATACTTCGGACTGCTTCATCGGCTTGAGGATGCTTTTGATTGCGGAGTTGATCTGCTCACAATCAGTGGGCTAAGAAATCCCTATTTTCGCCGCCATATATTAAAAAAAAAATAACCATCTATGAAGGATGAAATCCTAAAGTATCTCTTTGACATCAGAGAAGCTGCTTTAGCTATTTTCCAATTTGTGCACGGTAAGAAGTTTGAGGATTACGAACAGGACGAATTACTTCGGAGTGGCGTTGAGAGAAAGTTTGAGATCATTGGAGAAGCGCTGAACAGAATCAAAAATGAAGATGCTTCCGTACTTGGGAAGATAAGAGATTATCGCAACATTGTATTATTTAATACGAAGTTTATGAAATATTAGGAAAGAGAGGGAAGAATGACCCATGCAAAAGAACTCATAAAAAAAATCGTTCAAGAACAACCAGACGATAGTTCTTTTGATGAAATTCTCAGAGAACTGGCATTTGTCCGAATGGTCGAACGTGGATTGGAAGATTCTAAGGCAGGCCGTGTTATCAGTAATGAGAATATGAAACATAGAATTAAAACATGGCGAGAATAAACTGGACGGCAGAAGCAGAACGATGGCTTAAAGATATTTATGATTACATAGCTGAAGATAATCAAGATGCAGCGATTCGAGTAGTTGACGGTATTTATGACAAAGTTCAATAATTACACCAATTTCCGGAGTTAGGCCACATGTATGATAGGAAACCAGATCAGAATATTCGTATTTCGCTGTATGGACATTATCGAATTGCGTATCTCATAAAGCCAGATGGCAACCTTATTCGACTTCTTTGCTCTTGCGTTATTTTCAATTCCGATATTTTCACCTCGAAAGGCAGTTTTTTCGATTCAGTATTTTTATGGGCTTTTTCAACCATATCAAAAAAAGATGTAAATATTGTGTTATCTTTAATCTGAGCATCCAATTTCTTCAGCACACTCCAACAAAGAATCTCTATCGAATCCTGGAAATCCAGGGGGGTACCATATTTAATTATTTTCCTTCATCCACAGAATAATCTGAAAATTTATGAATTATATACACACAAATGCAGCCACCCATTTAGGTGTATTGACGCATTTTTGAATTTTGCACATACTATCGATGTCTCAATCACAGATATCTTCAGGCGGATTTATAACCTGAACCCATTATTACTATTATGCTGATACATTACTTAAAGACCACAATTAACAAAGAGATAAAAATGATGAAATATGGCAAGAATGTTTTAACAGGGGCTGAGGAGGCTCCTTCATAATTCAACATTATAGTAATCTCACATGTTTGATAATTGAACTATGAGGTTTGATCCCTAAAACATTTCGAAAGGGGTTCCCGTCTTTCAGTGCGAGAATTGCAGTGAATATCTTCTTGAGGATGCTGTTATGAAGCGGGTGGAGGAGATTTTAGAGGGTGTAGATAGTTCAGTTGAATTGGAAGTGATCAAATTTGCTGCTTAGAGGGTATCTCAAAACCTATTTTTGCATTCCAGAAAATTACACTGATGAAAAGCTTTATTGCAGGCATTATATTTATAGTAATATTTGTTTTAAGTGGAAACGTTTTTTCGGAAGAAAATAAAGTAGTTGAGACCAGGGGGCCATCCGAAGTTACTAAGGGCAACAATCTGAAAAAACAAGACAATGAAAAGGTTCAGGAGTTAAAATACGTAATCGATTTTTCAGATTATCAAGGAGGTTCTGTCCGTAAATGGTTGGAATCGAAGGGGCTTTATTGTGAGGGCGCCGCTAAGTATCATCCGGAAATTGAATTCTCCATTCAGGATGGTATGTTGTTTATTGAAACCAAACAGCCTGTCAGAGGTTTTCTTGTTTTAAAGGATATCAATCTTCCGGAAGTTTCTAAAGTGCGCATTGAATGGGGAATTGTGAAGTACCCAAAGGATGCAACATTTGAGAATGGAAACAGGAATCAAGCTTTGGCTTTATACGTATTTTTTGGTTTAGAAAGATTGCCCAGCGGGCATTTTATGATACCGGATTTACCTTACTTCATAAGCCTATTTCTTAGCGAAGCTGACAAAATTAACGTACCTTATAAAGGGAGGTATTTTCACTCAGGCGGGCGTTTTGTTTGTGTAGGAAACCCGGAACTTAATGAAACAGTGATTTCGGTGTTCGATTTGGCTGGTGCATTTCAAACATATTACGAAAAAGAGTCTCTCGCAATATCCGGTTTATGTCTTGAAGTTGACACAACCACAACGAAAGGTGGAGGAAAGGCTGAGGCGTATATTAAGCGTATTGAATTCCTCAAATAGAATCTCTTTTCCAGAGTTTATTTGTATCTATTCAGCGTAATTAATAACACACCCCTAAATCCCCTCTAAAAAGAGGGGTGGCAGCGTAGCTGACGGGGTGTGTAT
Source organism: Candidatus Kuenenia hertensis (assembly GCA_021646465.1). Lineage (GTDB taxonomy): Bacteria > Planctomycetota > Brocadiia > Brocadiales > Brocadiaceae > Kuenenia > Kuenenia hertensis. Next base: position 18,349 of record SOET01000041.1, on the reverse strand, counting down.
TACATGCTGAATAGTTACTTTTATTTTGGCTTTTTCGAAAGTGGTTTTGTTTGGGAAATTCTTGTGGTCGCCCGTTAGGAAGGCTTTTGTCAAGCAAAAAAGTTTTCCCATAGCAAAAAATCGCAGATTTTTTGCCTTATCAAATGAAAAATTATAATGTCCAAAGGTATTTATCCCAATGACTGCACCCGTATTTTCAGATTTTTTTAGTTATGGGAAATCCAGGGGCACCATATTTAATTATTTTTCCTTCATCTCCAGAATAATCTGAAAATTTATGAATTATATACACACAAATGCAGGCACCCATTTAGGTGTATTGACGTATATATAAATTTTGCAAATAATATCGGTATCTCAATCACAGATATCTTCAGGCGGATTTATAACCTGAACCCATTAGTATTATTTTGCTGATACATTACTTAAAGACCACAATTAACAAAGGAGATAAAAATGATGAAATATGGCAAGAATGTTTTAACAGCACTGGCAATAAGCGCTTTGGTTACATGTTTTATCGGCTGTCAGAAAAAAGAAGGTTCGGTGGAACGTGCCGGTAAGGAACTTGAAAAGGCAGCAGAAAAAACCGCGGAACAGATAGAAGAGGCGGGCGAGAAAATTCAGGAAGCAACAGAATAATGGCCATGACTATGTCAAGCAGTTTTATAAGTCGCTGCCAAAGATGACCTAATTCGGCGTTCAGGAGTTTCAATACTTCTATTGAAGGGTGGGGGGGGAAAACTATACTAAATTTTAGAGACCCCTATTTTTCTTTTAGTCTCCATTGTTACTCCTGTGGTTCCTGAACCAAATTTGTCCTTACAGGATTTAGTTATCTGAGTATTTTACAAGGAGAGGAATCTTAGGATTTCTTCTTTTATCATTTTTGTGGTAATAGATTCTAAACAGGTTTTGGGGAAACAGTTTTTTCTTTTTTCGTCCGAACAGGGGCTGCATGGTGTTGGGTGGTAACATATTTTTACCGATTTTCCCCTTGGGCCCCATACCTTTGGATCGGTAGGGCCAAAGATTGCAAGTGTGGAAACGCCCATGGCTGCTGCAAGGTGGGTGATGCCGGAATCATTTCCAATAAAGAGGTCGCATTGTTGTAATATCGCGGCAAGTTTTGTCAGCGGCGGTGTATCAATTGCACAGATATTATTTTTGGGTAATTTATCTATCTCTTGTTTTACTACAATATCTGCGGGCCCGGCTATGATAAAAATTTTTGCGTTATGGTGTTCTGTTAACCATTGAATTATTGAGAAATAATTTGATAATAACCAGCATTTATGGGTACTGCCGCTTCCGGGATGGATTGCTATTCTTTTTTGTCTGGTGTTTTCTAAGGAGTTGCGTAAAATATTTTCTCTTTCGATCAGGTCTTCTTTGTTCAAGTAAATATTTGGTGTAGTGTTTGAATAAGGTATTTCCAACAACTTCAGAGAATTCAGAAAATGGTCGATGATGTGTATTGGTTTTGAATCGTTGGGGAAAGGATTATAGCAGAGAACCTCTTTTGCTCCCGATGCCTGAAGATTTTCCGAGAAGATTTTATCTCTGTCTGCAATAAAGGCGATGATGAGATCAAATTTTGAAAATCTTTCTCTTAACGAGTCAGGGATTCGTGCATCTTTTCTCAATAATATCGAAATGTCCGGGTGGTCAAACCTGCTAATGGTATCGGCATAAAAACGGCCATGAACGAGTTCCAGATAAGATGGATATCCCATGATTTCAATATGGGAATTTGGAATGTGATTTCGCAAAGCATGCAGAGTGGGTAGTGTAATGATGATATCTCCAATAGCACTAGGACGGATGATGAGTATGTGCTTTTTTATCGGCGACATGTTGTGGTTGAAGTTTTTTATATGTGAAGGAATGGTGTTATAAGGATTATGAAATAACGTGAAAGAAAGCAATTACCACAAACAAAAAATGCAGATATTTGCATTGCATAAAAATACAAATATCTGCATTTTTTGTTTCGAACTATTTTTTTTACTCTTCAGAGTCACATCCTTTTTCTTCCCTCTTCTTTTTTATCATTTCTGAAACCTTATCAAAAAATTTGGGATCTCCGTCTTTTTCCGCTCGTTTTCTGGCTTCTTCTTTGATTTTTTTTACATCGAGGATGTCACCCATGCATTCTTCGGCAGAATTACACCATTCAACGCAGGTTGGGACTTTGTCTTTAAATATTGTGGTTCCGCATTTAGGACAATCCGCCTTTTCCTCATCACTCCACATTTCAACATCGCAACCACAATTATGACATTTTCGGTCGATTGGTGTAGGTGTTGCATTTCTAATACTCCCCGGGCATTTAACCTTTGCCATTTCGTATCTCCTTTGTCAATTGGTAATAATTTTTATTTACTACTTATCATCATTTAAAACAAAATTTTATGGTAATTTGTTTCTCAGGTCAAGAATTTTCTGGATAGTAAGCCGATAAAAATTATAGTGTTAAATTGTTTCTAACTTCACATTCAACAAGTTGACATTGGTTCGTAACTATTATATTATCAAACCTTCGATTTATTTTAGTACTTTTGAAATATCTATGAATATTCCATTCGAATCATGAATACTTACCCAAAAACAAAAATCGTATGCACTATTGGCCCTGCGAGTAATTCTCCTGCTATGCTCGAACAGTTAATATGTGCGGGGATGAATGTGGCCAGGCTCAATTTTTCTCATGGAGAATTGTCCCAGCACAAGGAGTGTATTACCCATATTCGCACTATTGCGGAAAAGCTTATGAAACCTGTTGCAATACTACAGGATTTGTCCGGGCCAAAGATCAGAATTGGAACGCTTTCCGGTGAATCGGTTACGTTAAAAACAAACAATGCTTTTACCCTTACAAACAGAAGCATAGAAGGAAATGAACGGGTGGTATCCATAACGTATCCGGAATTGCCATCGAATGTATCTATTGGCGATACGATTTTATTAAGCGACGGAGAAATAGAATTAGAAGTCATACAAAAGGATGATGAAAATATTCATTGCAAAGTAGTTGTAGGGGGAGTCTTGACTCCCAGAAAAGGAGTTAATGTTCCTATGCGGACCTTGCCGATATCCCCATTAACGGAAAAGGACAAAAATGATCTGGAATTCGGGATAGAGCATGGGGTTGATTATGTAGCATTGTCTTTTGTAAAAACTGCTGAGGATATAATGGAATTACGTGATCTTATACAAAAAAAAGGCAAATCGATACCGATTATTGCAAAAATTGAAAAGCATGAAGCAGTAAATAATATTGAAAAAATCGTGAATACCGCTGATGCAATTATGGTTGCAAGGGGAGATTTGGGCGTTGAAATACCACTGGAAAGGGTGCCTTCTGTACAGAAAATGATAATAAGACTTGCAAACAAATACTGCAAACCGGTAATTACTGCGACGCAAATGCTGGGTTCTATGGTAATTAATTATCGTCCAACGCGGGCGGAAGTTACTGACGTTGCTAATGCGATTTTCGACGGCAGTGATGCAGTTATGCTCTCTGAAGAGACGGCGAAAGGGCGTTATCCTGTCGCGGCTGTGCGCATGTTAACAAAAATTGCAAAAGAAGTTGAGCCCGGCCTGGTGCAAAGCAATACCTTTGAAAGATTGCGCATGTCGGAAAATCATACCACTATTCCTGACGCCATAAGCATCGCTACATGCCAGGTTGCGAATGAATTACATATGAAGACGATTATTACCTGTACCCAATCGGGAAGTACGGCGCGATTTATTTCAAAATATCGTCCGCGGCAGAAAATTCTTGCGGTAACCCCAGCGGTAGATACATACAGAAGGCTTGCTTTGGTATGGGGAGTTATACCGATACTTACCGAGGCTATGAAAAATACTGACGATATGATGAAAAAGGGTATAGAATCCGCCAAACAGGCGGGTTATATCGGTGAAGATGAAACCATTGCGATTACGGGTGGTGTGCCTGTCGGGCTGCCAGGTTCAACGAATTTATTGAGGGTATATTAAAATGACGAAATCGTTAACACGAGAGGAAATGAGAGAACTCGACCGCAAGGCAATCGAAGAATATCAGATTCCGGGAATTCTCCTAATGGAAAACGCTGGCAGGAATGTGGCAGAGGAGGTGGTAAAAGAGATTGACTACCCGCAAAAAGAAAAAATAGCCGTTTTGTGTGGTAAGGGGAACAATGGGGGGGATGGGTTTGTTATAGCGAGACATCTTTATAATAAAGGTATTCCGGTTGAAGTATTTCTCTTTGCCAAAATAACGGATATTTTAACGGATGGCGATGCCAGTACAAACTTGCGAATACTTCTGAAAATGAAAATACCGGTGAAAGAATGTATTGATCTTCAGGGGGTAAATGATGTGTTAGACGATTTGGGGAAATACACAATTCTGATTGACGCATTATTTGGAACCGGGATATCCGGCGTAGTTCGTGAACCGTTTAAAACATTGATAGGTGGGGTAGATGCTCTGAATAAAACGGTTATAGCTGTGGACATTCCTTCCGGTTTGGATTGTAATACAGGTAAAGTATTAGGAACTGCGATAAAGGCGAAAAAAACGGTAACGTTTGCCGTTGCCAAACAAGGATTTTATTTGGGCGAAGGGTCAAATTATACGGGGGAGATTGTCGTTACTGATATAAGTATTCCGAGAGATTTATTGTCATAAAAAAGGATTATTATGGTTAAGACTGCATATACTGAAGAACACATCAAATCGCTGGACTGGAAGGAACATATTCGTCTTCGTCCGGGAATGTATATTGGCAAACTTGGTGATGGAACGTCCATGGATGATGGTATCTATGTACTGGTAAAGGAGGTGGTTGATAACTCCATTGATGAACATGTGATGGGTTTCGGAAAGTCAATCGAAATAAAAATCAGCGAACATCAGGTTACGGTGCGCGATTATGGTCGCGGTATTCCTCTGGGGAAGGTATTCGATTGCGTTGCAAAAATTAATACCGGAGGGAAATACGATTCCGAGGCATTCCAGAAATCGGTGGGGCTGAATGGCATTGGTACGAAGGCGGTGAATGCGTTATCAAGTTATTTCAAGGTGCAATCAATTCGTGATAGCAAGATGAAATCCATTGAGTTTTCCAGAGGTGAGATGAAGAAAGATTTCCCTGTTGAAAAAACCAGCCAAAGAAACGGGACATTCATCCAATTTTCTCCTGACGAGACGGTATTTAAAAATTATCGTTTTATCCCCGATTTCCTTGAGAATCAAATCTGGAATTATGCCTATCTGAATGCAGGGTTAACCATTGACTTTAACGGGCAGAAATTTCATTCGGAAAAAGGTCTTTTTGATTTATTGACACGTAAAACCGATCCCGAGACGCTGCAGTATCCGATCATTCATTTCCGCGGCAAGGATATTGAATTTGCTTTTACCCATGCCGACCAGTACGGTGAAGAGTACTATTCTTTTGTTAACGGGCAACACACTACACAGGGGGGGACGCATCTTGCCGCATTCCGTGAAGCGATAGTCAGGACGATACGCGAGTTTTATAAAAAAGATTTTGACGCTGCAGATATCCGGGCTTCTATTGTAGGAGCTATTAGCGTACGGGTACAGGAACCGGTTTTTGAATCACAGACGAAAACAAAATTGGGTTCACTGAATATCAGTCCGGACGGTATAACTATTCGCACCTTTGTTAACGATTTTGTGAAAAAGGAATTGGACGATTATCTGTATAAGCACCCTGATACCGCTGAAAAGCTCTTGAAACGCATCTTGCAGTCTGAGAGGGAACGTAAAGAAATTGCCGGCATAAAAAAACTGGCAAGTCAGAGGGCAAAAAAGGCCAATATTCATAACAAAAAATTGCGTGATTGCCGTATCCACTACAATACGAACAATCATGAGCTACGTTACGAAAGCACTATTTTTATTACTGAAGGAGATTCGGCAAGCGGTTCCCTTACTAAGTCGCGCAATGTGGAGACTCAAGCCGTCTTTAGCTTACGGGGAAAACCTCTTAACTGTTTTGGATTGACGAAAAAGGTGGTGTATGAAAACGAAGAATTTAACCTGCTGCAACACGCCCTGAATATTGAAGATGGCATTGAAAACCTGCGCTATAATAACGTTGTGATAGCTACTGACGCAGATGTGGACGGGATGCATATTCGTTTGTTGCTGATGACGTTCTTTTTGCAGTTTTTCCCCGATCTTGTCAAGAACGGGCACGTGCACATACTGGAAACGCCGCTCTTCCGTGTTCGTAACAAAAATGAGACTATTTATTGTTACAGCGAGGAAGAGAAGTTTGCGGCGCTTGATAAAATAGGTAAAAATCCGGAAATAACACGTTTTAAAGGGTTGGGAGAGATATCGCCAAATGAATTTGAACAATTTATCGGCGAAAATATTCGTTTGCAGCCTTTGGTGCTGGGGCAGAAAGATTCGATTGTTCAGATGCTTGGTTACTATATGGGGAAGAATACCCCGGATCGTCAAACGTTTATTATAGAAAACCTATATGTTGAAAAGGATGTAGCTTAAGAATATGCCTGTAAAAAATAAAATAAAGAAAAATCTCAAAGATTCCCCGGACGGGAATAACACCATTCATGAAGCCTTGCATGTTTCGGAAATGTACAGCAACTGGTTTCTGGAATATGCGTCCTACGTAATATTAGAAAGGGCGGTTCCTGCGTTGCTTGATGGTTTGAAGCCTGTGCAGCGACGTATTCTGCATTCAATGAAACAAATGGACGATGGCCGGTTTAATAAAGCAGCCAATGTGATTGGTCATACCATGCAATACCACCCTCATGGTGATGCCGCTATCGGAGAAGCGCTGGTTAATCTGGGTCAAAAAGACCTTCTCATTGAGACGCAGGGGAACTGGGGTGATATTTCTACGGGAGACGCCGCCGCCGCTCCCCGATATATTGAAGCACGTCTTTCAAAGTTCGCGCTTGAAGTGGCGTTTAACAGTCAAATTACCGAATGGCAGCTTTCTTATGATGGCCGAAAGAAAGAACCGGTGCTTTTGCCAATGAAGTTTCCATTGTTGCTGGCTCAGGGCGCTGAAGGAATTGCAGTGGGTCTTGCCACCAGGATTATGCCTCACAATTTTATCGAGTTGCTTGAAGCTTCAATAGATACGCTTCGCGGGAAAGAAATAAATATCTTTCCGGACTTTCCAACCGGGGGAATGGCTGATTTTAGTAATTATAACGAAGGATTGCGGGGTAGCAGAATCAGCGTTCGCGCAAAAATAGAGATTTTGGATAAGAAAACACTTGTTATCCGCAGCATTCCCTTCACGACTACCACGGCGAGCGTTATGGATTCCATCGTAAAAGCAGGGGAAAACGGCAAGATCAAAATCAAACGGGTGGTGGACAATACTGCGAAGGATGTGGAGATTGTTATTGAACTTCCGCCGAATATTTCTCCTGATGTTACCATTGACGCACTGTACGCCTTTACTGATTGTGAAATATCAATATCGCCAAATGCTTGTGTCATCATTGATGAGAAACCAAAGTTTCTCGGTGTAAATGAAATCCTGAAAATATCTACAGAACACACTGTTGGATTGTTGAAGCGCGAGTTGGAAATCAAACTTGGAGAACTGCAGGAATCCTGGCATTTTTCTTCGTTGGAAAAAATATTTATTGAAAAACGTATTTATCGGGACATCGAAGAATGTGAAACATGGGAAGAGGTGATTGCCGCTATTGACAAAGGATTGAAACCATATAAGAAAAATTTTCAAAGGGAAATAACTGAGGAAGATATTGTCAAACTGACCGAAATTAAAATCAAACGAATATCCCGTTTCGATTCCTTTAAGGCTGATGAAGCCATAAAAACGCTTGAAGGCGAAATCAAACAGGTAAAATACGATTTAAAGCATCTCACCAATTACGCCATTGCCTATTTTGAAAGTTTAATGAAAAAATATGGTAAGGGCAGGGAGAGAAAAACTCAAATCCGTAATTTTGAAACCATTCAGGTTACACAGGTTGCCATGGCCAATCAAAAACTGTATATGAACAGGAAAGATGGTTTTATCGGCTATGGACTGAAGAAAGAAGAATACGTCTGTGATTGTTCTGACATTGACGATGTAATTGTTTTCCTGTCTGATTGTACATTCCTGGTTACGAGGGTATCGGAAAAGGCATTTGTCGGAAAAGATATTATATACGCTCAGGTTTGGAAAAAAAATGATACCCGGATGACATACCATATGATCTATCAGGATGGAAAAGACGGTCCTGCCTATGTAAAACGTTTTGCCGTCACCTCTATTACGTACGATAAACCTTACGATTTATCACAGGGGAAAAAAGGTTCAAGAGTACTCTATTTCAGCGCAAACCCAAACAGCGAATCAGAAGAGGTTACGGTGAATTTGAGCCCGAAGAGCTCCGCCCGTAAACTGGTATTTGACTATGATTTTGCCGGGCTTGCCGTTAAGGGACGTGCCTCTATAGGAAACAGACTTACAAAATATCCGGTGCGCAAAATAATTCATAAAAAAGCCGGAACCTCTACTCTCGGTGGGCATGACATCTGGTATGACGAGACCGTTGGAAGGCTTAATAATGAGAGCCGAGGCAAATATTTGGGCAAGTTTGAAGAAGAAAATAAGATACTGGTGATATATAAAGACGGCACATTGGAATTAACGAATTTTGAATTGACGAATCATTACGATGGGGAAAAACTTGCTACGGTTGAAAAGTATAATCCAGAAACTATTATAACCGCAGTATATTTCGACGGAGAGTCAAAATATTATTACGTTAAACGCTTTAAACCGGAATCCGAAGTTATTGGCCGTGTATTCCAATTTATCGGGGACAATGAGGGCAGTATCCTTTCACTCGTTACTACCGAAACCGACCCTAAAGCGGAGATACAGTACCTTTTTGGACGCAAAAAAGAAAAACGATGTGAAGTCGTGCCGTTGAATGGCCTTGTGGATATTAAAGGATGGAAGGCCAGGGGCAATCGTTTAAGCAGTTATGAGGTAGTTGGTGTTAAGGTGGTTGAGAACGAAAAAGCGGTTGAGAACGAAAAACCGGAATCGATTCCTGAACCTGCCGCAAAAGAAAATTACCGCCAGTTGAAGCTGTTTAATGATAATGCGTAAGTGATAAGTCTTCATGCGAATCTCAAAGCCGAAGTATTCGTTGTTGATGAATTCTTTTAAGTTCTGCTTGCTGCCGGCGTGTAATTGTTCTATCATAATTTTAAGTGTTTTAATTCGTATTTTCTTTTGTGAGGGTAAAAATATGAAGAGAATGATTTTAATTCTTTTTGTTGCAATAATTGCCTTTGCCGGACATGGCTATGCACAGGACTCGCCCCGGATGGTAGTTGAAAAATATCTTAGCGCTGTAAGAAATAATGATTATGACAGGGCGTATTCCTACATTTCTAAAACGGATACCACCATTATTGACTGGCTTGAAATTATAAAGTATGTAAAAGAGATAGCTCCACCAAAGCTAACCAGGGTTATTGACCTTGCTCATGGTGCAACTGTACAGGAGGTAGTAAGTGCATCAGTAAACGATAACACAGCGATAGTAAAGCTTCACTCTATAGTCCCGGATATGAAAGAAACATTACAGGTAATCCATGATCCTGATGAGATACAGTTTCTTTTCGAACAGGGCGGATTGCCTGTGAAGGAAAGATTGGGTGAGTGCAAACTGGTGGTGGAAGATGATACCTGGAAAATTTCAGAGGTGAAGGGTGTTTCTGCTGGTCAGGCAGCAGAGATTGCCACTGACTTTGCAGAAAAGATCCTCGGTAAGGATGAGGCTGAAATAATAAATAAAAAAATCGATGATTTTGTAAAGAAACAGGAAAAACAGATACTATGATTTTTCGTCTTATTTTACTGTTAACTGTTATGCCGTTGGTAGAGTTGTATCTCCTGTTTTCAGAAGATGGATGAAAAAACAGATAACCAGTAACCTCCCCGTCAGGTTCAGGTCTGTGATTTGTACCTCACGTTTCATACGTGGCAATTTAGCCATGACCTGTCTGCCGACAGGCGGGAATGTATATATCGCTATTAATCAGATAAACTATATTAATCAGATAAACTATTTCTTTGAATCTTTTCTGACTAATTATGGTAAGACTTGCATATTGAAGAATTACCCGCTAAAATAGGTCATGGAATTAAATCACGTTGGTATTATAAATAATAACGAAAGTCAGGCGCTAAAATTTTACCGGGACTTCCTGGGTCTTGAGAATACAAGAGAGATACTTTTAGCCCCGGAACTTTCAGAGCAGTTGTTCTCTCTTTCTGAGGAGATCAAGGTGTTGGTTTTTGAAAAACCCGGGATAAAACTTGAAGTATTTCTGTCAGATTTTCAACACGCTAACCCAAATTTCATTCATTTCGGTATGATGATCGATAGTTTTCCGGAAATTGAAGAGAAGGCAAAGCGGTTTAATGTGGATGTAATCATCGGAAAACATAAAGAAAAAACCGTATATTTTCTTAAAGATTTTTCCGGTAACCTGATTGAAATAAAGCAGAAATCGTAAATCAAGGAAGGATGTGTCGGTTGTCTATCTCCATTTTTAAACGGGCGGGCATATATATTCACCATTTCCGGGAGATCGTATTTCAATAAAGATCAGTCTCTATCTTGTGTTGACTGTTCTTGCTTTAATTTGTTTAATACAATTTCCGCCGGAGTTAAATACTTTTTCCTGTTATTACACTCCTTACAACAAGGAACGATGTTTCCTTTCGTGCTTCTTCCTCCCCTCGAAAGGGGTATCACATGATCCATGGTGAGTTCTTCAGGGGAGAACGTTGCGTGGCAATAAAAGCATATTCCCCGGGAAATTTTATTAAACCACCACTGGGTTTTTCTCATTTCCTGGGCCTTCAGTTTTTCCCTGGCAAAATGTTTCGGGTCTTTTTCGATATGAATCCAATCAGACATGGGTTTTTTTTTAAAACATAATATATTTAAACTAATTACGAATTTATTATAGATTATTTTACATTGAAAGGAAAGGATTAACAAAAAACACACTGTTCCCTTTAATATTTTATGAAAGAAGGAGTATATGAAAGATTTTAAATCGTTTAATTTTAATTTTAACGTTGCAGCAGGTATTACCACGGCAGGGTATGTTACCCCCACGCCGATACAGATACAGGCAATTCCGCTGATTTTGAAGGGAAGCGACGTGATGGGTTTGGCGCAGACAGGCACGGGCAAGACAGCTGCATTTGTATTGCCAATATTACAAAGATTGTCGGAAGGTGAACGCGGTAAAATACGTGCGCTTGTTGTAGTTCCAACCCGGGAACTGGCAGAGCAGGTTCATCAGGATTTCAGTATTCTCGGATCAAAAACAACATTAAGAAGCGCTACTGTTTACGGAGGCGTCAGTATTACTCAGCAGATTAAAAAAATCAAAAGCGGAATAGATATTGTTGTTGCGTGCCCCGGAAGACTTCTGGATCATGTCAAACAGAGAACCATCGATCTGTCCGGGATAGAGGTGCTGGTACTCGATGAGGCAGACCATATGTTCGATATGGGGTTTCTTCCGGATGTCAAAAAATTAATGAAATGTCTGCCGCATGAACGGCAAACATTACTCTTTTCTGCTACCATGCCGGATGAGATCAAATCTCTTGCGCATGAGGCGCTAAAAAAACCTGCAATTGTTCAATTTGGGAAACCCTCTCCGGCTTCTACGGTAAAACATGCCATATATCCGGTGAAACAGCACCTTAAAATACCTCTTCTCCTTGAAATATTGCATCAGACTGACACTCAGTCTGTGTTGATTTTTGCACGCACAAAGTACCGGGCAAAGAGTTTGGGGCAACGGTTAGTAAGGGCTGGATACCGGGCCGCATCACTTCAGGGGAATATGTCACAACAACAACGGCAGGCGGCTTTGGGAGGTTTTAGAAAAGGCGTCTATCAGGTACTTGTGGCAACCGATATTGCCGCGCGTGGAATAGATGTCTCTCAGATTTCACACGTTATTAATTATGATATTCCTGATACTCCGGAAGCATATGTTCATCGCATTGGCAGAACCGGCCGTGCCGCGCGTAACGGAGATGCTTTTACCCTGGTAACAGAAGATGATAAAGCAATGGTGCGCAACATAGAACATATCCTTGGTTCACGCATCGAACGGCATACTTTGGAAAATTTCGACTATTCCAGGCCGGCGTTAAAAAATAAAGGAATACATATTGTGCCAACACAGCAAAAAATAATACGCAGCAAAAATGAAAGGAACCAGCAAAGGGTTACGAAGAAAAGGACTGATTTGAAAAAGGAAACGCACAGTACCTCAAGGAAAAAGAAATATTTCAGAGTGGAGGCCCAAACGGCCGCTCCCTTTTCTGCAAATAAAAGGATATCGTCTCAATTACATACACGTATGTCAAACAGGAGCGGAACAACCCTTTAGAGTTGCTATTCCATGCGTGTGTATTTTAGCATATCTGTCCATGCAGACTACTAATTTTCTATCGATTATCGGTGGGAAATCTGTTATTTTTCTGAACATAATAATCGTTTAAGGAAATCATCGAAAAAGAGGTGTAGCGGTTATGGGAATGTTAGGTGTTGCGTTGGTGTATGTCGGATTTGTCTTGTTTATGAATGGTTTAATGGTTCTGGGAAAATTAAACGCAAAACATGTATTTCCCATGAACTTATTTGCCGGTTTTCTCATTGTTGCCGGAGCCATGAGGACTGTTTTATTCCATGGAAATGAAATAACCTCCTATTTTTATGCCATGCAATCATTGTTGTTTGGATTTACTTATCTATGGGTTGGCATCAACTCTTTATGGAATTATGAGGGTAAGGGACTGGGGTGGTATTGTCTTTTGGTATCTGTCGTTGCTGTTCCAACGGCGTTTACCACTATGCCCGATATAGGGTTAGTTGTATTATGGTTAATGTGGGCAAGTTTGTGGTTTATGTTTTTTCTTCTGCTTGGGCTAGGGAAGGCTATTGAGAAAATTACCGGTTACTGGACAATTGTTAATGCCGTATTGACTGGTATTGCAGGATATACTATCCTCGTTGGAACCTGGCCATGGCGGCAGTATTAGATTAAAATCAGCGCATACTTTATTATTTATTTAACGTATGCAAAATGTTTTTAAACAGTTTTGAACATGGTAACAGTTTAGTTTTTTTTAAAACAACTTCATCTTGGTTAGCAATGGAAAAAATTAAAAAAACAATCCTTTGGGATACAAAGTTAAAACAGAGTAACCCGGTTTCCACACTCACGGAACTCCCACCGTTGGGCATGAATGCAAATAATATAAAAGAGGATTATCGACGGTATTTCAGTTATACCCTGGGACGTGACAAGTATTGCCGTTCTTTACACTATTCATATAGTGCACTGGTTTTAACGCTTCGCGACCGGTTATTAGAACGGAGTAAAAAAACTCGTTATGCTTACCATGAAAGCAAGTGCAAACGTACGTATTATTTGTCCCTGGAATTTCTTATGGGTAGGATGTTAAGCAATGCAATATTCAATCTCGGTATTACTGATGAGGTATTTAAAGGCATGCAGGAACTGGGCCTTATACTGGAAGAAGTGAGTGAAGCAGAACACGACGCCGGTTTAGGCAATGGAGGATTGGGAAGGCTTGCGGCGTGTTTTCTTGATAGTTGTGCCACGTTGCAGTTGCCGGTCATGGGATACGGGATCCGGTACGAATATGGAATGTTCCGGCAATATATTGAAAATGGTGAACAAGTGGAAGAACCCGACCATTGGTTGCGTGATGGGAATCCCTGGGAGCTGGAACGCCCGGAATATACGTGTCGCGTTCATTTTGGCGGACGTACTGAATTTTATCGCAGCGATGATGGACGGATGCTTGCACGCTGGGTAGACACTCATGATGTGTTAGCGGTGCCTTATGACATTGCCATTCCCGGATACGGCAATGGAACCGTTAATACCTTGCGGTTATGGTCTTCTGCCGCCACAGATGAATTCGATCTTGGCGAGTTTCATGCTGGCAGCTATCCTGAATCTATTGCTTCAAAAAATGCTGCGGAATGTATTACCATGGTTTTATATCCGAATGATGCAAGTGAAAATGGCAAGGTGTTGCGTTTAAAACAGCAATATTTTCTTGCTTCAGCCAGTCTGCAGGATGTAATATGCCATTGGGTGCAAATACATGGTAATGATTTCAGTAAATTTGCGGAGAAAAACTGTTTTCAAATGAATGATACTCATCCGACTATAGCAACGGCGGAATTGATGCGGTTGCTCATGGATGAATACCGATTAGAATGGGATGCGGCATGGAATATAACCCGGCATGTTATGTCCTATACGAACCATACCTTATTGCCAGAAGCATTGGAAAAATGGCCGGTGCGCATGTTTCAGGAATTGCTGCCCCGATTGCTCGAGATTATTTATGAAATAAACGCGCATTTTGTTTCCGAGGTAGCGCGGCGTTGGCCGGGAGATATTGAACGACAAAGGCGCATGTCGATAATCGAAGATGGTCATGATTCGTATGTCCGTATGGCGCACCTCGCAATTGTCTGTAGTTTTTCAGTAAACGGAGTTGCAGCGTTGCATACGAGATTATTAACTGAGGGATTATTTCGTGATTTTTATGAAATGTGGCCGGAAAAGTTTAACAATAAGACCAATGGCGTTACCCCGCGAAGGTGGCTTGCATCGGCAAACCCCGGATTGGGCAGGCTTATTACTGAAAAAATCGGGAACGGATGGATAACTGATTTATCTCAACTGCATCTCTTGAAAGAATTCGCTGATGATAAAGAATTTTGTTTGCGATGGAGAGAGATAAAACAACAAAATAAAAAGCGATTAGCGGCGTTTGTTAAAGCTGATTGCGATATCGATATTGATTCATCTGTTATGTTTGACGTGCAGGTAAAGCGTATTCATGAGTATAAGCGTCAATTGCTTAATATTCTGCATGTTATACATTTATATGATCGTGTTAAGCGTGGTGATGTTGCAAACTGGACCCCTCGATTTGTTCTTTTTGGCGGTAAGGCAGCTCCGGGGTATGCTATGGCAAAAACCATTATCAAGTTAATAAACAATGTTGCAGATGTGATTAACGATGATCCAAAAATAAATGAGTTTTTAAAAGTAGTTTTTTTGCCAAATTATCGTGTAACAGCTATGGAAATTATTGCGTCCGGCACTGATCTTTCCGAACAGATTTCTACAGCGGGAAAAGAGGCTTCGGGTACGGGAAATATGAAATTTATGATGAACGGCGCGTTAACCATTGGTACACTTGATGGCGCCAACATTGAGATTCGGGAGGCTGTGGGAGATGAAAACTTCTTTCTGTTCGGCATGACTGCTGAAGAAGTTGCCGAATTGCGGAAAAACTATGATCCAAATGCGATTATCAGAGCAGACGAGGACTTGTTGCACGTTATGCAACTGCTTACCAGCGGACATTTTAATCAGTTCGAGTATAAAATATTTGACGCCATCATCCGCTCACTTACCAGTCCGGGTGATCCGTGGATGACGATTGCTGATTTTAGAAGTTACGTTAACGCTCAAAAAAGGGTTGCAGAGGCATATCACGATCAGGAAAAATGGACAAAAATGAGTATTCTTAATACCGCCAGCAGTGGTAAATTTTCCACTGACAGGACTATCAGTGAATATAATAATGATATTTGGAAAATGTCACCGGTGCCTGTATAATTAAAAATTATTATGTACAAAAAACCTTATAAAACACCGAACACCTTGTTACAGTATTTTCTCTGGCCATTGCTTTAAGGGTCTGGTAAGCATTCATGAAATTTAGCGAACTCAATCTTCCGCCAAACATCCTCAAAGCACTTGAGAAAATGGGCTACGATGAAATGACGCCTATTCAAGAGGCAACGTATCCGATCATTTTTGCAGGACATGATTTGTGTGCGCTTGCCGAGACAGGATCAGGAAAGACAGCGGCATGCGCTATCCCTCTTATCCAGAAAGTTGATCCCTCCCTTGACGCCATTCAGGGAATGGTGCTTGTTCCAACGCGTGAATTGTGTATGCAGTATGTTGCGGAGATACAGAAGATCGCCGCAAAGACTGATGTTATCACTTATGCCGTGTATGGCGGGTTTGATAAGGCGGCTCAAATAGCCAGGATTAAACAGGGAGTACATGTATTGGTGGCAACGCCGGGGCGGCTTATTGATCTTTTGTACGAAGGGATACTTTCTTTTGCGCAGGTAAAGTGTGCCATCCTTGATGAGGCTGATGAACTGTTAAAAGTTGGATTCCTTGAAGATATAGAATTTATTATGTCATGCATATTGCATGAACATCAAACGCTTCTTTTTTCCGCAACGATGCCTGATGATATCAAAAAACTCGCGCACGATTGTTTGTGCAACCCTCAGTATATATCGCTTATTACAAATAGAGCCGCACCGGAAAGCATTGAGCATTATTTTACTTACATCCATCCGAAACAAAAACATGCGGAACTCGTTAAATACCTTGAAGGGGAGGAAGTAAGCCAGGTGCTCATTTTCTGCAATGCGCGGCACAAGGTTGATACTTTGTTCAGGTCGCTTCGGAAAGATTTTAACGATATAGATTACATACATGCCGGACTCACCCAGGATAAACGTTCGTCAATTATACGCAGATTCCGGAATCAAAAAATCCGTTATCTTATTGCGAGTGACGTTGCGGGAAGGGGGCTTGATTTTTCTCATGTATCGCATGTGATTAATTGGGATATGCCGAGAGACGGAGAACAATACATGCATCGAACCGGTCGTACCGGCCGTATGGGGAAAAAGGGGAAAGCCTTTACCTTTGTCACAAAACATGATCTTTCTCTCCTCAACAAACTCATTCACACCAAAAAAATCTCTCCCTGCTGGCTGGGGAAAGACCCTCTCAGCGAAAACATCAAGCCCGGGCAACGAAAAAAGCAAAAGAGAAGAAGACCATTCCTTCGTCCTTTTTCTAAGGGAAGAAAAAAAACAGAACAAGAAAAAGAAACATAATTTAGCTGTTTCTGTTACGCGCAATATTTTGTGAAAACGATCGTGGTAAAAATTTCCGTTGGCATTGAAAAGTGCCTTGCTACTATACACTCACCATTAAACGTTTTACGGTCTGTTCGTAATTCTGCCATAAAGACTACGGACAGGCTTTTTTCATTTCTCAAATCCGCTAACATGAAAATCGTGTTACTGTGACACGTGTGACACTGTGCCATGTAATGGCATATCATTTGTAAAATATTGTGAATGCATAGCGACATGGCACACTTTCAGGAACAAGTATTATGGAAACAGGAAAAAACAATTAGTGAGGAATTAAAAGTAACTCAAATTTCCAGCTTGAGCATTAAACAGCACAAGCAGGATGCTTGTAATACGATCGTTACTCTTTTCATAGTAATGGGGGACAATACCTATGAAAAAAAGGAACCGTTTTTTTCTCTTTTCGGTAGTGCTTTTAGTGCTGTTTGGTTTTGCGTTTTCCTCATTTGCGCAGGAAAATAAAGACAAACCCTCTGGTCAGATTGTTAGTCAAAAGATCAAAAAACTCCAAATCCCTTTCATTGCCAATGAAGGGCAGGCAGATAAAAAGGTTGCCTATTATGCAAACACCTTTGGTGGGACAGTCTTTATCACAAAAGACGGGGAGATAGTGTATTCAATGCCGAAAGCATTGGGAGTTGAGAGTGCGGAGTCAAGAGTTGAGAGTTCAGATGTAGAGACGCAATGCATTGCGTCTTTCAAGCATTCGCCCAATGTGATACACAATGCCGGATGCAAGCTACAGGACAATCCCGAATCATGTATCAAGGATAATAAGTCGTTCAACAACTCCCAAACTCATAACTCAAAACTCGTAAACTCCGAATTACAGGGAGTTGCCTTAAAAGAAACGCTCATTGGCGCAAAAGTAAAGGAAATAAAGGGAGAAGCCAAATCCGTAACAAAGGTAAATTATTTCAGGGGAAATGACCAGAAAAAGTGGAAATCCAATATCCCAACGTATGATGTGGTTAATCTTGGAGAAGTCTATAAGGGCATAGAATTAAAACTCAAGGCATACGGCAACAACGTAGAAAAACTCTTTCAAGTAAAACCGGGCGCCGACCCCGACCAGATAAAAATAAGCCTAAGCGGAATACAACTCCCTGGAAATCCTCCTCTTTTATCCCCCTCCGTGAGGGGGACAGGTGTTTGACCCCCGCTGGCGGGGGTAGGGGGCATAGGTGTTAAGTTAAGGAAAGAATAAGATATAATAAGTAGCAATGATACA
>SOET01000084.1 GCA_021646465.1 Candidatus Kuenenia hertensis | reverse complement strand
CCACTGGTTCCCGCTGTTTGACTGCGAACATGCCTCGTTTACTAAGTGTAATTGTACAAAAAGCAGAATAAACACTGTTAAATATTTTATACACACTCTCATAAATACCTCTTTCCCTTAAAACATTAATAATTTAAGTGTTAATTTCTTTAACAAAAAAACCCAAAAGCCGGAATTATAAACCGGCTTTTGGGCCTTTTTAGAAAATTGCAGGTCTGTGATTATAAGTTTATTCTGCAAAGTATGCTTTATGTATATTTATTATAATCAATGGCAACCTGGCAATCTTTCGTTGAAAAGACCCATGGCTTTGCGTCCCAACCTCACGATTGGTTTGCCTTTTTCATTAGTTTGTTTTCTTTTTTTATTTGATTCCCATTTTCCTCCTTTCAATAAAAAAACCCAAGGCTGATTGATATAAGATTCGGCGCTTGGGTCTTTTGCTGTTATGCTAAAAATAGAAAATTAATAATAACCAAAAGGCATTTTTGAGAATAATGATGGTACCTATTCCATGCTAATGGTTATATAATTTTATATTGTCAACAATTGTTTTATTATTCTATGTTAAAACTGGCAACCTGGCAATCTTTCATTAAAAAGACCCATGGCTTTGCGTCCCAACCTCACGGGTGGTTTGCCTTTTTCAAATTTTCTCTTTTTTCACTTGATTACTTTATTTATACATTTTTGTGCTTCATCACCTGCCTTTCCGAATATTTGGAATGCTTACTTATTTCAATTCTTGTTGGGGCAATAATACACAACAATTTTATAATGTCAAGAATTTTTAAATAAAAATATTGAACCTTTGTTTGTAGTTTAAGGGAGTGAAAGATACATCTTACGCAAAAAACATGCGGGAGATTGGGAAGCAGAGGTATGCCTCACAAGTAAAACATAAAACCAAATAAATATTGACAAGACAATTACAGATGAGGCTTTTAAATGGTCATTTAATTAATATAAACTTTTGCCAACAACATTTCCGTAATTTTCTCCCATCCATAATTCTCTATACTATTAAGAGCACAATTTCTAATATCAGAATATAATTGTTGATTATTGAGAAGCGTTAATATACCGTGTGCAAAATCTTGATGGTCATCTGATGTAACTACACCATTAATACCATTTTTTAAAATCTCCAAATTCCCTAATGTATTAGTGGCTACTACCGGCAGAGAGGCTGCAAGGTATTCATATGTTTTTAACGGGGGTTGTGCATCATATATAATATTTTTTGGAATATATGCTAATCCCATATCTGCATTTACTAAATAAAAAGGAATGCTTTCATAAGAAGTTCTTCCAAGAAATAAAACTTTGTCGTCTATTAAAAGGCGTGTGGATTCTTTTTGCAATCTTTCTATATCATTATCGTCTCCGCCTACAATAACAAGTTTTATTTTTTCATTCCTTTTTCGTTGCAATATTGTTTGAAACGCCTTTAACATATTCTCAGGCATTCTCGTTTTATCTAATTTACCAATGTAAATTAAAATCGTGGTATTATCAGTTATGCCCAGTTTTTGCCAAAAATTTTTGTCTCTTTCTATTTTTTCAAACCTTTTAATATTGGCGCCCAGTGGAACTACATATATATCTTTGAGTAATTTATTACCAAATAATTTATCTTTGAGGTGTTTACTTAATATACTGACTTTATCAAAAAATTTTGCTTCAAATACAGTTAATCGATCATAAATGAGGCTTTTTAATCCACCAAATATTGCGCCTGTTTGGATATCTAAAATCCATTGTGTATTTTTCTGTTTCTTTTTACAAAACAGTGGTAACAAACAAGCCCCCGGCGTATTAAAAACATGAATAATATCAAAACGCTCTTTGCGTAATAGAAAAATAAGTTTAATAATAAATATTATATGAGTAATTTTGCTGTTAAAATATTCCTTACAAACCGGTTTAATATGTAACTTCCCCCTGCCTTTTATACTACTCTTATGGCTCCTGACAAATACTGTAATATCTATCCCCTTTTGGCTCAAAATTTGTGAATACTCATATAGAGGGGTTAATACTTCATTTGGAATATAGAAGCCATAATATATAAAGGCAATTTTCACTGACAATCTCCTTTTTCTTACTCCCTTTGCGACCAAAGTCCATGAATGTTTCATTTTATGTAATAAAACATACATTGTAACCATTATAAATTATATTATTACAATAATAAAGCCAATTATGCACATTATAAATCCAGCATTAAAAGAATAATTTGCACCTTGTATTATTCAACCGTTACGCTCTTTGCCAGGTTTCTGGGTTTATCTATGTTACACCCCCGTAAAACAGCAATATGATAAGCAAGTAATTGAAGGGGAATAACGGAAAGTATTGGAGTTAATGAATCCGATGTCTTTGGTATATAAAATACATGATCTGCTTTTCCTTTCATCTGTATATCTCCTTCCGTGGCAATAGCGATTACTTTTCCACCTCTCGATTTTACCTCTTCAATATTATTTAATATCTTTCCGTATGTGCTGTCTGCTGTTGCAATAAATATGACAGGCATGTTTTTATCGATCAGGGCTATAGGACCATGTTTCATCTCTGCGGCAGGATATCCCTCCGCATGTATATACGATATCTCCTTCAGCTTTAAAGCACCCTCCAGCGCGGCAGGATAGTTATATCCACGCCCTAAATACAATGCATGATTTTTATCTTTATAAATATTTGCAATTTCACGTATTTCATCTTCTTTATCAAGAATTGTCTTAACCTTATCTGGCACCGACCTGATTTCATTTATCATTTCTGAAACAACCTGAGATGTTTTGTTTTTTAACAAAAGCATATGGAGTGTAAACAGATATAAGGCGGCAACCTGAGCGGTAAATGCCTTTGTAGAGGCAACTCCTATTTCTGGTCCTATATGGAGATATATACCCGCACCGGCCTCTCTGGCGATGCTGCTTCCAACAACATTACATACAGATAGTAATTTTGCCTCCTTGCCCTTTGCTTCTCTCATTGCCGCAAGTGTATCAGCAGTCTCTCCGGATTGACTAATTGCCATTACTATCGTGTTTTTTTCGATGACAGGATTACGGTATCGGAACTCAGAAGCATATTCAACTTCAACAGGTAAGCGCAAAAATTCCTCCAGCATGTATTCACCTACCAGTCCGGCATGCCATGATGTGCCGCAAGCAACGATCACAATACGTTTTGCAGCAAGAAGATCTTTTTCACAATTAATAAGTCCGCCCAGCTTTACCGGCCCTTTATCACCATCAACTCTTCCCCGCATAAGATTCTGAAGCGCCTGCGGTTGTTCGTGAATCTCTTTCAGCATAAAATGTTGAAAGCCGTCTTTTTCAATCATGTCAATATTCCATAGAACCTCTTCCACCCTTTTATATGACAGGATATTTTCCACTGTCTTTATCTCGTATTTATCCGGAGTAAGAATTGCAACCTCATGATCATCCAGATATACCACTTTCCTCGTATACTCCAGTGATGCAGAAACATCAGACGCAATAAAATATTCCTGATTCCCGATTCCGATGATTAAAGGAGATCCTTTTCTTGCAGCTACTATCTTGTCCGGATCTTTTGTGGAAATAACCGCTATGCCATATGTTCCCTCTATCATTTTCATGGCGGCTATTACCGCATTTTCAAGGTTGTTGTTCAGGTTTTCTTCTATTAAATGCGCCAGTATCTCTGTATCTGTCTGGCTTTTAAATATATGCCCTTTTTCTTCTAAATATGATTTCAGATAGTCATAATTTTCAATAATTCCATTATGTACAACGGCAATTTCAGAATGACAATCTGTATGTGGGTGTGCATTTTCAACTGTTGGAACTCCATGGGTTGCCCATCGTGTATGGACAATGCCGATATTTGTATTAAAATTATTTCCATTGAATTTCTTTTCCAGCTCAACAACCTCACCTACTGCTTTTTCATAATACAATTTATTATCTTCGATAAATGCGATCCCAGAGGAATCATAACCTCGATATTCAAGTCTTTTAATACCATTTAATAAAATGTTTATGGCCTTTCTATTTCCGATATATCCAACTATTCCACACATATGATTTTTCCTTGTTTATTTAAGAGAAATTGTCACTTCTTGAGAATATATAAAAGATTTGAGTGCCTTGAACTGAGCACTCCGAAGGAAAGGATAGCAACCGTTTTTATAAAAGAATGAATTAACAACTTAAATGCATTCTTGCCGGGCTTCGCATAATCGATCCCATACTCTGCCAAAATCGTAATATTGTTTTTGCGACAAAATTCATGCATACCTGCACGAGAAACTACCGGTTCGTAATGAACAGGATAAGGGGCATAGCCAGCTTTACCAGCATTCGGCCTGCCAAGAATATTGCGATGGTAAAATATATGAAACCAATGAGGTGTAATTCGAGTAATAAAGCCTTTCACTGAATAGGGATTTGGTATTCTTATAATTATTATGCCACCTGATTTTAACCATCTTATAAAATTATTTAGTACTTGCTCCGCCCCTTTAATGTGTTCAAGAACATACGAATTGTAAATTACATCGAAATGGTTTTCCTGCAGTTTCAGATAACGCAAATCCCCTTCAACCATTTTGTGTAAATCATTTAGGGAGTTTTTTCTTATTTCCAAAGCAGCTTTATCAAGATCAACACCGGTAATAACATAGCGCATGCCGTTAAGATTAAGCGGCCATTTTTGCCCACAGCCAGCTTCAAGAATTTGCACGGCGCCATTATCAGATGCTTTTTTCTTAATATAATTCTCCATTATCCCGTTTTCTTGTTCCCAGTTATTTATCAAATCTAAACGTGCATATTTTTGCATATTGCAACTCCTTGATTAATTTTTTTTCAGATACAAAAACCTAATCACCCGTTGCCGTAAGAGATACAGTTGGTGTCGGCAGAGGCGAATCCAGCGGCGAACTCGTAGCGGCCGGCGTTGGTGTTAATATTACCTCTGGAGAAACAACAGGTGAAGCCGTGGATGCTGGTGTTGGCGTCACCCATGGACTTGCCGTTGGCGAAATCGTTGCAGCTGGTAATGGCGATGGAGTCGCTATTGGCACAGGTGATATTACCGGTGACATCGTAGTTTCCGGCGTTGGAGTCGGATAAGACCCTTCAATCCATGACAAATTTTGTATCTCGCCGGAAGTGAGTGCCCTGTTATAAATACGGACTTCATCTATCGTTCCGGCGAAAAACTGCTTCGGTATAAATTCGGTTGCCCCTATTTTTGTCACTACATTGTTT
>SOET01000004.1 GCA_021646465.1 Candidatus Kuenenia hertensis | reverse complement strand
CCACGATGTCTTGGCACATTTTCGTGTCCACGATGTCCTGGCACTTATCAAGTATGCTTTATTTCTTCTCTCGGAATACATAGGGAAGAATAATATTTTCGCTTACTTGCCGCAAACAGCTTGCTTTTCATGGTGGGGTACACCGCCCAGTATTCGCCCAGATCATCAATATCACGGTTAGGAAAATCACCAAGCAAATGGGCTTCTATATCCTGTAAATCTTCGGGTTCCTGGCTGTCGATGTATCTCGGAATATTCAGGTTGTAATCGTTTTTTGGGTCGGCAATCTCTGAAAGCGGTATCATGCGTGAATACTTTTCAATCTCAATCTGATTATTAAAGGTATCCACAATCTTGTGAATGTCCTGCTCACGAAGGCGGTTCTTATTGCCGTCCTTGATAAATCCTTTACCGGCATCAACCATAAAAATGCCTTTGCGGTGTACGGCATATTCCTTATCCAGCACCACAATACAGGCGGCAATGCCCGTTCCGTAAAAAAGGTTGGGAGGCAGACCAATAATGCCTTTGATGTAACCTTTCTGAATGATTTTCCTGCGAATATCGGCCTCTGCATTTCCTCTGAACAAAACTCCCAATGGCATAACAATCGCGCCCTTGCCTTTGGACTTTAATGATTTAATCAGGTGCAGGAGAAAGGCAAAGTCACCATTCTTTTTGGGCGGCAGGGCATCATAACCCTCAAACCGTTTATAAATATCATGGGCAGGGTCCCAGCCGTTCATCCATGCTTTATAGCTGAACGGAGGATTGGCAACGGCAAAATCAAAGGTTTTTAATTCACCTGTTTTTTCATCGGAAAATTGCGGCGATGACAGCGTATTCCTCTGCACAATTTCAGAAGCGGGGTTGCCATGCAGCCACATGTTCATAACCGCCAGGGCGCGGCTGGCATTGTCATTTTCCTGTCCGTAAATAGTGATACCCTTCGGCGCTTCGTCCGCCGCCTTCAGGAGTAACGATACCGATCCGCAGGTTGGGTCATAAAGGGATTCCGATTTGCTTTTTGATTTATTAATGCCGATCACTTTGGCCATAATTCGGGATACTTCGGCAGGCGTATAGAATTGACCTTTACTCTTGCCGCTCTCTGTCGCAAAGTGCCGCATCAGGTATTCGTAAGCATCGCCGAGTATATCGTCCCCCTCAGCGCGGTTGCCGCTAAAGTCAAGGTCTTCGTTTTCAAAGATGGTGATGAGGTTGCTCAGCCGGTCTACTTTGTCTTTGCCCTTGCCAAGTTTCTCATCGTCGTTAAAGTCTGCAACCGTGATTACGCCGGTAAGTTCATTGGCTTTCGCGAGCTCTCCGATAATTTTATTGATTTTGTCGCCAATGTCTGACTGCCCTTTCAGCTTCACCATGTCCTTGAAGCTGCCGCCTTCGGGTATGTCAATCAGTGCGCCTCCCTTGTCGGACACATACTTCATAAACAACAAGACCAATACATAGTCCTTGTACTGGCTTGCGTCCATACCGCCCCGCAGCTCATCGCAGCTTGCCCAAAGTGAGCTGTATAATTCTGATTTTTTTATTGCCATAAAAATAATCTGGTAATTCCAAGATAATATAGTATTTCGTAAATAATTTATTGATAAGGAATTATCCGAAAGATGCGAAATAATAATATCCCTACAAATTGAAGATTTCAAGAGATATTTGCAGTGATATTATTGAAGGTATGGCCGTTCTAGATTTCCGTCTATAGCAAAAAAATCCGTTTTTCTAAAAATTGATGCTTGTGGTTATAACAAATTTTTTATTTACGTTGTGAGAGAAAAGATTTTAATGTATGTTAAAACTCTTGCATACAATAATTATCCAATGAAGAATCTTAAGAAAAAAGAATATTGTTACTGAAAAATTTGTGAATTCCTAATATCTTCTTTAGCCAAAAACAACTGTTGACTATAATAACTATACCAAATGTTTTTTGGAATAAAATTTAAATTGCACAATTAAAACGTATCGTATAATATCCTTCATTCATAAACATATATCGATGAATTACACAGAAGAATATATCGAAACTTTAATTACGTGTCGTAAAACTATCATAGAACCCCCAATGAAAGAAATGAAATTTGAGTGGAAACACAAAAGAAATGATATGAAATTAAAATCTATGGATACCGATGATTTATTTTATGTTTTCATGAGAATACACACAGAAGATTTCCAGGAAAATTTTTCGATAGGCTTGCTTCATCAATCTTTAGAAGGATCAAGAAATTTACTCATAAGGTTTAACGGTAATCACGGTCAAATTGTTGAAAATCCAATAACAACAAATCCGCACTTTGGTTATCATATACATAAAGCAACTGCAAAAAATATGAATAATGGTATTTTTGAACCAAAGGCAGTGGAATTAACAAATGAATATGCTTCATTTAATGAAGCACTAAAATATTTCTTTAAACGTATAAATATTAATAATACAGACACCTACAAGCATTTTGGACATCTTTTTCAAAAGAAATTATTTAATGATTAAATTATTTGATGAATTAAAAATACAATTTAATAATAGAGTATCCCTTAGGGAAAAAAGGCCGAAGATATATCAGCTTCTGGCTCCAATATATCATGAAGATGGGGATATGATTGATATATTCCTTGAATTGCCTGAAGCTGAGAATCAAAACATAAGAATTTCTGATCAAGGTATGACTTTGATGCGGTTATCGTATACCTTTGATATTGATACACCAAACAAAGAAAAAATATTTAATAGAATACTAAAAGAAAACCATGTTTCCGAAGAAAATGGCAATCTTTATATTGATACAAATATAAACTCATTGTATCCTACCTTAATGCATTTTGCACAAGTGATAGGCAAAATATCCAATATGCGTCTTTACAAAAGAGAGGTGATCCATAGCCTCTTTTTCGAAATGTTAGAAGAATTTATTGAGACAAAACTCCAGAAATACAAACCAATAAAGAAATATTATCCCGTACCAGAACACGAAGAATATGAAGTCGATTATTGTTTTAATAGCCGACCAAAGCCAATTTTTCTATTGGGTGTAAATAGTTCTTCCAGAGCAAAACTTGCCACGATTTCCTGTTTGAAATTTATGAATGAAAATATAAATTTTAGAAGTGTCATAATATTAGAAAACATAGACGTTCTTGGGAAGAAAGATATAGCAAGGCTCATGTCTGTCTCAGACAAAGAATTTCCTTCATTTGATGATTTTAAGGAAAATGGAGAAAAGTATTTTGAAAGAGAACTCCAGAGTTAAGTATCAAAAATATCTTTTTAAGAAATTGCATAAAAAACTTTACCATGTCATTAATTTTTCCCTTCATACTATTTCTTACTCCCTTTCTATTCATTGAACACTCCATTGCAGAGAGAACTCCACAAAAAAAACCTGTTTCTCAAAAGGAAATGCACTTCCATACTCCTTTTATTGAAAACACAGGACAAGTTAACGCACATATTGCCTTCTATACAAAAAATCCCCTTGGCGCGGTTTTTGTGACAAAAGACGGAGAGATTGTCTATGTCTTGTCTAAGGACGATAAAAAATCCATCGCATTAAAAGAACACATTGTGAATGGTAAAAAACCTTCTCTTAAAGGGAAGATGCTCTCCTCTGCAACAACAAACTTTTTCAGGGGAAAAGATCAATCAATATGGAAGAGCAAAGTCCCTGTTTATGAAACAATTACCTCTGGAGAAGTATATAAGGGTATAGAGCTCTCACTCAAAAATAACGGGCAAACCATAGAAAAAATATATCGGGTGCTCCCGGGCGCCAATGCCTCTTCTATAAAGATGACATTTGACGGAGCAAGAGCAGCTTTCGTAAATTCGTCAGGGCAATTAGAATTGGAAACGGAACTGGGTTCCGTTGCTTTTACGAAACCCATCGCCTACCAGGAAACGAACGAAGAAAGAAAATATATTAACATTGCATATAAGATGTACAACAATAATTATCACAAAACCACATCAGGGCAAAGGTTTATTTATGGTTTTGATGTTCAGGAGTATGATCGTTCAAAGGAACTTATCATAGATCCGCTCCTTGCATCGACATTTCTGGGGGGCACCGGGGCTGACTACGGACGATTTATCGCGTTAAATTCCGCCGGAGAAGTGTATGTAGTCGGCTATACGGAGTCAGTGGAATTTCCGGTAACCACCGGAGCCTATGAAACAACAGTTCAAGGCAATAGCGACGTATTTATATCAAAGCTAAGTGCGGATTTAACCACCCTTATCGCAAGCACCTATCTTGGGGGAAGTGGCAGCGATTTAGGATTTTCCCTGGCAATTGATTCAGATGATAGTATCGTTATTTCTGGACGTACTGGCTCCACTGATTTTCCAACAACAGAAGATGCATACAACACCGATTACAACGGGGGCAATTACGATGCATTCGTGTCAAAACTGAGCGGTGATTTATCAAACCTGACGGCTTCCACATATTTTGGCGGTGCTGACGATGATCTCGGATATTCAATTGATATTGATCCGGAGGGAAACATATTTGCCGCCGGGTATACGGCATCGGAAGACTTTCCCGTTACCACTGACACTTATACTTCAAAATTCCGCGGGGGCGACTATGATACCTTTATGTCAAAGTTTCAAAATGATTTGTCCAGCCTTATCGCCTCTACTTACATGGGAGGTTCATCCAATGATTATGGAAGTTCCATTACCATAGATACAGAAGGGAACGTCTATATCGCCGGATATACAGAATCAACAAACTTGCCAACAACCTCCGATGCGTATGATACTTCTCACAACGATGGTTCCGACGCGTTTATTGCAAAACTGCAGGGAGACCTGAAAGGATTGGTTGCTTCAACCTATCTCGGCGGATCAGGCAATGAGCTTGTTTTGCAATATGGAGATTCTGTCGCGATCGATTCTGAAGGCTACGTTTACGTTACCGGTTGGACGGATTCTTCAGATTTCCCGACAATGAGTGATGCATATCAACCGGAACTACAGGGAGAAACGGATATTTTTGTCTCCAGGCTGGACGGAAACCTGGAAACGCTCAGCGCTTCAACATATCTCGGAGGTTCCCGGTCGGAACGTTGTTATCACATTGCCATTGATCAGGAAAACAACATATACATAACAGGGTATTCGGAGTCCTCAGACTTTCCAACAACAAGCACGTGTTATGATAATTCATACAATGACGCCGGCAGTGAAGAGGATACGGGAAGGGGGGACGTCATTGTTTCGAAGCTAAGAAATACTTTGAAGAAATTAAACATCTCCACGTTTTTAGGCGGCAGCAAAGAGGATCGTGGATATTCTCTTGCGTTAGATACAGAGGGAAATGTATATGTTGCCGGTTATACCTCTTCCTCAGACTTTCCTCTTTCGGAGGATGCCTATGAGACCTCATTCCAGTGCGGAGACAGCGATGTGTTTATCGCCCTGCTTGACAGTGGACTTTCCTCAACTCCTTCTGTTAATATCGTTGAAACTCCTGCGCCATCCCAAACTCCCGGCACCATTCCTGTTTTTTCCCCAATCCCTTCGTCCTCACCAACAATATCTCTTATCCAAACACCAATAATAACTGCAACACTCTCCGTAACGCCGTCAACGACTATAGAAACAACGCCGATTGCTACTCCAACGGAAAACAGAAGCATTTATGGTACGGCAATAAATAAAAAGAACGGCAATCTGCTCGAATCAGTAAAAATAACCTTGAAGGCAAAATCAACGGATGCAAAAACAGAGACCACTTCGGATAGTAATGGGTTCTTCTCATTTTCGGAATTAGCTACCGACACGTATAAACTTAAAGCAAATAAAAATGGATATAAGAAATATAAAAATAACATAGAATACAAAAGCGGGGAAGAGTTAGAAATTACGATTGAAATGAATAAGAAAAAGTGACGTGTGAAAGAATTTTTATATAAGATTTTGTTCAGGGAAAATCCGTTTATTTGGTAAACTTTCTTGAAGAGATTTTACCTGCTTTAGCATTTTATTTTTCTGTCTTTTTCATTTTTTAAAAAACCTTGCCAAAACTACCTGTAAAGGATTTTCATCTTTGTCATACCCTCTTATGCGGTCAACTGTTTCGGGTGAAAAAAATTGATGACTGGTTTTATGTTGCAGCAAAAAATCGTATTTTTAAAATCAGACAATCATCATTAGAAACCTTAGAATATCATGGTGCTGATAAAAAATTCCTGACGGAATTTTTTGCCCTTGACGAACCGTATGACGACATCATTGCGCACATAAATAAAGACTCGCATATGAACAGCGCGATCAAAAAATTTCACGGCTTACGTATTGTACGGCAGGACCCCTGGGAGTGCTTAATATCTTTTATATGCTCTGCCGCGGCAAATATCCCAAAGATACAACTCAACCTTGAAAAGCTCTCTGAATATTTCGGTGAAAAAGTGAAGCTTCATGATCTCGAATGGTACATTTTTCCCGGCCCCGGGCAGTTGAATAATTACAAACAGATTGTAATGGCAAAAACAGGCTTTCGCGCAAAACATATTAAAGCGGCAAATGATACTGTCGATCGTGTTTTTTTAACCGCATTAAATAAGCTTCCTTATGCGGAAGCAAAAAAAGCCTTATTACAGATTCCCGGTATAGGAAGCAAGGTAGCAGACTGCGTTCTTTTATTTTCTCTTGGATTTTCGGAGGCATTTCCTATCGATACATGGATAAAAAAAATACTCCAGGAGATTTATTTCAAGAACAAGATCGTGTCAAACAAAGAATTACATACATTTGGCATGAATTATTTTGGAAAATACGCGGGATACGCTCAGCAATTTCTGTATATGCATGCAAGAGGAAAAAAATAACTTAAAAAAGCACATAGAGGGGGGTTGTTTGAAATGTTACGGTTAAGTATATTGTTGTAATGCCAATTGCTTTAATTTGTTGTAATCAACCTTTCCCGTGGAAAGCAGAGGAATGCTGTCTATGCAAACATAATGATCGGGCTGCGAGAGTTTTGTAAGGCCTAATTTATCAAGTGAAGAGTTCAACGAAAGTTTATCCGGGTTTGGGTAAACTATAAATGCAACGAGTTGTTCTCCCTTTTGTGCATGCGGGATATTCACGACGGCACAGTTTCTCTTTTCTTCCTCCGTTTTTTCATCGAGAACGTGAGTTAATTTATTTTCAATCGGGGAGAGGGGTACCATTTCTCCTCCGATTTTGGCGAATCTTTTCTGACGATCGGTAATGTATAAAAAACCATCATTAAATTTTCCGATGTCGCCTGTTATATAGTATCCCTGGTGAAAGGCTTTTTCCGTCAGTTCCGGAGATTTATAATACCCTTTCATGAAATTTGGCCCCTGCAAAAGAATTAAGCCCTCTTTTCCCGAAGGTAATTCCTCGTATGTTTCAGCGTCTACAATCTTTCCGTTAATACCCGGCAGAAGCTTCCCCACGCTTCCATGCCGGAAATCATTTGCTTTATTTGCACTGATGCTGGCGCTGCTTTCCGTCATACCATATGCTTCATAGATGGGTATTCCGAATTTCTCGTAAAATTTTTCTCTCACTGCATCATTTAATTTTTCCGCACCGGCATAAGCCAAACGTATACTCGATGTCTGCTCTTTCTGCCATTTTTTTATAAAACCCCGATACAAAGTGCTCGTACCCAGAACAATCGTTACCTTTTTCTCGTGTACAATTCTTCCAAGCTTTTCGTATTCCGTGGGGTTTGGATGGAATACCACTCCGAGACCCATTAATAACGGCAGCCATAAGCATACGACAAAACCAAATACGTGAAAAAATGGCATTGCGCCGAGGAAGATATCTTCAGGAATGGGGTCAAATATGGTAGAAAAATTTTGTATGGCAGCATGGACATTCTGATTTGTTAAAGGTACCCCTTTTGGCGTGGATTCTGACCCGGAGGTAAAAAGAATTACTGCATTTTTGTCCGGGAGATCATAATCTGAAAATTCCTGAATGAGAGAGTTTTTTGATCTGAATTTGCAGGCAAGGTATGTCAGGGACTTTTTCTTCTTTGAAATTTTGTTTTTTATATCCTCAATAAAGACCATTCTTTTGTCATGAGGGATGCCGGCTTTTTCAATAAAAATTTTTGAAGTTAATATAGATTGCACATCGCACATTTTCAAAACGTACTTTTGTTCTTCCTTCCCTGCAACAAAATTCAGACATACAGGGGCTTTTCCGGCAAAGGCAGTTGCTACATTTGCTAATGCACCGCCCAGCGAAGGGGGAAAAACCACAGCAATATTTTCACCTTCCAGATTGCGAATATGTTTTGCCAAAAGAATGCTGCCGGTAAGGGTATGCCCGAAGGTAAGAGAGGAACCGAACGAATCGAAGTAAACGGGTTTATTAAAATTTCTTTTTGCGGTAGTAATAAAGCTTTTTAAAATCATGAATATTCAGTTTTTGTAGGGTGGGCAATGCCCACCCTATTCTGTTAAAAGTCGCCAAAGGCCTAATTAAATGTTAAGGGATTTCAAAGTTGTATCACAACGTACCAGACAACCCCCTAAATCCCCCTTTATTAAGGGGGACTTTTGCCGCCGGTAGCTTAACTTATTGACATTGGGTTACAAGCCATAGAACCCGCCAAAATGGAAATTAATCATTAAAATATATCATAAAATGGTTTATTTTTTTAACAAAAAATTCAGGGACTTTCTTGCGTATTGCTTTTTCTGAGAACGGGTGCATCCCCTGAGAGCAAGAATCATTTTACTATTTTTATACCAGGGATATTTTGTTATATTTGATCTTTTTTAAAAACAATTTCGCAGAAAAACAAGGAAGCAAAAATTTTTTCCGTTACCGTCTATAACAATGGATATACCATTTTGGGTCTGTCCATTTTAGGGTATTGACAGCGAATCCCCTTTTTCTACTATATTAGGTATAACATAGTGCGGTGAAAACCGGCACTAAAGAGGGGGATGCAGAGGACGTAAGAAACTTGCAAAAATAAGTGAGAATAATCATCAAGTTGATGATTAAGCTTGCTTTCAAAACTCCGGCGCGGGAACGGGAATCAGGAGAGAAGAACCAAAATGTTTTTGCAGGGAGGTTAAATCATGGGAAAGACGATACTATTTACAGGAATCGCATGTGGATTGGTAATGTTTTCGGCAGTATTCATGGATAGGGAGGTATCGGCAGAGATATTTACGGTAACAGGGTATTGTTCATGTGAAAAATGCTGTGATAAGTCACCAGACGATGAATGGTATGGAATCACCGCAACGGGTACGAAGGCACGATGGGGAACAATCGCGGTGGACAGGAAAATAATCAGGCTGGGAAGCGAGCTCAGGATTGAAGGTTTTGAAAATATTATCTTCAAGGCAGAAGATGTTGGCGGAGCCATAAAGGGAAAACGTATTGATATATGGTTTCCTGACCATCGTGAGGCCTTGCGATTCGGAAAACAGAAGAGAAATGTCTGGTATGATGAAAACGATGCCGACGTTTAGCTGCATCCTAACACAGTATATTAAAACAAACGGGAGCATTCCCGATTTTTTGTAGTTCAACATTGTATTATGCTTCGAGACAGCTCTGACAGGGTTTGGAACCCTGTCAGGGTTAACACTCCGTCCACCAAAAATAAGCTGAAGTTACAAAAAATCGGGAATGCTCCCAAACAAATTAATCATTTAATACTTCAAATACAGGAACAGGTTTTCCTAAGTAATATCCCTGAACATAATCTACGCCAATTTCCTTTAGCAATTGAAATGTTTGCTTTGTTTCAACAAATTCGGCAACGGTTAATTTTTTTAATCCACGGGCAACTTCTACCATTCCCTTGACCAAATGCTGATCTACTGAATTGTGTGGCAGGTTTTTAACGAAACTGCCGTCTATTTTAAGATAATCTACAGACAGATGCTTAAGGTAATTAAATGATGAAAAACCGCTTCCAAAATCATCCAGGGCAAAATGACAACCTATTGACGTAAGGGTTGTGATAAAATGCTGTGCTTTTACCATGTTTTCAATAATAGCTGTTTCTGTTATTTCAAAAATGAGTTGAGCGGGGTTAATGCTGTTTTTGTCGATTTCTTTTCTTATGAGAGGTAATAATTCATTGTCAGAAAATGCCTTGCCGGATAAATTTATTTCAAGAAAGAGGTTTTTTTCGTTTAATTGTAATCCCCGCATAATTCCTATTGCATTGGTAATTACCCAGCGGTCAATTTCGTGTATAAGGCCGAAACGTTCGGCAATGTTGAGGAATTTCAAAGGCGGTATTAAACCGTTATTTTGTTCTGTCAGGCGTAGCAGCGATTCATAGCCAATAGTTTTTCTGGTTTTAACACTTACTATTGGTTGTAAATACAGTACAAAGTTATTTTGTTCCAGCGCTATCGTAATTCTGCGCTTCCAGTCATATTGTGTCTCTATGTGTATTTTATGTTCCAGCGAAAAAATACAGCCGCGGTCTCTTCCTTCTTCTTTTGCGCGGTACATTGCCATGTCAGCGTTTGCGAGAAGTGTTTCGGCGTTTTCTCCGTGCGCCGGGAACATTGCAATGCCGATGCTGACCGTTATATGCAGTGGATTCAAACCATCGAGCATGAGGCAGTTTCTTGTTAAGTCGACAAGTTGCTTTGAAATGCACATTGCCTGTTTTTCTTCGGTATGCGGCAATATGACGGCAAACTCATCTCCGCCAAGCCTGGCAAGTATGTCCGTCTGGCGGAGCCGTTCGTTCAGGATATTGGCTAGTTTTATAAGCAATTTATCTCCGTATTGATGGCCGAGTGTGTCATTTACATACTTGAAATTATCTAAATCCAGAAACAGGAGCGCTCCATTGCTATGATTTCTTTGCGCTTCAAGAAGGCATCGTTCTAATTCTTTTTTAAAACGTCTGCGATTGAAGAGGCAGGTAAGGGGATCATGATCTGCCAAAAATATAAGCTGTGACTGAGAAATTTTTATCCCGGTAATGTCTTTGGCAATGCCTTCTATTGAGAGAACCTTTTTTTCATGATCAAATACCGGTACTTCCTGTAACTGCAATATCCGTATAGAACCGTCTTTATGGTAAATTTCCAATTCGTAAGGCGGCTGCTTGATTCCTTCTCTGCTCAGCGCGGAGCATTGAATGGCGTTGTTGTTTGCGGGGTTATCAGTCAGATATTCAAAATAAGAGGTATGAAATTCCTCCTGAGTATACCCAAGGATATTTTTAATGGAAGGGCTGATATAAGTAAAAATTCCGGTGGCGTCACGCGTGAAAAAGAAATAATTATCCCGAAGGTTTTCTACTAATCGTCTGTATTTTTCCTCGGATTTTCTCAGTTTTTCTTCAGCTTGTGTGCGTTCGGCAACCTCTTGCTGAAGGCCTTCATTTAACTTGGTGAGTTCGGCGGTACGTTCTGCAACGAGGCTTTCGAGCTGATTCCTGTGCCGTCTTAGCTCTTCTTCTGCAAGTTTTTTTCCTGTAATATCCCTTGCAACCGCATAGGTTATTCCTTTTTCCTGAAGCGGATTTGCAGTCCACATCAGCCATTTATAGGAACCATTCTTGCAAATGTATCGGTTTTCAAAATTAATGATTCTGGTCCCTCTGGAAAGCATTTCCTCAATCACGTGTATTGTCTTCTGTTTATCGTCAGGATGAACAAAATCAAGAATTGGTTTGCTAAGAAGTTCCTCATTTGTATACCCGAGGATTTTTTCGAAGGAAGGATTCAATTTGATAAAGTAGCCCTTAGCAATATCGGCAACACATATCATATCAACCGATAGTTCAAATATTTTTCTGAGTTCATCTTCAATATTCCTGCGAATAATTAATTCCTCACGGAGTTTCCGGTGTTTTTCTTCCAATTCCATTGTCCTCTCGTTTACCCTTTGTTCAAGCTCCGCATTGAGTTTTTTAAGTGTTTCTTCTGTTTTTTTCCGTTCCGTAATATCCTGAAAAAGACCGAACATTTTTTTTGGTTTCTCGTTGCCATCAAAATGTACTTCTCCTATTGCATGCGCCACTCTTTCCCTGCCGTCTTTTCTGATGATACGATATTCAATATTGAAAGGGGTTTTGAAATGGAGCGAATCGTTAACGGCTTTTTTTAAGAGTTCAACGTCTTCGGGATGTATCCGTTCAAGAAAGAGTTCGTATGTTGGTTCAATTTCATCCGGCAAAAATCCTAATATACGATAGGTTTCTTCCGACCAGAAAATTTTTCCGGTATCCAGGTACCAGTGCCACGAACCGATGTGTCCGACTTCCTGAGACTGCCGCAAACATTTTTCGCTCTCTTTCAGCGAGGCCTCTGTTCTAATTGTTATTTTTGTTTGCTGGAGAGTCAGCAGGAGACGGTCGATATCGAGAGGCTTTACTTCATAAGAAACAACATTTTTTTGTTTAATTGCACTGATGGTACTATCAGTCGTAGCGTGGCCGGTTATATATATGTATCTGGTTGCGGGCGAAAGAGCGGCTATTTTTTCTACAAGTTCAGTGCCCGCGGTATCGGGGAGTTGAATATCGATAAGCGCTACATCAAAATGATTGTTTTGCACGGAGAGAAGGGCGTCTTTGCCATGAGAAAAATTAACAACGGCATATCCGTTCATTTCCAGAATATCTCTGATATTTTCCCCAAGCGCATTATTGTCTTCAACAAGGAGAATTTTGAAAGGGCTTTCCATTTTATTTATCAGCTTCGCAGGAACTTAAATAATGGCTGCGCTACAGAGTTTTTTCCTGTAAAATATTTAACAACCTGTCAATGTTTAACGGTTTCTCCAGGCAAATATGCGCACTTCTTTGCATGGCTTGATCAATAAGGTCCTTTAATTCACTCATGTATCCCGTTATTAAAATTACGACGGTGGAGGGGCGTATGGCCCTTATTGCAAGAAAAGTTTCCAAACCATTCAGGCCGGGAAGTTTCATATCAAGGAGTATAATATCAAAAAGATTTTCACGGGACAATTGTATTGCAGTTTCCCCGTCGTTTGCTGATTTAACCCTGTAACCTTTTTCCTGAAGAAGATCTGACAGATTTTCACAAGTGTCATTGTCATCATCAACAATCATAATGAATGCGCCGTTTTTCTGAATAAATTTAATGGCGGAGAAAAGTTTCTCAAAATCCAGCGGTTTGTGAAAAATGGCAAAAGCGCCCCTCTTTAATGCCTCCTCAATAAGGTCCTCAACCGCATAAGCAGACATTATAATAACCGGCAATTGGGGGTCAATCTGTTTGAGCATTTTGTATGTATCAACGCCGTTCATCACAGGCATTTTGATATCAATTAAAGCCAGATCAAAAGAGTTTTCTCTTACAGTCTCCATAGCGGCCAATCCATCATGAACTGCAACTGCCGAATAGCCCTTCGACTCCAGGATATCAATGCAGTTCATGCAAAAGTCTTTGTTATCATCTACTATGAGAATCTGTAACGTTTTTTCAATGGTACTTCCTTGCAACATTTATTCCTCCTGTAATACTGTATATGAATTCATACTATGGGCAATTGTATAATAAAAGTTGCCCCCTTTCCCTTTTCAGAGGCAACGGTGATTGTTCCCCCGTGCCTTTCGATAATCATTTTACAAATAGTCAAACCAAAGCCGATTCCGGTGGTTTTTGTGCTATAGAGCGGAGTAAATATTCTTTCCTGATTCTCCGGAGTAATACCGGGTCCTGTGTCGTGAAATTGAATTTCTATACATTTGTTTCCTGAAATGTCTTTTTCCTGTGCATAGATAGACAAGATTCCACGGCCATCCATTGCCTGAAAAGCATTTACGATAATATTGTTGAAAACCATTTCGAGTTGCTCTCTGTCTGCCTTAATAACAGTATCTGTCATTTTTTTTATAATTTTCATAGTGGGGGGCAAATTCATGGTTAAGAGTATGTTTGTAATAATAGTATTAATATTTATTGCTTCCTTATAGGGTTCTTTCATTTTTGCCACGTCGAGTAAGTTTTGTATTATCCCGGAAGCTTTCCTAACTTGTGCCTTAATACGGTTAAGATGCTCTTTTATTTTATAGTCAGCGTCCTTTAGTTTTAGATCCAAATAATAAGCGGAACTGTCAATTACCCCGAGGGGGTTCTTAATTTCATGAGCGATGCTTCCTGAAATTTTACCTAATACGGCAAGCCTTTCCGAAGCAATGATTTCGTTTTCCATCTGTCTTTGCCGGGTAATATTACGCCAGATGCTAACAATAATGCCATGTTCTTTTGTATCTAAATTTTCAACGAGAGATGCATTGACGCTAAAATATTTAACACCATCAGTGGTTGTTCTCTGAAATTCTGCTTCCTGCCAGAAGCCGCTACGGTACACATTTTCTTCCAGCGCAGTCCATTGTTCCGGGGCATTATCATCAAGCTGTTCAAGCCATACAAATAGATTTGTTTCGATAACATCCCTCCATTTGCAATCAAAAAAAGCACAAAAGGCGTCATTCGCAACGATAATATTTTTCATGACGTCGGTAACTATTATGCCGTTATTTGTTGACCGTAAAATTTCTTCGAAGAACCGGATTGTTCTTTTTGTTGCCTTTAATTGATTTTTAATAAAATAATCAAGCATAGTTTTCTGTGCGTTAAGACCACCGGGCCTTTTTTACCTTAACCGCGCTGAATTTATATTCTGGTTGTTTTGAATGGATATCATACACATTATTGGTAACGAGATTTGCCAATTTGCCGTCTTCAATGTTTATTGCGCTGCCATAATGTATCGGCATATAAACGGTACCCTGAAGTACGCTGTCAGAAACACGAGCCACACCTTTTGCCGTACCTCTGACGGAGGAAATTTCAACCGTATCTCCTGTGTTTATGCAAAGATTCGCAGCGTCAGAAGGATGAATTTCGACAAAATTATCAGGAGCATTGCGGTGTAATTTTGGAATACGTCCGGTCCGGGTACGGGTGTTAAAGTGCCATTGCTGACGGCTGGTGATAAGAACAAAGGGGTATTCTTCATTAATCGTTTCTTTTGATGTCTTGTATTCGCGCGGCAGCAATGCGGCACGTCCATCAGCCCTGGGGAAATTTTTATCCGTAAATAAACGTGGTGTTCCGGGATGATTCACATCAGGGCAGGGCAGCTGCAAGCCGACTTTTCCGCGCAATCGTTCATACGTTACGCCGTTTAGGTCGCAGATGCGTCCTTTGGTTGTTTTTTTTAACTCTTCAAAGACTTCTTCGGGTGAAGAATAAGGGAATTCTTTTTCGAAACCCATTGCGCGTGCAATGAGGCACAATATTTCGTAATCCGGTTTTGCATCACCGGGTGGATCAATTATCTTCTCTGCAAGTTCAATGCGCCGCTCTGAAGAAATAAATGTGCCCGTTTTTTCACACCACTGGGCTGCGGGCAATACTACCGTTGCCAGATTAGTAGTTTCGGTTGGGTGAAAAATATCCTGAACAATAAGCAATTCCGCCTTCGCCAGCCCCGCGGTAATCCATTTTGTATTAGGCAGCGAGGCGGCGGGGTTTGTGGTAATGCTCCAAAAAGCACGCACATCACCGGTGTGAAGGCCTCTGATTATATCTATTATAGATCTGCCGGGTATTGGCCGGAGTTTTTCCATTGGAATATCCCAGAAAGCGGCAATTTCCTGCCGGTGCTGAGGGTTTGCCACCATTCTCATACCCGGCAAAAGATGCGATAATCCGCCTATCCAGCGGCAGCCCAGGGCATTGCATTCTCCGGTAATTGAAAGAGGCCCGGCGCCGGGCCTGCAGAAATTATTTGTGAGAAGCCATAAATTATGAAGTGTGTTATTCTTAAAGACCGCCTGAGATGAATGATTATACCCCTGGAACCAGAAGGTAAGCATTGCTTTTGAACGGCCAATAGTTCGTGCAGCGTCGATGATGAGTTGCTCGGGACATCCTGTGATTTCTGATGCTTTCGAAGGGGGGTAGTCTTCTAAGAGTTCCTTAAGGTCCTTGAGGCCTGAAGCGTATTCTTCCACCGTTTCTTCGTTTACATAGCCTTCTTTCAATAAAACATGGGCGAGTGCATTATTCAGCGCGACGTCCGTACCCGGTTTGATCCGGAGATGTATGTCCGCTATGGATGAGGTTTCTGATTTGCGCGGGTCAACGACAATCACTTTCGCCCCGTTGTTTTCTTTAGCGCGCGCTACACGCATAAATAATACCGGCACGGAAACCGCCATGTTATTGCCTGCGATAAAGAATAAATCCGCCATTTCTATATCATCATAACATGCAGGGGGAGCGTCTGCCCCGATAGTTGAAACAAAACCCATTGCCGAGCTTGCCATACAAAGACGGGTGCTGGACTCTATATTATTAGAACCGATGGAAGCCTTCAGCAATTTGTTCATCAGATAATACTCTTCTGTCATGCATATCGCACCGCTATGAATAGCGACTGCCCCGGGCCCATGAGTTTCTATTATCTTTTTTAATTGTGCGGCAACATGCGCAATAGCTTCTTCCCACGTTACGGGGGATAACTTTCCATCGCGCCGGATCATTGGCTTTGTCAGCCTCCCCTCTGCGCCAAAGATGGGAACAGAGTTGGCGGGAAGAGTGCAGATCATTCCATCATTGGTTGGGTGGCCTTCCATTCCTTTAATTTCAACGATCTTTCCCCTGTCAACTCCAACCATTAAACCGCAGCCAAAGCCGCAGTATGAACATGTTGTTTTGTGCCATTGGATTGGCATAGAGAGATATTCCTCTATTGCTGAAGCGCCTTTACAATTGTTTCACCAAACTTCTTTGCTGATTTCGGACCTTCTGATGTAATAATGTTACCATCTCTTTCAACGTTTGCACCAGTATAATTTGCGCCTTCGGATTTGATATCATTTACGGTAGAAGAATATGTTGTGGCTTTTTTTCCTTTCAGTAATCCTGCCTTTGCCAGTGTTACCGGGGCTATGCAGATTGCTCCCACTATTTTGTTTGCCGCGCAGGCGTCTTTTGCAATCTTGTGTGCCGTGGGATTGTCCCAGTATTCACTCGACCCTGTACCTCCAACAAATACTACCGCGTCAAAATCTTCAACAGTTATATCCGTAAAAAGAATATCCGGAGTTACTTTTGCTCCCAACATCCCCGTGGATTCTTTAAGTGAAGAAGATGCGATTGTTACCGTCGCACCGTTTTTTTCAAGAATCGCTTTTGGTTCCAGTAATTCTTCATCTCTGAAATTATTTTTTGCGATAATCATTACGACTTTTTTCCCTTTTATTGATTGCATGGCATGTGCTCCTTTACCATTGATAAAATACATTGTAAATAAAATAAATGGTATAAGTGTTAGTTGGTACACAAAAAATGTTTTTTTCATTTTTGTACTCCCGGAATAAATTATACAGAGTCCTTATTTTTTTAAACTTCTTCCCGCAGCCTGCTCAACTGCCTGTACTTTGTGATCGAGCATTTTGCCTGTTGTATCTCTCCTTTCATCAATTTTTATCGTAGTATAAACTCTTTGCGATGTTTCGAGCATTGCATTATGGCATTTCTTCACTAAATCAAAAACACTATCGCTATCCCCTTCAACAACCGTTCCCATTGCGTTGAGTTTGTAGTCAAGACCGCTTTCATCGATTACTTTGAGAACTTTTGCGACATGCTTAGCCAGGTCAATACCCGCGCCAATTGGTATCACACTGATTTCTGCTATCATTTTTTCACCTCCTGTTTTTCCGACAATCTCATTGCTCATTGTTCTGATTGACAAAAAGGATATTTCATAGCTATACTGGTTTTTTACTTTGTCAGTGTTAATGTTGAATATACCTTGGTAAACAACTCCTTTCATTCTAACCTTGAAAGTATATTCCATCAAATAAGTTTTAAAAAAGTCCATTACTGTTTCTGGAATTTAATTGGATAGAACGAGTATAAGATGAAAGACACATACGATTCAATAGTAGTAGGTTCAGGTCCGTCAGGTGCTGCCGCAGCAAAAAAACTCACAGATGAGGGGGCAAAAGTGCTTGTGCTGGAGAAAAAGAAACTGCCCCGATATAAGATTTGTTCAGGTATCATTTTTAAAAAATCACAGGAGATCACAGAACGCTATTTTGGTAA
This sequence comes from Candidatus Kuenenia hertensis, assembly GCA_021646465.1. Lineage (GTDB taxonomy): Bacteria > Planctomycetota > Brocadiia > Brocadiales > Brocadiaceae > Kuenenia > Kuenenia hertensis. Next base: position 117,756 of record SOET01000004.1, on the reverse strand, counting down.
AATTCCCGATTCTGTTTATGTAAAACCAAAGTTGTTAAAAGGGGTAAGGTTTTGGAGCAGTGATGAAAATTATTCAGACTGGCCTTTTTCAAAAAACAACGAAGGGGCGCCGAATATATGGCGTTCGGAATACGATTACTGGCTTATTAGCAATTCCGGTGCGGAAGTTGTGGATTGCTCCGAGTTTAAGGGGTTTGAGATTGAAAATAATGTGATCAATGTACATTATTTTGATTCCTCGAAAAATAAATTGCATCAGGTGAAATGCAGGTATTTAGTGAGTGCAGAAGGAAGCAAATCCAAAATCAGAGCAATGCTGTCACCCGAATTTGAGCGTAATTTGAAATGGTTCATTGCGTATCAAAATTATTATGAAGGGCAGTCTCAGTTAGATCCATATTTTTATCATGGGTTTTTAGATCAAAAATATGGCGAAGTATATGCGTGGTTCAGCGTAAAGGACGACTTGCAGGTATTTGGGACTTCAGTGAGAAAAGGGGGAAAAGTTTTTCCCTGCCTGAGTACATATCGGCAAATGCTGGAGAAAGTACACGGCCTGACATTGAAAAAATTAATAAGAAAAACAAGCTGTCTTGGAAATAATATGTGTACTACAGGGAATTTTTATCTGGGAAAGGGCAATATCCTCCTGGTGGGGGAAGCAGCGGGATTTCTGAATGCCTTTGGAGAAGGAATTTCATGTGCATTGTCGTCGGGTCTTTTTGCAGCAGAAGCGATATGTACCGGCAGTAAGCCGGGAGCGGATGTGATTTCTGTGTATACGGAACTAACAAAAAAGGAAAGAAGACAAACGACAGTATCATGGAAATTAGGCGCAAAAATAGCGGGAAGGGACCTTATGCCTTTATGAGCGGAAGGATAGCTTTTTTAGAAGTAAAGAGTTTGTTACTACGGAAACGGAAGAAAACGCCATTGCAAGTCCTGCGTATTCAGGTTTTAGGCTTATGCCAAAGTAAGGAGACAGGACTCCAGCGGCAATTGGAATCCCAATCGAATTGTAAAAAAAAGCCCAAAATAAATTTTGACGTATCTTTGTGAGTGTTTTTTTCCCTAACTGTATGGCACGTACGACATCCATAATATCATTTTTTATAAGTATAATATCGCCTGTTTCCTTGGCAACATCGGTGCCTGCTCCTATGGCAATACCCACATCCGCCTGAGCCAGCGCAGGAGCATCATTTATACCATCGCCGATCATCCCTACTTTCATTCCCTGTTCCTGATAGTTTTTTACTACGTCTCTTTTTTCCCCCGGCAGTACTTTTGAACGGTATTCTTTTATATTTACTGCGGAAGAGACTGCGTTCGCCACGAGTTCACTATCTCCTGTCATCATTACGGTGCGTATATTCATTTGTTGTAATGAGGATATCGCCTCTTTTGCGTTTTGTTTTATCTTATCCATAAGGCCCAATACGCCCTGGCAGGTATTATTGTAAGAAACGTAGAGAATGGATTCTCCCTTAACCTCCAATTCTTTTGTTTTGTTTTGTAAGGAGTCGATAGTAATGTTGTTCGAAGTCATAAGGGACTCATTGCCTATCATTAGGGTTTTGTCTTTATATTTGCATTGTATTCCGCTGCCTGCAAGTTCTCTGAAATCCTGAACCGTATCCCACGAAAGTTTTCTTGCTTTTGCCTCATCAACAACAGACAAGGAAAGAGGATGATTCGAAAAGGCGCAACCTGCGGATGCGAGGGCAATAAGATCATTGTCATTTATTTCTCCCGAAGGAACGATGTTTTCCACGCCAAATTTTCCTTCTGTAATAGTTCCTGTTTTGTCAAATACGATAGTATCTATTCTCGCAATTTGTTCAAGGGCGCTGGCTCTCTTTATAAGTATTGAATTATTAAGACCGATACCGCTTCCCACCATGATGGCAGTGGGTGTTGCAAGCCCAAGAGCGCAGGGACATGCTATTACCAAAACTGCAACCGCTGTTTTTAACGCCCATACAAGAGGGGGCTGAGAAGCGGCATGATAAAATATGAAATACCAGCAGAGAAACGTTATTATGGAAATAGCAACGACGATGGGAACAAAAATATTGGATACGTTATCCGCGAACCGCTGGATAGGCGCCTTATCCATTTGAGCATCTTCTACCATATTAATAATTTGTGATAAAACAGTATCTTCTCCAACCTTTGAGGTTTTTATAATGAGAACTCCCGTTTTGTTCATTGTCGACCCGATGACGCGGTCGCCTTTTTTCTTTGCAACCGGCAGAGATTCGCCTGTCACCATCGACTCATCAATAGTTGAGGTTCCTTCTTCGATTTCACCATCCACGGGGATAATTTCACCCGCCCGTACGATAACCGTATCTCCAACGTTAAGACTTGAAGCATTCACTTCCGTTTCTTTTCCTTCAGGAGAAAGCAAACGTGCTTTGTCTGCCTGTAATTTTATGAGTTTTTGTAATGCCATGCTTGCTTTTCCTTTTGCACGTTCTTCCATATACTTACCAATGCGAATAAAGGCAATCAGCATTACGGAGGTTTCAAAAAATGCGTGGCTTGATGTGCCAAAAATGCCGAAAATGGCAAATGTGCTGTATATAAAAGCAGACAAAATGCCCAGAGAGACCAGGACGTCCATATTGGCAAAAAGGTTTTTGACAGACTTATAGGCGCTGATAAAAAAATCCATTCCGGGCCCCAATATTGTAATTGTTGCGAGACCTAGCTGTATGTAAGATAAATATTTCTCAACGAGTCCGGGAAAAGGAACATACATGAATACCATCATAACAATGGAAGTTGTAATACTATAAATAAGCCATATCTTTTGGAGGGACTCTTTTGAAGATTGGTCTATTCGTATTCTTTCTTTTGCAGAGTAACCGAGACTTTTTATAAATTTTGCAATGTTGTTCTTGTTTATGGTATTTGTATCATAGCTGACCAGACCGGTTGCATTGGAGAAATTAACGCGTACCGACTTAATGCCTTTTACCCCCTTGAGTTTTCGTTCAATTGTTGAAGCGCAATTGACGCAATGCATGCCGGAAATGTCAAATTTGATAGTTTGTTCAGCCATTTTTGTTCCTAATTCGAGAGGATTGGTATTATATTAATTGGTGCCTGGCAACTTCTCTATTTCTTCAATAAAGGTAAAAAATTCTTTGTATTTTGTAATGCAATTTTCCAGAAGTTTTTTATCATCAATAATACAATACCTATGAACAAGGGAATTCCTGAAATCAAAAAAAGGTTTTAGCGTATCAGAAAGTTTTTGAGAAACAATACCCACCTCAGAGGCTTTTTTAATTGTATCAATATAACCCTTTGCGGGGACAGCGTACTGTTTGGCAAGTATATGTTGAAGAACCAAAGACATGGCTTCCGATATTTCTATCAGTGAATACTTTATACTCTTGAGGAGATGTTTTTCTTTAAGGATTTCTTCCACAGAATGTTTTTTAAAAAGACTTTCAATATCACGCGTATTAGAAGAAATATCATACAGATAACCCATCACACGTTTTCTATCTACTTTCATCGTATGCCTCATCAAGAACAAAATAATTAGCGCGATATTTGTTTGACATGTTTTCTATGAAGTCGGTTCTTAAGTCAAAATTTTTATCAACCATCAGTTTTCCTTCACATAGGATGTTAATAACAATGTCATATGGTGCGTCATTTATAATTCTGACGTCAAAATCATCAATGGTAAATGTATTTATCTCCGATTTATTTATCGCATCAAATAACTTTTCTTTTATCGCTACCGGATAGGTGAATGGATTTTTATCGTTGCGTATGTAGATAAAAATATCTATATCGTTAAAAATACTCTCTGTAGCAAAAGAACCGTATAAATAGGCAAAAACGACTCCTTCTTCTGTATATAAAACCTCAGAAAGAATTGAAACCACTTTTTCCCTCTGTTTTATTTCCATCGTCTTCATAGTCACTACTCCACGTAATCAGGACAAACTGGCAAAACAAAAGATATTGCGGTGCAAACGAGAACTCCAAGGATAAAAAGAATATTATTATAGTTGAATAGATGATCAGAAATAAACAATCAACACTATATGAGACATTTAAAAACAGAGCCCCCGAAGGTATTTACCATAGAGTATTTCCGATTTTTTTAGAAAAAGCAATCATCGGGAATAATTTACCTGAAAATAGATAAAATAGTTTATTATTTATACAAGGATGGGTGTGCATGCACACCCATCAGGGAAAACCATTTGCGAAGCATCCGAGGGTAATAATATTATTCGTAACAAACGGTTACAAACTCCGGTTCTACCACGCTGCTCAATATATCGCAGCGTGAAATAATCCCGACAAGCACGTCGTCTCTCACTACAGGGACTCTGATAATATTATGTTTTGTCATAAGGTCTATAACATCATCGACGGAAGAATTTTCTTTTACGCATACAGGGGTTTTTGTCATGATCTCTTCTGCCTTTACCTGTTCCAGTTTTTTCCCCTCTTTTATTACTTTCAGAAGATCAAACTCGGTTACCACTCCTATTACCCGGCCTTTTTCGTCAACAACAGGCAATCCGCTGTACATTCCCGATAGGAGTTTTACTGCCAAATCACGGCCAATGGTACCTCTTTTTGCAGCAACGACGATTTTATTCATGATGTCTTTTGCAATCATCTCTCTCTCCTCCTTATTAAAAGGTTGAAGCCACGAATGAATTATTTCATCTGTATAGCTGAACGTAACAGGTTAAGTTAGAATGTCTTTACAAATTATACGATCATTTTTTTGTTTGTCAAACTTTGGAAAAAAGAGAAAGTGCCGCAGAAGAGAAAACCCTTGATAACTTTTAATTTTGTTGATACCATTTGGTCTTGAATGATTGCAAAGTAAAAACATTGAGGTATTTATATTGAAACCGTTCATTTCATCCACAACAATTTTATCAGTTCGAAAAGACGGGCATGTTGCCATTGGTGGTGACGGGCAGGTCACGATGCATGCTACAGTAGTGAAGCACGATGCGAAAAAGATCCGAAGATTATATCATGATAAGGTGTTGGTCGGTTTTGCAGGTTCGTCTGCGGACTCCTTTGCACTGATGGAGCGTTTTGACGCAAAGCTGGAACAGTATCAGGGCAATGTACTGCGGAGTGCTCATGAACTGGCAAGGGAATGGAGAACAGATAAAGTATTAAGAAGGCTGGAGTCTCTTCTTGTCGTAATAGATAAACAGCATTCTTTCCTGATTTCCGGGAGCGGTGATGTAATTGAGCCTGATGACGGTATTATCGGTATCGGCTCCGGCGGATCGTATGCAGTTGCCGCCGCCCGCGCGCTGGTAAAGCATTCTTCTCTGTCGGTTAAAGAAATTGTTGGGGAATCGTTAAACATTGCGGCGGATATTTGTGTATATACCAACAAAAATATCAAAGTGGAGGAAATATAGAAGTGGAGGAATTGACGCCTCGAAAAATCGTTGAGGAACTGGATAAATATGTTATTGGACAGAAAAACGCCAAGCGCGCCGTGGCGATTGCGATACGAAATCGTTGGCGCAGGCATCAGCTTTCTGAAGAATTACGCGAAGAAATATTGCCCAAAAACATAATCATGATAGGGCCGACTGGCGTGGGAAAAACGGAAATAGCACGCCGTATGGCCTCGCTGGTAAGGGCTCCTTTTCTCAAGATAGAAGCGTCTAAGTACACTGAGGTAGGATATCATGGGCGTGATGTTGAGTCTATGATACGTGATATTACCGAGATCGGTGTTAATATGGTGAAGGCGGAGATGCTGAAAGAAGTTCAGGATAAAGCGGAAGAATTGGCAGAAGAACGTCTTTTGGATCTGCTGTTGCCGCCAACTCCAAAGAGTTCTGAGAAGATGGATAAGGAAAAGGAGGAGGCAAGGGAAGATCAGCGAATGAAAACGCGTGAAAAACTAAGGAAAAAATTGAAGAGTGGTGAACTTGCAAACCGGACGGTGGAGCTTACCGTTCATGAAAAATCGTTTGTATTGCAAGGGTTTGTTGCCGGGGTGGAAGAAATGGGGATGGATTTTCAAAACATGATGGAAAAAATGCTTCCACCACGCGCTCAGGTGCGTAAGGTTGCTGTTGCCGAGGCAAAAAGGATTTTGATACACGAGGAAGCGGAAAAACTGGTTGATAAAGAAAAGGCGATACAGGAAGCCATTCGGAGGACAGAACAGTTTGGAATTATTTTTTTGGATGAAATAGATAAAATCGCAGGCCGTGAAACAAGCAGAGGTCCTGATGTTTCCCGCGAGGGGGTGCAAAGAGACCTCTTGCCGATTGTAGAAGGTACCACAGTAAATACAAGATACGGGATCGTCAAGACCGACCGCATTCTTTTTATAGCGGCAGGAGCGTTTCATGTGTCAAAACCTTCTGATTTGATTCCAGAGCTGCAGGGAAGATTCCCCATTCGGGTCGAGCTGGAAGATTTGGGGAAGGAAGAATTTTTGCGCATATTAACAGAGCCAAAAAATGCGTTAATTAAACAATACAAGTCGCTCCTCGAAACAGAAGGGATTAAAGTTGATTTCAAAAATGAAGCAATTGAGGCAATTACAGAAATTGCAGTACAAGTTAATAAACGTACGCAGAACATTGGCGCAAGAAGGTTACATACTGTTATGGAAAAACTTCTGGAAGACGCCTCTTTTGATGCGCCCGATATGGAGAAGAAGGAAGTGACTATTGATGATAAATACGTAAATGATAAATTGCAGGCAATAGTGAAGGATGAAGACCTTAGCCGCTATATATTATAAATATGAACACAGCAAACAAGGATTCTATTGAGGAAGCATATCCCGACTACCGCCAACATATAGAAAAGGTATTCGAGGCCGGACAGTCTCACATATTTAATTGGTGGGAAGAACTGTCCGCTTCAGAAAAACAACATCTTTTGGAACAAATATCTTCAATAGATTTTACGCTTCTGCAAAAACTTTTTCACGAGCATCTCAATTCAACTCCGGATACATTTCAGAAAAATTTACAGCCTCCACATATTATTGGTATTCCCAAAAATAATGAAGAAAAGAAAATTGCTGAAAAAGCCAGGCAAATGGGTGAAGATGCATTGTGCAGGGGAGAAATTGCCGTTCTTACCGTAGCGGGAGGGCAGGGAACAAGGTTGGGAATTGACGGCCCGAAGGGCATGCTTCCCATATCGCCGGTTAACAAGAAAAGCATCTTTCAACTTCATGCCGAGAAAATTTACGCCCTGCAAATAAAATATAATACATCTGTTCCCTGGTATATTATGACGAGTGAAACAAACGACAACGATACGAAGACGTTTTTTCATTCGAACGCATTCTTCGGGCTGGACCCACAAGGGATATGCTTTTTTACCCAACGAATGATTCCCGCGGTAAATAGGAACGGCAAACTTTTAATGAATACAAGGTCAAATATCGTAATGAGCCCAAATGGTCATGGTGGTACTATTCTTGCCCTTCAGGAAAAAAATATCATAACCGATATGAAAAAACGGCGTATTAAACATATTTTCTATCATCAGGTGGATAACGTACTCATAAAAATGGCAGACCCGGTATTTATCGGCTATCATCTAGTGAATAGTGCAGATATGTCATCGAAGGTAGTTAAAAAACGTAATCCTGAAGAGAAGGTAGGAGTTATTGTTTCTCTTAACGGACACTTGCACGTGGTTGAGTATACGGAACTGAGCCAGGAAGACAGATATGCAAAAAATAATGATGGTTCATTAAAATACGATGCAGGAAATATTGCGATTCATATATTCAGCATTGCTTTTCTTGAAAGACTGTTTCAAATGGAAACATATCTGCCGTATCATATAGCGATAAAAAAGGTTCCCTTTATTGATATGAAGGGAAAATTGAATACTCCCGAAGAAAATAATGCCATTAAGTTTGAAACGTTTATTTTTGATATACTAAAGCATGTGAAAAAGGGTGTAATCATGGAAGTTGCCCGCAAAGATGAATTTTCCCCAATAAAAAATACGGAAGGAAACGATTCTCCCTCAACGGCTCAAAAAGACATGGTGAATATGTTTGGCCGATGGTTGCAAAAAGCGGGGATTACTATTCCGACTGATTCGGATAATAATGTAATAGGACAAATTGAAATCAATCCTTGTTTTGCATGCGACGAAGATGAATTAATAAGAAAAGTGGGTAAGGATTTGGAATTTAAAGGGTTTTTGAATCTTTAAGGTCTGAAGTATGGTAGCGGTGGAGGGACTCGAACCCCCGACTTGCGGCTTATGAATCCGCCGCTCTAACCAGCTGAGCTACACCGCCATTTATTTTTGTTCTTCAAATCTATCGTGAAAAAAGATCGTTAAAGAAGAATAACAAAGTCTGTTAATCGGATTGATAATCATACAAAAAAGATAACATCTGCTATCATTGTTTTCAAGAAATATTCTTAAAATTTTAGCGTTTTAAAATGTATTCGACTGCTTTTCTGGTACGACAAAAGTGTAAGTGATTTATTTACCTCATTATTATACTGTTATTTTATAGTGGCCAGAAATGGATATGATACGTCAACCAGCCGTTGCAGGGTCGTTTTACAGCAGTGACAAAAACCGGTTACGGTATGAGATTGATACTCTTATCATCAAGGATTGTGAAAAACAATCCGCCCTGGGAGTTGTTTCTCCCCATGCGGGATATATGTATTCCGGCAGCGTTGCCGGAAGTTTGTATTCGTACATAACGATACCGGACACAGTAGTGATATTGTCTCCAAATCATACCGGGTATGGCAAGCCTTACTCCATCTGGCCCGGCGGTTTCTGGAATACTCCCTTTGGAGATATTGCGGTAAATGAGGAAGTGGTAAATGAATTGGTAGCGAGTTGCCATCTTATAGAAAGAGATAAAGAGGCTCATTTGTATGAACATGCTGCCGAGGTACAATTACCCTTTATTCAATATTTTAAACCGGACACAAAAATAGTGGTTATGACTATTTCCTCACGAAATATTAAGGAATTAAAAACTGTCGGGAAATGCATGTCTCTGGTATTACAGAAATTGTGTCCGGATGCCCTTGTAGTAGCTTCTTCCGACATGACGCATCACGAACCCCAAGAGTCTGCAAACAGAAAAGATAGAATTGCCATCGATGAAATTTTGGCACTTAATGAAGATGGTTTATACAACAAAGTACACGAATTCCGTATTTCCATGTGTGGGATCTATCCGGCGGTGATTATGTTAGTGTGTTCCAAAGAGCGCGGCGCAAAAGAAACAAAACTCATTCGTTACGCAACAAGCGGAGACGTTACTGATGATTATGATCAGGTGGTAGGATACGCGGGAATTATCGTTCGATAATATATTTAACTATTTATTACAACATGGGATTACGCTCATTTGTTAACAAAGGAGGGGATGAATATTTTAAACCCCTACATTTTATTTTTTCATTTCATTCAAAAGTATGTCGTACATTGTATCAGTCATCGTACCTGCCTATAATGCCGAAAAAACAATCGGGCAATGTTTACAGGCCCTGAAACAACAAAACTATCCCTCAGACTCCTATGAAGTTATTTTGGTCAATGACGGCTCAAAAGACGCTACGGGAGAAATTGCTCAGGGTTATGATATAACATATCTCTGGCAGGAAAACCAGGGGCCTGCAACGGCAAGGAACAAAGGTGCAAAGGAGGCAAAAGGGGAAATTATTTTATTTACCGATTCTGATTGCGTACCGGATTCCAATTGGATACGGGAAATGGTTGCACCGTTCAGCGATCAAAATGTAATGGCAGTAAAGGGGGCATACAAGAATAAACAGAAAAGCATTGTTGCCCGTTTTGCCCAGCTTGAGTTTGAGGAAAGATTTGAAATGCTGAAAAAAGCGGAATCAATCGACATGGTTGATACGTATTCCGCAGGGTTTCGCAAAGATATATTCCTTCAACTTGACGGTTTTGACACGAGCTTTCCTGTAGCGAATAATGAAGATACGGAATTATCGTACCGAATGTCAAAGATGGGGTACAAAATGGTATTCAATCCAAACGCCATTGTATTTCACCTGGATCATCCAGACTCGGTAAAAAGGTATGCTAGGCTTAAATTCTGGAGAGGATACTGGCGGGCGGTTGTATACAAGAAGTTTCCTGACAAGATGCTTAAAGATACTTATACCCCTCAAACATTAAAATTACAGATATTTTTTTTGCTTCTTTTTTTAATGAGCATTTCCTTTTCTGTTTTTTCCCCCGCAGGTTTATATGCGGCATCTGGCTCCGGCGCCTTTTTCTTCCTTCTCTCCCTGCCTTTAATGAAATTGGGAATCAGGAAAGACTGCATCGTCGGGCTATGCGTCCCGTTTCTCCTAGTCCTCAGGGCAGGAGCGCTTGGCTTTGGAATGTTGTGGGGAATGGTGCGAACAAGGTTTAATTAGATGGTAATAATCTGAAAATTTCAGGAGAGTATGGTGACAACTTCAACTGATAGCGTAAAAACCTATAAAAGCATTTGCAGAATCTGCCATGGCGGTTGCGGCGTTATTGTGTCCGTTAAAGATGGAAAGGTTGTAAAAGTAAAGGGAGACCCTGCTTCACCCATGAATAAGGGATGGATGTGCGTTAAAGGGGTAATGTCTCCTGAAATAGCAAACCATCCTGACCGCTTGAGAACCCCTCTGTTGCGCAAAGGCAAAAGGGGAAGCATGGAGTGGGAAAGTATTTTGTGGGAAAGGGCGCTGGACGAAATCTCCTCCAAACTGGATATCTTGAGAAAGGAACATGGGGCTGAATCGATTGCGCTGGGGCAGGGAACGGGAAGGCACCATTACATGCATGTCGTGCGTTTTGCAAACGCTCTGGGGACGCCTAATTGGTACGAGCCAGGTTTGGCGCAATGTTTCATCCCCAGAATTACGGTAAGCAATATTATGTATGGTGGTTTTGTTGTCGGAGATTACTATGGGGAAGTATCGCCAAAGTGCATTTTATTCTGGGGGCACAATCCGCTGGTTTCCGGGCCAGACGGTGAATTAGCCATTTCCGTTAAAAGGGCTCTGGATAAGGGAGCAATCGGCATAGCCGTGGATCCGAGGAGGTCGGAAACGGCAAAACGCTGCGGACAATGGTTGCCTGTGAGACCCGGTACTGATGCGGCTTTAGCGCTTGCAATGATACACGTTATCATAAAGGAAGATATTTATGACAAGGAATTCGTGGAGAGATGGACGTATGGGTTTTCAGAACTGAAGGAACATGTAAAAACATTTACGCCTGAGTGGGCAGAGGAGATCACATGGGTTGCCGCGTCTGATATTGTAAAAGCTGCAAGGACATATGCTTTGAATAAACCCGCAATATTAGAATGGGGACTTGGCATTGAACAGAATCCGAATTCCCTGCAAACTGTCAGAAGCATCGCCATTTTACGCGCATTAACAGGCAACATTGACAACCCCGGCGGCGATATTATCGGTAAAAATATCATCCGCAGTTATCCTACCCTCAAGGATAAACTGCCGGAAGGCATGCTGAAGAAACGTTTAGGGGCGGATACATTCAAACTCCTGGGTGGTTGGAGGGCATTCATGCCGTCTGCTCATATTCCCACATTATTCCGGGCAATGCGAACCGGAGATCCGTACCAGGTGCGGGCGCTTCTTATCTTTGGCAACAATCCGCTGATTACCGTTGCGAATTCAAGAGAGGTGTTTGAAAGTTTGCAAAAGCTGGAATTGTTGGTGGTTACCGATCTCTTTATGACTCCCACCGCGGCACTGGCAGATTATGTTCTCCCTGCCGCCTTCTGGACGGAAGTAAAACAGGTAATCGGATATCCTCTGGTAGTAGAAAACATGGTCATGGCACAGCAAAAAATAACGCAACATGGGGAATGCAGGCAGGACGAATGGATAATGAATGAACTCTCCAAACGTCTGCACCTGCCGGGAAGCGATGAAAGCCTGGAAGACGTAATGAATTATCAATTAGAACCATTAGGGATAGATTATCAGAAATTGAAAGAATCAGGATTTTTTTATCCACCACATGAATACAGAAGGTATGAAGAAAAAGGATTTAGAACCCCCTCAAAAAAGGTAGAGCTTTATTCAAAATCATTGCAGAGGTTGGGGTACGATCCTCTGCCGACATACAAAGAACCGCCGGAAAGTCCGCAGCAAACCCCCGAACTGGCGGAACAATTTCCCTATGTACTGATAACAGGAAGCCGCAGAAAAGAATTTTTTCAGAGCGAGCACAGGCAAATTCCCTCACTGAGAAAACGGAGACCGCATCCTCAGGTAGAGATACATCCGAAAACTGCTGGGGAAAAGGGAATACATCAGGGCGATTGGGTTATTGTGCGATCGCCCAGAGGGAGCATCAGAATGAAGGCGCTGGTTACGGAAGATATTCATCCTCGGGTGATAAGCGTGGAACATGGATGGTGGTTTCCTGAAAAAGCAGGCCCTGAATTTGGCGTTTGGGAATCGAATGCCAATTTATTAACTAATAATCAACCACCGTACGATCCCGCCTTTGGTTCTTACCAATTAAGAGGATTATTGTGTACTATTGAAAAGGAAAATCAATAATTACTACAAAAATCCATATCATAACGTAGGGGTTGAAGATTTTCGATACAATATATTTACTATAAATTTACGTTACATGACAAGGAATTTCAAACTTTGCAGGGTGGGCAATGTCCTGCCCACCCTATAAAATTTATTCCAGAGGAGGAATGAGAACAACTTATTTGCTTGCAGCGTAATATTGTTTTTTCCTTCTCTATTGGCACTTAGCCCTTTCCCAGAGTCTTTTTTCCTGGTTTCCATTCAACGGGACAAAGTTCTCCGGTCTGTAAAGCGTTAAGAACCCTAAGAATTTCTTCAACACTTCTGCCAACACCCAAATCGTGTACGAGCTGGTATTTTACCTTGCCTTCAGGGTCGATGATGAATGTACCTCTTAATGCAATACCTTTGTCCTCAAGCAATACTCCATATTTCCTTGAAACTTCTTTTGTGATATCACTGAGCAAAGGAAAATTAAGTTTCCCAAGATCCTTCAGCCAGGCTTTATGCGAGAAGACACTATCAATACTTATCCCCAATACCTGAGCATTGAGCGACTTAAAATCTCCGTCTCGTTTTGAAAATTCTGTTATTTCCGTCGGACATATAAAGGTGAAATCCAGGGGATAGAAAAAAAGCACCACCCATTTCCCCTTATAATTGTCCAGAGAAAAGTCCTCAAATTTTTCACCCACCACACCCTGCATTGTAAAACCCGGCGCACATTGTCCAACTTGTATACCCATACTTTTCCTCCGATCGTTAAAATGAAAATATTACCATTCAATAATGATTACTGATTATATAAAGATAAAAATGAAAGTCAAGTAATATTTCATCATTATTTTTTTATCACAAAAAAGGTCAAAGCCATTACTTGAAAAACGAGGGCTAATAATAAATAGGAATGAACATCGCCATGGCGATGAAGGTAGGCAAAAATGAGGGAACCAAATACAAAACACTGTATAACGGCTGCCAGTATTGTTAACCATGATGCGGGTTCATAAGTTAACGTACGATTAATATTTTTTACTTCGCTTAAGATAGCCTCCAGGACAAAGTCATTTTTTTCATATTCTTCTTCTGTTTTTGTTAGCCCGGCCAGGCAATTACCACAGATTACCTTGCCTCCTTCCTGATAGAAAGCATTTCCCGATTCAATATCGATTTTGGAAAGACTTCTTTTGCAGTTGGCGCATACTCTGATTTCTAACATGCGAAATCAATCATTCTAAAAATTTTTACAAGTATTATTTCAAATGATAAAGGTCGAGCTTTCTGTAAAGAGTTCTCTCGCCTATTCCAAGCATCTTTGCCGCTTCTTCTCTGTTGCCTCCCACTGTAGCTAATGTACACTTAATGAGTTCTCTTTCGGCATCTTCTATGGTCATTCCAGCCACCAAACCATGAGAGGCTGGAGTATCTTCACTCACATTTGCAATATGATCCGGCAGGTCTTCAATATCTAAACATTTTTTCGTAGTTATTACAACCATACTTTCAATACAATTCTTTAGTTCTCTGATATTTCCCGGCCAATTGTATTTTAATAATATTTTTCTGGCTTCGGGGGTAATTTGCAAAATTTCCTTGTTGTATGAGAGTGAAAATTCACGTATAAATGCGTCAATGAGCAATGTAATATCTTCGAGTCTTTCCCGGAGAGGAGGCAGTTTGATACGAATGACATTTAATCTAAAATACAGGTCTTCCCGGAATTTTCCTTCTTTTATAAGATTTTCCAGTTCCTGATTCGTAGCTGCAATTAAACGCACATCTACTTCTATGGATTCATTGCTCCCTATGCGGGTAATTATCCCGTCTTCTAAAACACGCAACAATTTCGCTTGTGTAGGAAGAGGCATATCACCTATTTCATCCAGAAAGAGTGTGCCGTGATGGGCGTATTCAAATTTTCCCTTCCTTTGATACAATGCCCCGGTAAATGATCCCTTTTCGTGCCCAAAAAGTTCACTCTCAAGAATATTTTCCGGAATTGCGGCAGAGTTCAGGATTACCAAAGGGTTATGCTTCCTTTGGCTGTTATTATGTATAGTTTTTGCTATAAGTTCTTTTCCTGTACCGCTTTCTCCTGTGATCAATACGGTGGCGTTTGTACCGGCAATTTGATTTACCATTGTTAATACTTTCTGCATCTTTGGACTATTGCCAATAATTCCGGATAGACCGTATTTTTCATCGAGTTGTTTCTGTAATAAGATATTATTTCTTACCAATTTTTGTTTTTCAACGAGTTTATTAATTTCAGCGCGTAAATGATTAATATTGATTGGTTTCGTAAGAAAGGTAGCAGCTCCTTTTTGCATGGCGTCAACAGCCGTTTCCACAGTACCATATCCGGTTATCAGAATAATTTCAGCGTCAGGCAATTTTTCTTTGGTTGCTTTGAGGATTTCCATACCGCTGAAATCATGCATCATTAAGTCGGTAATTACAATGTCTATCTCTTCCGATTCAATAACCCTCAAACCCTCTTTGCCACAGGTAGCAATAATGCATTTGTATCCTACTTTTTGTATTGCTTCCGCCGTAGCATTTGCATGCTCCTCATTGTCATCAATGATCAGAATTGTCGTATTATACTGAGACATTTTCGAAGTTTATGGGTAATAGTATCGTAAAATTTGTACCTTTGCCTTCTTCGCTTTGAACACTAATGGCGCCTCTGTGGTCTTCTATAATTCTTTTCGTAGTGGGAAGCCCAAGACCAGTACCTGTATTTTTGGTAGAATAGTACACGTGAAAAATTTTATTAATCGACTCTTTGGGAATACCATGGCCTGTATCTGTTATATTTATTTGTAACACCGTTTTTGTTTTTGAGGTTCGAATCATAAGTTCCCCTCCATTGTCCATTGCTTGTTGTGCGTTGATAATAATATTAAGAAACGCTTGTTTTATAAGATTGCTGTCCAGATAACATAAAGGCATATCGGGATGATAGCTTTTAAGAACAGCAATATTTTTCAGTTTTATTTCCGGTGTTGCAAAGTTGATTACTTCATCTATAATTTCATTAACATTGCAATATTCCAGTTCCAGTTTTTGGCCTTTGGCGAACCTGAGAAAATCATTCAAAATTTCTTCCAACCGTTGTGCTTCTTTTTGGATAACCTCTATTTTTCTATATACCTTTTGCGTGTGTTCGCTTGAAGTACCAATGATATTTTGCAGATCTTCTCTGAGAAGTTGGAGGTGGATGTTTAGTGTGCTGAGTGGGTTTTTAATCTCGTGGGCGAGTCCCCCTGCTAATGTTCCGGCAAACGCTAATCGTTCAGAATCGATCGTGCGTTTTTCCAGTTCTCTTGTTTTGCGAATTATCTCCCTGTTATAATAATATGCTAATGGAATTATGATTATTACCGACGCGATCGCGCCTATGAGATATTGATAAACCACTCTTTTGTCAAAAAAAGAGCCAGGAAGATGGCCGAATTTGCTTCCTCCTGGCTCGTTAAATAAGATTTCGTATATTTTTAGGAAGTTACGCGATTAACTTTTTGGGCTTGCAGGCCTTTCGCTCCTTCAACGACTTCAAATTCTACCTTTTCGCCGTCTTCGAGTGTTTTGAATCCGTCTCCGCCAATATTAGAATAGTGAACAAAAACGTCTCCGCCTCCCTCTTGCTCGATAAAACCAAAACCCTTTTTTGCGTCAAACCACTTAACTTTGCCAATCGCCATTATTTAATTCTCCTTATATTTAATACTTACCACTTAAAAAAACGAACAAACTTAGTAATTTTTTTGCTTCTAATTACGTTTTCTATATCCTCCTAAAAAGATAAAAAAGATATAAAATAGATATATTATTTGTTTACTGAATCTCTAATACGCCCTCCTTTTTGAAAATTTTCCAAATATTATACCCAATTTTAGTTAATTTTTACTCGTAGGAGTGAGGGATTGTTCGCTTTCTTTTAAAGCGGCTTTCCTGCTCAGCTTGACTCTTTTTTGGTCGTCTATTCCGATTACTTTTATCACTATTTCCTGGCCTACCTGCACCACATCTTCAACCTTTTCAATATAACCATCAGAAAGTTCAGAAATATGAACGAGTCCATCGTGCCCTGGAATTATCTCGACAAACGCTCCGTATTCTTTTATTGATAAAACTTTTCCCCGATACGTTTTCCCCACTTCAACTTCCTTCGTCATATTTTCAATCAATGTCTTTGCTCTTTCTGCCGATTCGGCAAGCACAGCAGAAATAATCACAGTACCGTCATCTTCAATTTCAATTTTTGCTTCGGTTTCTTCCTGTATTTTCTTTATATTTTTTCCACCGGGGCCAATAACCATTCCAATTTTTTCCGGATTAATTTTTATGTGCACAATTTTTGGTGCGTGCACAGAAATCTTTTCTCTCGGTTTTTCAATAACTTTTGAAAGTTCTTGCAGAATATGGAGCCGACCTTCCCTTGCCTGCACCAACGCATCGCGCATTATTTCCTCGGTAATTCCGGCAATTTTTATATCCATTTGCAACGCAGTAACGCCCTTATCCGTTCCTGCAACCTTAAAGTCCATATCCCCAAGGTGATCTTCCGTTCCCAATATATCAGATAAAATACAAACATCATTACCTTCTTTTACCAGACCCATGGCAATTCCTGCTACCGGAGCTTTTATAGGCACGCCGGCATCCATCAACGCAAGTGTACCGCCACAAACTGTGGCCATTGAGGACGATCCGTTGGATTCTGTGATGTCTGAAACCACACGAATCGTATAGGGGAATATGTTTGAAGGTGGGACAGTTTCTGCCAGTGCGCGTTCAGCCAATGCTCCGTGTCCGATTTCTCTTCTGCCGGGTCCGCGTAATGGCTTAGTCTCTCCCACACAAAAAGGCGGAAAATTGTAATCCAGCATAAATTTCTTTGTATATTCTTCTTCCAGACCGTCTACTTTTTGTTCATCAATCGTAGTGCCAAGGGTTGCCACCACTATTGCCTGTGTTTCTCCCCTTGTAAACAGAGCGGATCCATGAGTCCTCGGCAAAATTCCAACTTCGCAGGTTATAGGTCTTATATCCTTCAACCCCCGGGAATCAGGCCGTAATCCTTTTGTTACTATTTGCTCCCGTACAATCACTGTTTCGATATTCTCAAAAATTGTTTTAATTTCTTTTGGTGCAGGAGCATTTTCGTTGTTTTCAACACAGTATTCACTGATGATATTGGCAAGTATCTCGTCAAGCGCTTCCTTTCGGTTCGCTTTTCCGGGCGTCAGATTCTTTTCTGCGATAATGGAATGATATTTCTGTTTTATTTCTTCTGTGAGGTCTTTATTTATTTTGCAGGGGGCAACGATTTGCTTTTCTTTTCCATATTTTTCAATAAGCTCTCGTTGAAGCTTTATAATTTCTTTAATATAAGAGTGCCCAAACATGATGGCATCCAGCATTTTTTCTTCAGGGATTTCCCTAGCAGACGCTTCAACCATCATAACAGCTTCTTCTGTACCGGAAACAACAAGGTCCATGCTACTTTGAACCAATTCGGTGTGTGTGGGGTTGATAATAAATTTACCATCAATTTGTCCAACTCTCACAGAACCAGTGGGCTCGCAAAATGGGATGCTTGAAACGGATAGTGCGGCAGAAGCACCTACCATTGCAAGTATGTCCGGATCATTCTCCCTGTCAGCAGAAAGTACTATGGACATAATCTGAACTTCACGGAAGTAAGTATCCGGAAAGAGTGGTCTGATAGGGCGGTCTATCAACCGCATGGTGAGAATTTCTTTTTGAGAGGGCCGTCCTTCTCTTTTGTAAAAACCACCGGGAAATTTGCCGGCGGCATAGGTCTTTTCTCTGTAATCAACAGTGAGAGGGAAAAAATCAGCGTTTTCCTTTTCTTCTGAGGCAGAAACCGCTGTCACCAATACCATAGTTTCACCATATTGCACTAGCACAGCACCATCAGCCTGCCTAGCGATTCTACCTGTTTCTATACTAAGAGTCCTGTTGCCGATCAACTTCTCTACTTTAAATCGTTCCATTTAACATCTCCATCTGTGTCTATTAAAATTTCCATTGACCAGCAAAGGAATGAACATTTGAATTGTTTTTATACATTGGTGTTGGTAGGTATATGGCTTCCTCCTAAAATTTACAGTTATTTACGCAAACCTAGCTTGTTTATTAATTTTTTATATCTTTCGTGATCTGTTCTTGATAAATAATTAAGTAGTGCAGATCGGTTACCGACCATTTGAAGCAATCCCCTTCTGGATGCATAATCTTTCTTGTGCACCTTTAGATGATCAGTCAAATGATTGATTCGTCCGGTAAGCAATGCTACCTGTACTTCTGATGATCCTGTATCATTTTCATGAATTTTAAGATCGTTAATAATTTTCTGTTTTGCCTCTTTACTTATCATCGAAACACCAAATCCTTAAAAAAACCGACTTTTTTACACGTATAAATATCAACTAACACATTTATTATACCAAATCGTATAGCTTCGAAGTATAGCAAAGATCGGCAGGTCTTTGCAACAAAAAAAACTAGTGTTAGTTGTTATATTTTACGGCATCAGTTTTTTTATAGCGGGCAAATTTTACTGACGATTATTTGCTGGTGTCTGTTTCTCCAACACGATTCAAAGCTATTTTTGTCATTATTGGGCCAGTAATCTCAAACCACACCGTTGCGCCGATAACTATATGGAGAACCGTTTTCCCAACACCGGGTAATTTTTGTTCCGCAACGAGTCCCAGGCCTAATGCGATTCCTGCCTGAGGCATCAAAGCTGTTCCAATCCACTTTCTGTATAATGGTACCGTGTGGCTTATTTTGCCCCCTATCCAGCCGCCGATCAGACGCCCGCCCGTCCGGAAGATAATGTATAATGTTCCAATAACACCTACCTGTAGGAGTGATTTTGCATGAAGCATAGCCCCAGCCAGCACAAAGAATAGTATCATGACAGGCCATTCAATTCCTTCGATAGCGTGGAAGGGGCGTTTATGGTGACGCGCCAGATTTGCAACCACGATACCCATTACCATTGCAGCCAAAATAAATGATACTTCAAGCCAGATTGCGATTCCGCCACAAAGAAACACCGCTCCCAAAGCCTCCACCAAAGTGGGCTCACCGTCCTTTATACGTCCCGTTAAATAAGCCAATGGTATTCCCAGGGCAATACCAACAAGTATTGACATACCTATTTCCCAAACACCGAAAAGAAGCGTTGCCATATTTCCTCCATTTCCGTTGAGTGTTTGAACAATAGCCAACAGAAAACTAAATACAATCATACCCCATGCATCGTCAACAGCTACCACTCCTAATAACATCTTTGAAAATGGTCCGTTTGCACCTACTTCCCGAACAACATCAACTGTTGCAGCAGGAGCAGTTGCACAGGCAATTCCGGCAAGCAATAACGCAATATCTGTTCTTACACCAAACAATATGAGACCAAAAAATACTATTATTGATGTTGCGATAACCACAGAAACAGAAATCCATAAAACGTATCTGCCGTATTCGCGGAGGGAAGAAAGTGTAAATTTTTCCCCAAGCAGGAAACCAACCATCACAAGCGCAATATCCGCAATGGCAGGAAATCTTTTTTCGCCTAAAGCGGGCAAAATATCCAAACATGAAGGACCTATAAGGAAACCGAAGATTAACAATAATGTCACCCGTGGTAATTTCGTGCGGCGGCCCAATACGTCAGTCAGGAGTCCGAGAAAAAGTAATCCTCCAAATGTGATTAATGTTATGGCGATATTATGTTCCATGATATATTTTACCGTGAAGTCAGTTCCCTGATAACCTTTTTCATTTCCTCTGACTGTTTGTGCTGCGGATTTATCCGCAACGACTCTTTTAAATGGAAAATAGCTTTAGCCTTATCATGAAAATAGTCTTTATAAACAACACCCAGGCTGAGATGCACATCGGCATTATTGGGGTCAAGTTGATACGCCTCCAATAGTTTTCTATACGCATCCTCTACCAGACCTTTCTTGAAATAGACTACTGCCATATTATAGTGGGCCAGTGCGAAATTGCTTCTGATTTTTAATGCCTTTTCCAATTCAGAAAAGGCCTCGTCATACCTTCCCGCATCAATATATACACTTCCGAGATTATTATGAGCATCTGCATGGTAGGGGTTTGTTTTAAGCGCCGCCATATATTCATTGGTGGCAAGGTCGAACAAACCTTTTCTTTTATACAGTAACCCAAGATTGTTATGTGCCTCCGGGTATTGTTCTTTTAAACGAACCGCTGTTTTCAGTTCCTCAATAGCCTTATCCTGCATACCTTTTAAAGAGTACGCCGCACCAAGATTGCAATGCGCCTTCGGATGTGTCGGCATTACCTGGATAGAGTTTTCAAATGCCTGGATGGCTTTATCAATAGAACCATTATTATAATAAAAATATCCAAGATCGTTGTAAATCCTGAAGCTCTTCGGTGAACGACGTATCGTTTCCGTGCTAAAAGTAAATTCATTGAGCCAAATTTTGTTTCTCTGTATTATACCCCACATCAATAAGAAGCAAATTATTATTACAAACGATAGTAAATAACGTTTTTTTCTATGATAACGTTGAATGCTTTTGGCAAAAACCAAACCTGCAAACATGGTAAATCCAATGCCCGGTATATAGAGATACCTTTCTGCCATTATGTTTAATATGGGAATAATATTAAGAACAGGCAAAAGCGTAACAAAAAACCAGGCTAATGCGAAGATCCATGCCCTGGAAAAGCAACACTTTTTTACCAATACCATAGTGCAAACAATTAATAGAAGGGAAACAATAAAAGCACCCTCAAAAAAAGAATAAGTAACAGGAACAACATAGTCCGCATTCAGGGGAAAGGGGATGAAAAAGAGTTTAAAATAATAACCGACTACCTTCGTCATCATAAGGAAGTTTACGAAGATGCTTTTTTCAGGATACGATAACGTTTCGCCTGGATTTTTAAATACCTCGAACCGTAAAAACAGATATATGGTACTTATGACAATATATCCAATATAGTGTGTTACTAACCGTTTTTTTATAAAATGAATTCCGGAAAATGATTTCTCGGTGTTTTGTCCTTGAGAATAATCTTCTTTCCTAAATATAAAATCGTAAGCAAACGCTAACAGGGGAAAGGTAATTGCCATTTCTTTTGACAATAGCGCAAAGAAATAAGCAATCAGTGATACGGCGTAAAAAACTATAAGATTTCTTATGCTTGTTTTGTTTGAAGATTTAAGAAAGAAAATAAACGCAATCAGCAAAAAGGTTGCTGAGAGAAGGTCTTCACGGTAGCTTATTGCATTTACCGTCTCCGAGAATACCGGATGCAGGGAAAACATAAGGCAAGAAATCAAAGAGGATATACGATTACCAAAAAGCCGGTAGGTCAAAAAATATAACAAGACCACATTAACGGTATGGATAACACTATTGGCAAAGTGATATCCGGCAGGTTTTAATTGCCAAAGGGCATAATCGATAAAATACGAAAGGGTAACAGCGGGACGATAGGTCAGTTCATTAGATATTGCATAATATTTCTTGCTGAAAAGTGCGGGAAGATAACGCCATTCACGAATAAAATGATTATTTGTTATGGTGAGGTAATCATCATAAACAAATGTATTCACCAGAGAATTGAGAAAAACGAAAAGAGGGGTGGTGATAATAATGGTAAATAACAGGAAATGATATTTTTTGCTGAACGTCTTCACATGTATGATAATATTTTGCTTAAGTTAGTAATAAGTAGTGTGTCTCGTGACTATAATTAAGTGCTAACATATTCCTTAGACTTCTTTCGATACATCACTAAATAAATGCATGCAGGAATAATGAGAATAAGCGCGGATAGGGAAATAATCATGCCAATAACAAAAGACATCGGTTCGTAAATAAATTTAACGATATGTTCTCCCTTTTCAAGGAAGACAGAACGTATTACATAATTTGTTTTATATATTTTGCTTTGTTTGCCATCCACATAGGCATTCCATCCCGGATAATACGTGTCGCTGAGGACAAGATATCCGTCTTCCAGCAGAGACGCTCTTATTGTAACGCTGTTCGGTGTATATTCAAGGATTTCGGGAACCGATTCATTTTGTATATTTTGGGAATTCGATATCCGAACAGGCGGCACAGGTTCTTCTACAACAATATATTCTTTTGGCTGAAAGTCATTGCCGGAAAGTTCCTTAAATATTGTATCCCGTCCATGAAGTTCTTTTGCCTTATGGACAACAAAAGATTGCGGTAAAGCGTGTAGGTTTTCAAAGAGGGCATATTTTGCATCATTATATAATAATGTAAAGCCTGGATGATTTATTCTCATGTTTGCGGGAAGAAGTAAATATCGTAAAGTAAGAAGATTGGTCAATTTAGATATTTGAGATACTTCCATTACGATATTTGGTTGTTCAATGGGTTTGCCGCTTAACAGATTGACAAACTCGCTGTATTCTTTTATTACATTGGCATCGTATCCCCCAATATTTGCGATATTATGCGCCATACCCTGGTTTAACTCAAAATGGCCGGCTGTTGTGATACGGGAAGGGGCAGGATCCTTCTTCAAAATATCTGTAACTTCTTTATTCCAAAAACATTCCTTGGGATCAAACGTAACCATATACCGGTTTCCAAACATCCACAAGTCCCCGAAGAGTAATGCAATTGTAAGAGGGATAAGCGCCTTCTTATTTAATCGTCCGTTTATCCATAATCCGATAATGAGCAGGCTGAGTATTGCCACTAGTATAACTTTTATAGCACTCTTCCTGGCTACAATAAAGGTTGTTCTCAGAAAATTGGCATTATTCAGATCCGGCAGCGTTGTGTAGCGGTCACCCCATGTATAGATTTTGTGGAGAATCGCATGCCACGCACCAAATCCCGCATGAAACAAAAAGAATATGATAAGAAACATACTTATTGCGGCTGCTATACCGATGGTAATAAAAAGGAACGTTTTTGTCATCTTTTTTGCAAAAACGTTTTGTAAATATTCCAGCCCGAATCCGGCAAGCACGGAGAGAGAAAAGGCAACGATGAATATAAATTTGGAATTCCCCCGAAACATGTTAAA
Organism: Candidatus Kuenenia hertensis; assembly: GCA_021646465.1. Lineage (GTDB taxonomy): Bacteria > Planctomycetota > Brocadiia > Brocadiales > Brocadiaceae > Kuenenia > Kuenenia hertensis. The sequence continues at coordinate 94,069 of SOET01000004.1, read as the reverse complement.
TCCGGGTACAACGGCATAGAGGATTTTGAAGAGAGGAGTAAATTTACCCAGGGCGAGGATTGTTGTTATTAATGCTATAATTAAAAAAATCCTTGTGTATCCACTTTTAAAATTGAATGAGGCAATACCGCACAGCATCAGTGAAGGAATTCCCAGATATAATGACATTTCCCAGAGATAACATCTTCCCCAATAGGGAGCATTAAACAAATCGCCAAAGAAATCGGGGAGAAAGAGGGTAATAAAATTTTCAGGCAAAAAAGAAAATTGCCCCACCCATTCATAGGTGAGTGATTGCCTGGCAGAATGCTTCACCATCTCAATGGCAGGAAGTAATTGTATCAAAGACAGAAAAAATCCCGTTACGTAGATAATACAAAATCCGGCAAGGGAATAACCAGCCGCTTTCAGGCTTTTATGGTCGATAACCTCCTGTAGAATACGTATGATAAAATACAGTGATACTGCTATTGCCGTATAAAAGAAATACTGGGGATGCCCGGCTAATATGTTACAGGCAACGACAATGCCCCCGAGAAATGCATACAAAAGTCTTCTGGTTCGCAGAAAAAGTTCCGAAAACAGGAGGACAAGCGGCAGCCATATCATGGTACACAGATTTGGCAGGTGTCCGGGATACACGTGAAATATTTGCGGAGCACAAAACATAAATATAATGGCAGAGATCATGCAGCTTGTCCTGGTAAGCCCGCCTGCTTCTTCATTCTTTAAAAGCGCTGAATTTTGTTTTTCCTCCCTGAAAAAACGAAGATATCTTACGTAAAGATAAGTAAACACTCCCGATAAAAACACATGCAGGATAATGCTGTAATTAATTGCAACATGAATGGGAAATATGAGAAAAATAAGATTAAGCGGATAAAACAGTGCGGATTGTATTCCGCCAACAAAGGGTGATCCGCTGTAAATATAAGGATTCCACAGGGGCAATGTGCCATTTGCCAACGTATTAAAACCAAAATACCTCCAATAAAAAAGCTGGTGGCGGGTATCGGTATTCTGATCACTCAGTATGCTGGTATCAAAGGGGATAACAACCTTGTGAAAATAGGCCAGTGTCAGGAGAAACAAGGTAAGGATAGCATACCAATCGTATTTTGACCATGCTTCAGATGGGTTTGTAATTAAAATTGAAGCTGAGTAATTGCTGTGGTTCTTGTTTATCTTCTGTTCTTTATTCATGGGGATATTACTTGTGATATTAATACTTTGTCTTTTCTTTCTCTCGGATTCCGTATTTTTTTCGTATGAGTTCTAAGTCTTTCTCTTCTAATTCCGGGTTTTCAATGTATTGTTTAGATAACGTGTCTCTTATTTCTCTCATCATTTTAACGGCATCAAAATTTTTTTCTTTTTTATTGTTACTCATTTATAACCTCCCTCGGAGACCTGATTTCAATTAAAGAATAACCATATTTTAAGTTTGTAGCATTATAGAGATGAATTCTTCTTAAATTTACAATAGCCTGAAGTTCCAGCTTACTAAAACATCCACTCTATTCACGGTTGATAGAGCAATATGCTGTGCATCAACTAAATATTTACCGCTTATTGCTTGTTCAGCTATATATTTCTTTGCTAAATATTTTGATTCTTCATCAAGCGTTACATATTCAACAAAAGTTGAAGGAATAGAAAAAAATATAGCTTTCACATTATCTGGCGCATTTTCTATTTCTTTTACTGTTAAGTCGGATATAGTGATGATTTTATCGCCATTTTTAAATTCATCAATTAACTGTATGGACGATTCACAAAACTCTTTATCAAAGCAACCGCTAAATACAGAGGTATCTGCATAAATTTTTAATTTCATTTATCTCGTCTTCCCTATGCATATTTAAATTTGAGAAGTGATTGGGAGCATTCTCGGGTTTTTGTACATTTTCACAATATTGTATCACAAGCATCTTGCTTGTGCTATTGAACACTCAAACTGCCTGCCTGTGTGTGTGTTGTATGCAGACAGGGAAGCTTGGGTTACTAACTATCATTCTGCTAATTGCTTTTCCCCAAAAAACCGGAATACTGCCGTACTAAAATGTAAAATTACAAAAATTCGGATATTAATTTATAAGGGATTATGAGAGAGATATTTTCGGAAAAGGCAATTCTCTGACAATCTATCACTGTGTGACCCTACCATGTTCTTCTAACTTTATATTCTTTCCCTGATTAAATATTGATCCGTATTTTTTTTCTATTGAAACATACGAGAATATAACCCACCCTGCAACGGAAATTGATATTATTGCTAATAAAACAACAATCCAAATAGTTCGAGTTGATTTTTTTTCTTTATTCTCTGGATTCAATAAATATCTTCTATTTTCTGATTGCGGAAAGCGATATCCGCATTCACAAAATTCTGCATCATCAGGACTTTTTAATTTGCATGAAGGACACTGTAACATTTTTTCTCTATTTTTTATTAACCTCGCCAAATTATTTAGTGTTTTAATTATTTTTCAGCTTCTCTTGTTCTGCCAATATTTGCCTGGCCTCCTTTAAATCTATCTTTGCCTTGTGACCGTCCATATCTGCGGGGACACCTTCATATTTCAATTACTGAATAATAGAATATTGAATAATGGGAGACCCCGATTTTTTCGTAATCAAAGACTTTTATAACAAACATCGCAACCTTTAATAAAAGTTAAATAAAATTGGGATATTACTATTTTCGTAGGGGAGCATTCCCAAATTTTTGCAAAAATCAAAAAAAGAAGACCATGGCTCGTTCCAAAGCTCCGGCTTTGGAACGTAATTGCTTCAGAAGCTTCGCTTCTCATAACAAGAAGCATGAGCTTCCTTCACAATAGTGTTCCCAAGCAGGAACTTGGGAACAAGAATGGTGGATTTGCAAAAATTTGGGAATGCTCCCTTTTCGTAGTATGTCCATTTTATAAATAAACGGTTGCTGTCCCTGCTTGTTCAGAAATTCTTTAAAAGAAAATCGGCTAAGTTTTTCAACAAACGATGGTGGCGATCTTTTTCAATAGAACCAATGGTACCGACAATGCTGGTGCGTGGCAAAACAGCAAGAAAACCAAGCCTTATTACGGATTTAGACAGTAGCCCACTGGATTTGAAATCCGTATCTTGGGGGGATATTATCTCATCAAAATTTTTCAGATAATGTTGAAGTTGTGTGCTTACACCACACACAAGGAAATCACCATGCATTGGCAATTCTCGTAATATTATTGCAGGTCTGTTTTTCTTTCCCCCATCTGCCTGTGGAATTGAAGCGAGAATTACATCACTTTCCTTCATAATCAGGATTTGCCTCTTTTATTAAATCCGTAGAATATTCCGGCTCATTCTTTCCATAAGCATGCTCTAAGCCTTTTTGAGAAATTACCCTCCATGCTTCCCGGTCTTCATCAAGGTGCTTTGGTAAAACGGTTACGATGAGTTTTGCATTTGGTTCAATGTTAAATGGTTCATCTAAAAGTATTTTTTCGCCATCAAAATGAGCTTTTAAATTAATAGTCTTCATGAAAGTAACCTCCTAAAAAATTCAAGTGTTTTTGCTTTAAATTTACGTTAGATTCGGTTGAGTCACAATCAATCTTCTAAAAATATCAAACTCAGTGACTCATTGTTGAAACCATCAAAATATGTAACTGCTTTATTCCAATTGACAAAGTTATATGTTGATCTATAGTCCTCTATGGCCTTATTGTATCGTAATTAAAAGTAAATATCCAATCTCCCGGCTCAAGATGTTCAACAAATTTTTCGTATAGTGCACCAATTCCGTGGACGCCATACCTAATTTTAGAGACTCATATGTTTCTTTTAATTCACCTTTGGGCCATGTTTCCGCTTATGAAGATTTTCTCAAATAAATTTTCAAGCCGTGCTAAAAAACGGCTAATGCCAAGATGCCTCCCGGTTTGCTCGAATAATTAAGTATTATGTATCCGCTGAGTTGCCGTATATAAAAACCCCTTATCATCTTTGTTTAACTCCAATTTCTACTCCAACTAATCTCGATTGAATCTTTGGTGATAACTGTTTTACTTTTACATAGACAACTTTTCCTCCTCCGGCTTCAATCTCTTTTGCCATAGTGAGATTAAATTCTTTTAATTCCTGGTCGAATTCCGGAAGAAATACAATTACTTTTTCCTCTGTTAAAAGATTATCCATCTCAGGATGATCTAAAATATATTTACTAAACTCAGTGCTTAATTCGGTGTTTCTCATAAAAAAATCATCAGTTTTTTCCTTCATACCCTTTACCTCCTAAGAAGGCTTGTTTATATGAGTTCCAATTCGATTTAATGTCATATTCAGCAAAAGTTAATACCTCATTATAATCTTTGGCAAATAGCGGTGTTTTTTTCTTATTACCCTCTCTATCTAGTAAATCACGGTGAGCAAAACCATGTTCGGTATCATATCTCACCACAGGCAGCCACGTACCTTTATATTTGGTTTCGTATTGTACAATAAAACTGATAACATGTCTTTTGAACCTAATGTGATAATGGCGATATCTGTCTTCCAGTGTTAGCATTACGATAAATGAGAGGGATGGGGGATGGGGGTCGAATCTTTATCAATGACATATTTGTCAATGGTAAACGACCCCTTCGTCCTTCCTCAAGAGGGATGGGATCAAATGTCAATGGTAAAAGGCGACCCCCGCTGCTCATTAAGCATGTAGAACAGACAGGAGACAGGGAGACAGGGGTCACATCTGGACATTGGACAATATTTTCCTGAATCGTTTATGTAATGTATGATCTTTTGCAACTCGTTGACGGAAACGGCTAACTGCTTTACTCACAGAATAATAACTCCGTGCTCCATACCTTTGACTGACTTCTTTTAACGTCATGCCACCATGATTTACCGCGAGAAACATCATTGCCTGTCTGGCAACATTATTATACATTGGCATTTCTAACGTTTCCCTTTTTATCTCAAATTCATTACAAACATGTTCCTCTAACGTTTCAACCAGTATATGCTTCCTGAGTGGTTTTACCCCGCTTAACTCTCTTGATGAAAAATTGCCCCATCTCTTAAGTACTGTCTTTATCCAATCATCACTTCCCAATATCCACTTCCCCGCTGCTTTCAACCCAGGGTTGCTCCCGTCCCGTATCCCTTCCCGGATAAATTCTAAATACTTCCCTGTAGCACTATCTTTTTTTTTACCAAATCTTGATGCAATCCATTCCCAATGAAGGGTAAAAGGGAAATGTGCTTTTCCAGTCGCGTATGCCGGTAAACTGCTCCATTTGTATTCCTCCGGATTTCGAGCGAGCCCCGCCCTGAATGGATTTAAATGTATATACCGGCTTAATTCTAAAAGATACGTTTCCTTTTCCACCAACATAGCCTTATATCTTCCTTGAAACAGATGTCCTGGCCGTTTATGCCTGCGGCTGAAATACAAGGCATAATCTCCATTGAGGCGTTGAATTGCACGTGATAAATTCGCATGGGGAGTTTCTAATAAGATATGATAATGGTTTGACATTAATACAAAAACATAAACAATAATGCCATATCGGCTTTCAATATTACCAACAATCTCATAAAACTTTTCCCGATCATGTGTATCAAGAAAAATATTTTCTCTGTGATTTCCTCGATTCATTACATGGTAAAAAGCCCCTTCAAATTCTATTCTTGCCTGCCTTGCCATGGTTTTGTATTATACATATCTTGCAAATATTGTCAATAGTCAAGATGTGACCCCCATATTGCTTCTGTTTTGAGTTTTTCGATGAGGGAAAGGTTATCCCCGATCTCTTCGCCTGAATAAACAAGATAAAACCTGTCCTGTGCGCTTATACGTTTCAATTCAACAGGCACAAGGATTAAGGGAGCATGCCTGGGCTCTTTGGCGCTATCTGATTCATACCAATAGAGGAAACCTAATGCCAAATAAAGAATATTTACACCCTGTTCTTCTATGTATGTCCTGGCATCATTATGAATAGAGAGTAGTCTGGTTTGCAGTTTTTCAGAGGAGAGAATAGTTTGTAGTTTTCTATCTGTATGGCGAGACGCCAGTGTGCCCTCTGTAAGATTTTCTTCCGGCTGTGCAAGTAAGTCTGCCAAATCGACATTTTCACCTTGTATTTCATCGTTTGCCTCAGATTCTACTGCCTGCGCAAGTTTTGATTCCGGCAATGCCTCAAAACTCATTTCCTTCCCCTGTGTCACTAATATACGATATATCTCATTGGAAAGTTCATCTGAAATCTTTACCTGCTTGGCACGTTTACGCTGATTTAACAGTGGATTGCGCATTGTAAAATCCAGCAACTCTTTTCTGGCAGATTCTAATCGCTGGGACACCTCGTTTGTCATAGTTTTAATCTCCTTTTTACGAATTTGCCTGCCGCTGTGTAATTACATCTATTTTCAGTCAACAAAGAGGCAGATAAAAATTTAAATTCCTCCATTTTTATATAGCTGATTTTGCTGTCAACAGTTTGAGAAAGGGATGGGGGGGCGAAAATAGCAACCATTTTTTCCCCGGTCAATATCAATACAAGGTCCGTAAGTCTATTTCTTTAATATCTCAATAGACTAAATTAGATAATCAGTGTGTGAACCCATACCTCCATATTTGCGAACGATATCCAAAAAGTTTTTATTGATAATCGTTTGTTTTGGTTATCCGAATTGGTGCTCACTTTTTATTTACCATGCTCTTGGACAAATTGCCGTGTATGTCGCGTTGCTTTAAGCCGCCCAAAGTTGTAAGGGGCTGTTCCAATGTATTTATAAACTTGGACATATCCATAATCTTCAAGATAAGAAACAGCACGGTTTAACCTAACTGGTGGTAACTGGACAATAGAACGCAACTCATCTCCATTAAGTTGACCTTTTGCTGTTATTGCAGCAGCAACAGCCTTAACATCTTCCATCGGATCATAGTCAATGCCCTCATTTTTAAAATGTAAAAAAAGAGCATATGTTGGTGTTACTTGGCCAAAATTGTAAGGGGCAGTTCCTAAAAACTTATGTGTCTTAACAAGTCCATAACTTTCAAGTTCATCTACTACGTCATTTAGTTCATCCGGCTTAAGAAAAGGCACAAGTGATTGAAGTTCTTTTGATGAGTAACTCCTCTCAAATCCCGTTTGGTCATCGGGTCTCGTTAGTAATAATGCGCCAACTGTTGAAGCATTTTTTGAAAGGCCACCAACACTTTGTTTTATAGCTGATACGTACTCTGGAATTTTACCAAGAGGCGGTTTTTCTGATACCCCATGCATTGTTTTTACAAGCGTGCGAATGCCCTCATCATAATCTGAAGATAGATCTACCCATAAAAGGGTACGAAGAGGCAAAGGAACATCACAACGTTCTTTGATTACTGGTATAATACGTGTTATACCTTCCATTTTTTTTACTATTGCAGCGTTTAATTCCTCGGCTACCCACTTCGAACGTATACTCTCGGAGGATAAAAGAATTAAGAAAAAATCAGTGTCGGCAAGTCCTTGTAAAAATATTTTTTGTATTATAGAGTCTCCTGGTTGTATTTCCCATTTATCTATCCAGATATCAATCCCTTGTTTACGCAGGTCTTCTGCGAGTTTAACTGCAAATTCCTTATCTGAATGCGAATAACTTAAAAAAACCTTAGGATCTTTGTTCATTATAAACTCCTTGTTCTATCAGATTATCCTTTGAGGCAGAAATTGTACGTAATTGTACCAAAGGATCTACAATAATGTCGGTATAAACAAACTGATTCATTCTAAGGTCACGAAGATGTATAGGAGATATCCATATAGGTCTAGCTTGAAATTGACCTTTTGAATTACGTTCCATCAACTCAACCAATGCAAAACTCACTTCAACACCACCAACAAATCGTTTAAGTTCAGCAACTCTACCTTGAGCAATTGATGGGAAACCATCGATAAGAAATATGAACTCTCCTCCATAACTATCACATCTCTGATAGCCTACGATAGCAGGAGCAGTCAAACGATTTCTATAAAGCAGCCAACTTTGATAGAGTGTTGAAACACAAAGGAACAACAAGGTAAGGCTAACGACAGTCAATATAGTAACCGCAATTCTGCTAAGAGTGATGCCAACTGGTACAAATACCCAACTAAGCAAAGAGGCAAAGCCAGTGATAAAGGCCCACCACCATCTAAAAAAACTTCCAAATAAAAGTTCAACAAATCCCTTTTCTTTCATTGTAATTTTTTACCAATAATTCTCTGTCCTTTTTATTTTTCACTTTTTCTTTGAATCTAAGAATGTCTAGATATCCGACAAATGCTTCTTTCCTTTTCTAAAAAACCAACTTGTTACCATTGGAAAACAGGGTTCTAGTACATTTTCGTTTCTAAACAGGAGTTTGGGAGCGAGTTGAGTAAGGTTTTGACACTCATGTTTTCTTAATAATCATGGATTTTGGAAATAAAAACACCTATTAAGCAAAAAAATATTATGCAAGCCGGATTCTATTATTTTTAAGAAATTCAACTATCTATCAATGATGTTGTGAATCCACCAAGAAGCATCATTACAAATGCTACAATTATTGCAATGATAATCATTGCCGGTATTGCAGCAAATGCCCACTTTACCATAAACCACATCATTGAAAAAAATTTCATCTCAATGTCTTTTACAATTACCGGACTACTGTATATTGTCGGGAATAGATAACCACAATCACATTTTGAATCTTCATCTGGACTAATTTTTTTGCAATTAGGACATTTCATCATAGTTTTTTCTCATTAAAAAGTTATAAATATTACTTTTCCTCCAACACCATCTCAATTTCCTTTTCCTCTCCTTCTTCAAGGTTCACGTTATATTTTGATTTGTAATACCCTTTTTTCTTTGCGACAATTTTATATGTGTTGGCATCAAGGTTGTTGAATTCGAAATAACCTTCTTCGTTTGTATATTCTTTCACTTTAACTTCTGTGTTTTTACCTTTACATATTACTTTTACAGATTCAATGGGAGTGTTGTGTTCGTCCATAACATAGCCGAATATCTTGCTCTTTGAAGCAATAAACGGTGTGGGTGTTGTAGATGGTATAGGGTTAATTGTGGGGGATAGAATAGGGGATGGGATTGTTGCCGCACGTAATAATGTAAAATCGGCCTGTGTTGTTTCTCCTGCTGTTACGGTTACTGCTTGTGATACAGACCCGTAGCCTTCCGCCAGTGCAGTCAGTAAATAGCTCCCTTCCGCAACATCGTTCAATTGATAGGTGCCATTAGAACCTGTTTTTGTTGAATATCCCCCTTTATCAGTAAATACAGTTGCATTTGCAACAGGCTTTCCATCCGTATCAACCACACTTCCAAATATAGCGCCTAATTCGGCTGAGGTTGGCACAGGTGTCGTGCTTGTTGCAGCCGTCCATGTACCAACAAGGACATATACAACTTCCGTATTATATGATCCACTGTAACCGGAGACCTGTATATAATACATACCGGCATCGAGGTTGTTGTGTGAAATCGTTTCCGTACCTTTAGGATTTGTAGAGTTGCTTATTTCACTTTTCGAGGAATTATACAGATAAAGGTCATAATCATTATCTGTTGGCACAGTAAGCATCAACTGTATATCTGGATTTTTCAACTCAAACTTAAAATAATCCCTGTCTGAAGAACTACACAATTTCCCCTCATAACTTTTCCCCGACTCCAAGGGTCCGTATGCCACGTCGAAATCATCATTAGGTTCAAAATCATCAATGCAGGATGATTCAGTTGTAAAATTCTTTTCATCTCCATAGCTGGTACCTGCGCTGTTTTGTCCTGCAATACGATAATAATACGTTGTGCCTTCTGACAGGTCGCTTATGCTAATACTTATTGACGTATCAGCCGTACCTTTAATGGTTTGTATTGATGACAAAAAGGAATAAACACCATTTGTTGTTCCATATTCAAACCATACGGTAGTAGATGAGTTATTGGCGTTTACCTTACCGTTTAATGTGGCAGAGCCGTTTGAAACATTTGTTGCCGAATCAGTTTCCACCGTTGGAGGAATTATTATAGGTCTTGGCGAAGGAGTGGGTTGCGGTTCGGAATAGGTAACAGTAATTGAATCTGTTGCCGTATTTCCCGCATTATCAGTTGCCGTTATCGTTATTGAATTGCTCCCTTCAGAAAGATTTATATTTGAAACAGACCAGTTTGTCGTGCCGCTTGCAGTCCCGCTGCTTCCGGTAGCGCTGTTTGACCATGCAACGCTGCTTACCCCACTTGTGCTATCCAATGCGCTGCCACCCAGGTCTATGGCACTGCTTGTGGTTGAATAGGTGGCATCGGGTGTTGGGCTGGTTATCGATACCGTTGGCGCTGTGGCATCGAGTGTTATAGAAGCACTGGCAGAATCGGAAACATTCCCTGCCGCGTCTTTGTACCAGACATATACCGTCTTTGAACCATCTCCGCTGCTTAATGTGTACGAAACGCTTGTGCTGTAACTGGTGATGGAAGACACCGATATCCAACTTGAATCGGAAGATGCGGGGGTTGTTGAGCTTGTGGATAAATAATAGCCAGTAACTCCCGTGTTGTCTGTTGCAGAAAGATTCAGAGTTACAGAAGTGGTTTTTGTATATATATCGCCATCGTTTATGGCTATCGAACCAGAGGGTGCGCTAGAATCAATCGTTCCCGCCTCAACTACCTCTGCGGTATCGGAAACTGTGCTAATACCACCGTCCGCATCAGGATTGTCGGTAAATAAAACCGTTATAGTATCGTCAACCGCTGATTTAATACGGGTATTTACCAATGTATCGCTGGTGCTTACGGCAATAGTTCCAAGGAATGACCCCGTATCGTTACCCGTTTCAGTCAACCTCAATGTAGTGCCCGTTGAATCCGTAATGGAATTAACGTTTATATTGGCAACATTTGCAGTGGTTATTGAAGTATTTGTTTCCGGGTCATACAAGGATACAACGGCATTTCCGCCAAGCGCTATCTGATCTTCAGTAATATCAATTACTGCTCCATAATTTTTGGTGCTGACATTTGCCGTAATGTCAGCAGCAGGACTTGCATCCTGATACATTACCGTAATAGTACCGTTGGCAATTGCTTCTACTTTGACGGGTAATGCACTATCGTCAGTAGAGGAAGCAGTTTTAAATGTGCCTAAAAATGTTCCTGAATTTGAACTATTTTCATTCATTGTAAGATAAATATTACTTCCGGATGCCGGTGTTATTTTAACCGTACCTGAGTCTGCTGCGCTTGTTACATTCAGATCGTTATCAATCACAGTTATTATTATGGTGTCTCCGTTGAGAAATGCCTCTGTCTTGCTGAGATTTAACACCCCGCTTCCTCCTGTAGCTACTAATGCATACGAATTATGTGCAGAAGCAAACAAAACCATAAGTGGAAACAAAATCACAGCAATAAAACCATTTCTAAAAAAGCCATTGTTTTCATATCCCATTTTCAATATCTCCTAAAATCTATAATTTTTTCACAAAAATAAAAATGCATATACGGATTCATTTAAGATTGCAACTTGGAGTCCATCGGCGTTGAGTAATTAGTTGGGCTGTTGTGCACCAATGAGTCATGAGTCCTGGAATTTAACACACCCCTGACCCCGGTTTTTAGAGGGGAAACAGCAGGTTTTTCGTTATTTTGAATGGTGTATTTCACATCTACATTGACTTTTTTGCCGTCTATTTCCTGATAGGCAATGGGTTTTGTGAACGTTACGGGGCCGAGTGTAGTTTCTGCTACGAGTTGGCCTTGTTTGTCTATCCACAACCCGCTTGCTACTGGTTCGTCAGGTGAAACAACCCCCCTGCCCCTCTTTGTTAAGGGGGATTTCTCTAAACTTTCCTTTGATAAGGAGGATTTTGCCGATAACGAAGATTTTGCGATGCTTCCCTTTGTTGAAGGGGATTCAGCCAAGTCCCCCTTAGAAAAGGGGGATAAAGGGGGTTGTATTCCGCTTAGGCTTATTTTTATCTGGTTGGGGTTGGCGCCGGGTTTTACATGAAAGAGTTTTTCTACGTTGTTGCCGTATGCCTTGAGCTTTAATTCTATGCCCTTATAGACTTCTCCAAGATCGACAACATCATACGTGGAAATATTGCATTTCCATTTCTTCTGGTCATTTCCCCTGAAATAATTGACTTTTGTTGCTGACTTGTTTTCGCCTATTATTTTCTTCACCCTTGCGCCAACGAGCGTTTCTTTTAAGGCAACTCCCTGTAATTCGGAGTTTACGAGTTTTGAGTTATGAGTTTGGGAGTTGTTGAACGACTTATTATCCTTGATACATGATTCGGGATTGTCCTGTAGCTTGCATCCGGCATTGTGTATCACATTGGGCGAATGCAATTCGCCCCTACGTTGTTGTATTTGATCGGGCGAATGGTTTAAAGACGCAATGCATTGCGTCTCTACATCTGAACTCTCAACTCTTGACTCCGCACTCTCAACTCCCAATGCTTTCGGCATTGAATACACTATCTCCCCGTCTTTTGTGATAAAGACTGTCCCACCAAAGGTGTTTGCATAATAGGCAACCTTTTTATCTGCCTGCCCTTCATTGGCAATGAAAGGGATTTGGAGTTTTTTGATCTTTTGACTAACAATCTGACCAGAGGGTTTGTCTTTATTTTCCTGCGCAAATGAGGAAAACGCAAAACCAAACAGCACTAAAAGCACTACCGAAAAGAGAAAAAAACGGTTCCTTTTTTTCATAGGTATTGTCCCCCTTATTATGAAAAGAGTAAACATAGTATTACAAGCATCCTGCTTGTGTTTTTAACATTCAAGCTGCCTGCCGGCAGACAGGGAAGCTTGAGTTATTTTAGTATCTTTTTGCTGGTTCAATCGTCCCCGATTGAACCGTAACATTTGATATTTTTCAAAAACATTGCTAATTCTCTGCAACACAATGGTTTGAGTACATCTGGCATTTCAAAACTTCTGGAAAATTTTTGGTTCAATGTGCAAAATTGAACCAGCAGGGAAAACCGGATTTCAGTTGTTTATCAAAAATTACTCGCCTATTAATAGCAGTTTATTTTTTTGTGTCAAGAAACAAAAAAAACAAGGTGGGTAATTGGTGGTGGATGTTATGGTCATATGCAGTGCTGTCAGTCATAAAATATATAGTAACACTTAGCTTTTTGAAAAATTCCAACAATAACGATGCGCCGCATTAATGTAACAGTAGCATCCCTGCTCCTGACTACCCGCCAGCAAGGATGCTGGCGGTACATTCCTCAAACCGGCAAATGCTTTTCCAAGATGTTTTCAAAAAGCTAAAGTATACAAATAATAAAGATAGACCAGGCATTTTTGCCTGACAGTATAATAGCAAGCAGGGATGCTTGCTTTACTATATCTCTCACTCTAAGAGCAACGGCAATTTTCTTATGCACATCTTCGTCAAGATAGAGTCTTGCCATTATTCGAATTCTTTGTCTATCTCTTCTTTGTTATCAAAATAATAGCTAAGGGCATCAAACAACTGCGCAGGGGTAAGGGCTGGATAGCCGTCAAGTATCTCCTCTATCCCCATACCTGAACGGTAGTGATTTACAATTGATGCAACGGGGATCCTTGTGCCTTTAATAATGGCTTTGCCCTCATATTTGCCGGGGTCTTTTTCTATATATCGATGTTGGGTATTTACAAACATTCTACACCTCCTTAATCGGAAAGGTAAATAAAACTACTACGCTTAGAAAAATGTAGTCTCTTGTTTTCATAAAGCGTTGACCATATTTTAAATTTGCAAATATACTACTCGCAAGATTATATGTTATGATGTTAAGTACATTCTGCGAAGGTTAGTTTACCCTTTTGACAGGCCATTTCAAATAAAAAACCCATGCAAAACAGAAAATCATCTTTTGTATTATTCCTTTGCATTGCATCAATTGGTTGCTATGCAACCATAGCGCAGGTACTATTGATTCGTGAATTCCTTAACATATTTTACGGCAATGAACTCTGCCTGGGCATTGTGTTTGGCGCATGGTTTCTGGGGATAGCATCCGGTGCGTTTGCCGGAATAAAGTTTGAATGTTTTTTTAAACAATCCATGACCGTCTTTATCGTCTTTTTGTTCTCCATGTGCCTTGTTCTCCCTGTTCAGATTGTAACCATTCGCGGAGTACGCCACATCCTGAATATCGGCACGGGTGAATATATTTCCCTGCTGCCCCTTCTCTCCATTACCGTAAGTATGGTCTTGCCTTTCAGTTTCATCATTGGAATTGTCTTTCCGTTTTCATCAAAGGTTGTAAGGGGTATAACCAGAGACACCGCTTCCGATATCGGGTCGGTATACATAATCGAATCTATGGGCAGTCTCATTGGCGGGCTGATATTTTCATTCTACCTCGTCTCAAAATTTCATTCGATACATATTGTTACCCTCATGAATGCCGGAATGTTTTTCATCCTGTTTCTTATGCAGTATGTTACGCAAAAAAAAGGGGCGGGAGAAAAAAGAGGGAACACTCATCTTCTGGCGTTGGGATTAACATTAGTTATGATTATCCTCTGGTTTTCTCCGGTGCCGGAACGGATTGATGCGTGGACTACAAAAATACGATGGAACGCCTTTACCCATAACATCGAATTAGTCGCATCAGCGGACTCCAGATACCAGCATATCGACATCGGTAAACAGGCGGATCAATACAACGTATATCTCAACGGGCACTTTGCATTCGCCTTCCCTAACGAATATGATTACGCGCAAATTGCCCATCTGGTAATGACGCAACACCCTTCACCAAAAAACGTATTGGTAATCGGCGGCGGGTTCGGAGGGCTTTTGACGGAAATGCTTTTCTATCCCATTGAAAGACTGGATTATGTGGAAATTGACCAGAAACTCCTGCACATTACCAGCAACTACTTATCTCCATCAGAGAAAAAAACATTGTCTGATCATCGGATAAACATCTTTCATCAGGACGGACGATATTACATAAAACACCTCGAGGAAAAACACTCTTACGATATTGTATTTGTAAATGTTCCCGACCCCTCCACTGCGTTTCTTAACCGCTTTTACACCAGGAATTTTTTTGAGGAAATACAAACCATTCTGAAACCCGATGGCATAATCGCCACTTCTGTAAGTTCTTCAGTTACGTATATTGGTAAAGAAGTGGGGAGTTACACAGGGTCGTTATACAAAACCCTCCATGAAACCTTTCGGGAGGTAAAAGTAACACCCGGCCAAACTAATTTCTATTTCGCGTGCGGCAAAAAGGGTATCATTACCCTTGACTGGGAAACCCTTATGGAACGATATAAACAACAAGGGATACAATCTGATTATTTTAATGAATATCTTTTCTACACCCTGCTCCAGCCGGAACAGGTTGACTTTATTGAAACACAATTACAACAGCGAAAAGATTTAGTTATCAATACCGACGCAAAACCCGTTGCCTACTTCCTCAATCTCGTCTTGTGGGATGCCTTTGCCGGAGGGAATCTGCATAGTTTTTTTTACCGGTTGAAAAACACCGGTATAAAATATTTTCTTATCCCCATTGCATTTACACTTGCCGGAAGAATACTTTACCTCTCCGTAAGAAAACGACGAACGAATACCTTGCAATTAAACAGTTACTACAGAAAAACCCATGCCCTTATCGCGCTTGCAACAACGGGTTTTACCGGTATGGCGCTTGAAATCATACTCCTCTATGCCTTTCAGAATATTTACGGATACATTTACGAAAGGATTGGCGTCATCGTCTCCCTTTTCATGGCAGGGCTTGCATTCGGAGGATATGTCGCGAACAAGATGATACGGAAGAAACAGTTCGACTGGATAAAAGTCTTACTCTTTCTGGAAGGGGTAATTGTCGTTTACGCCATCACAGTGCCTTTCCTGATTTCCATCGTATCCGTTTATTCATCTGTAGCGGAAGCAGCGCTGATATTTCTGGTAATGTTCACGGGAATTTTAACCGGCATAGAATTCCCCATTGTTAACAAGATATGTGCAGAGTGTGATGACAATATTGCAACGTCTGCCGGAGCAACGGATGGTGCAGATCATATCGGAGCATTTTTGGGATCATTACTGACAGGAATACTCTTTTTACCGCTTCTTGGAGTATACGGCTCGTGTCTCGTGCTGACAGTATTGAATATATCAAGTTTGATACTGCTTGTTTTATTGAATATTCCGCAAAATAAGCGTCAAGCCGAATAAAAAGAATTTATTTACTTCAAACAAATTGGCTGTATCGTTGAGTGAAATTAAAAAGGAATCCGTGTTGGAGTCATCGGTAAAATATTGTGATTCAGATACGCACTGGCCAGTTCAATAGCTTTGGGAGCAAGTTCAAAAAAGCAATGAGAAAAATCCCTGCTCCCTTTTTCTAACTGGTCAATACAGATTTTCTCTAAACTTTCAATTAGCGATGATGTAATCAATTACAATGGGTTATCTGCTGTAGAACGTTTCTTTTTTTGGAATGTCTTTTGTAACTCTTCCGAGTTTTTTTTAATAATTTTTATTTGCTCATCCACTGATAAATCTTTCGTTTCATTATAATGTTTATCTCTGATTTTACGTACCATTTCAACGGCTTTAACCACCATATCTTGTTACCTCCCTCGGGGTATAAATCAGAATCTGTTTATACCCCATTTCAATGTTCACAGCATTAAACATCTGTATTTTTTCAAAATGCACAACGTGCTTAAAATTCCAACTTACCAACAAATCCGCACTCGCGACTGTTGCTATTGCAATATACCGGGCATCATCGCGATAATTTATCGTTAAAATATCGTGATTCAGGTATGCGTCGCCAATTCGATAGCTTCGGAAGATAGCGCAATAATTTCATCTGCATAGTTCCTAAATTCACGATAAATATCCTTTACGTTATCTGGTGCATCTTGAATCTCGACATCAGTAAGCTCAGATAAAAGCAATGAAAAAGTCCCCGCTTGAAAATCTGAAAGAATCCCATTTGACCATACCTGGAATTCAGGATCGAAACAACCGCCAATTACAGAAGTATCAACATAATATATGAATCTTTTTCAATGTAGATCCCTTCCATTCATTATCACGAAATATTCTGTCACACAAATTACCGCACAGACTTTCAGCAGAAACATATAAATATCCTCTGCTCCCTTATCCTGACACACTGAAGCAAGAAGAAAAACATAAAACAGTTGCGGTAACTATTATCCCAGATAATAACGGAATAATAATTAATATAACGATCTTTCGATATCTTTTGGATTTTGACTTGCTCAACCCAACCTGAACTGAGTTCTTGAAAAAATTGATCCATGTCGTACTTTGATTGTTTTGTAAGTTCTTCACCTGCTTTACGTACATCTTTAACTATTGGACTTCCCATATAATTAATCCTCCGCTAATTCTTCTGATGTGCAAGAACGATTATATCTCTGCTCGGATTTGATGTGTGGTAACTAATGACGCTGGTTTCTAAGTAAACGGATTCTTTCATTGTTTGATTATTACCCATTCCCAATAGACAAATCTTCTTGTTTAAATAAAATAACCGGTTTTAAAAGTATGTGAGAAGCCTACCGTACAGAACTTAGCTCTTTTCTGGACCTTTGCCAAGCATACTCACTATTCTTTGAGTAAGACGTTCTTGCAACAATTTCTTATCATCAGGACAATAAATCTCATTTTTCTCAGAAATCCACTCGATACAATTATACTGACGAATGTCAAAATGAAGTTTATCAATGTCCTCTTTTTTACAAAGCCAAAACACTTCTAACCCCAACCCTTTTGCAAAACCCGCTTCAAAATAAACGTTGGGCTTCTGTTCAGTAAAATCGACTACAACAAACTTACTTCTTCTTATTTGATAGATAATTTCATCACAAATTTTGTTAACATGTTCAATCTTATTCACCATGAGAGGTTTATATCCAGCATCTCCTATAGCAGCTGTAATTGCTTTTCCCACCAAATGCATTTCCTCATTGTTAGAGAATGACATTGCAACAAACCCTTGAGAGCTTTTGGGATTACTTTTTGACAATTCTTCCAATCGTATCCAACCATCAGGAAGTACTTTATACTTATTTAATCTTATTTCCGGTTCTATGGAAACAGCCATTCTTTTTGTTGTAATTAAGTAATCAGTTATGGCCTGCAGTTCTTTTTCGTTTACACACCAAGCCCTGCTTATAAATGATTTATCGAATTGAATTGAGGCACCGGCGAAATCAGATTTAAAGGCGATATGGCGAAGCAGATTATCTGCTCTATCAATAAATGACGGTGGTTTTAATTTGATTAGAAAATTATCGAGGTTCTCTGAAGTTATTTCATATCCCTCATTTTCCGCTAGCCAAGCCGATATGTTTGCCTTTTGTCGCTCCGTTAGGTTCCTTCTGCCGATTAACATTTCAATTTTTGTGTTTGTCGTATAGTTTCCACATTGCGGACAATCTATGTTGTATAAATATATTCTATCTCCTGTCCACATGTTTGATTTACATTTATTTAGACAAATAGGACATTGTTCCATATTTTTTCCCTAATGTACAATTACCGTCTGAATACTATTTTAAAGTCTATAAAATACCCACAAAATGAAAATACTAATTGTACGCTTCATTCAATCCCCGTCTTAGTAATTAGGTACCAATATCATGATTTTATAATATCTTAAATACGTTAACGCCGTTACGAAGCCGCCAGTTTATCCAAAATACCCCGCAACAACCTGGGGTCGATGTAGCGGATGCCTAGTTTGTCTGCCCATTTGACGATGCCGGTGTCGGCGGTCATCAGGATGCCTTCCATTTCTTTCGCAAGGAGGATTAAATCTACGTCTTCTTTGCTGTCGATGATTCCCTCTCGCAGCGCCATGCGGTATTTTTTCCTGAGGTTCGCAATGGCTTCGGGTTCGGTATTGGGGGAGGCTTCCCTTACGGCGGTTTCCGCTACCCGCAATCCCTTATCGATCCTTTGCCGTACGTCTTCGATAAGTTCGTAGAGTAAAAACGCGGGCACGGTCAATTCGTAACGCTTTGGAGGTTTCTGGTGTATCAGCATTTGCAAATCGATATGAATATCTTTTATCTCTACAAACGTCAAAAGTTCCTCGTAAATCGTCTGCGGCATGTAAAAGGAAGGCCCTTCCAATTTGCTGATAATTTCCAGAAAAGAGCGCAAAGCGTCCGTAGGGTCTTTACCAAAGGTCTGGTACACGTCCGGATTAGTAAAGATACTGGTGTCGATAATTATTTTTTCCTGGATGATTTGTTCACGTTTTACGTCTTTTTGCATATAGTTCTTTCCTCTTTGGTAAGATCAAATATCTTTTTAAAAAGCTCTTCTTCGCTGGGGGACATTTCTTTCTCCCGTCTTCCCATGGCAATTTTTGCCACGCGTAATACCTTTTCCAAAGTGTAAGCTATTACTCCGTGGTCAGAACACCATGAAAACGAAGGAAGATATTTCGGAGGATAGAGATTGGTAACAATATTACAGCCAAAACCAAAGATACTCCCCGTCATAATCTTCGTATTTATAGCGGTTTTCGTGTGGTCTCCCATTGCCATGCCCAGGAAAGTGTTGTTTGTATTTATGAGTTCGTTGCCCATTTGAACTTTTATGCTATCATAGGTATTCAGCAAATTACTATTCGTCGTATCCGCCCCGATGTTGACCCATGAGCCGATGTAGGAATCGCCCAGAAATCCGTCATGCTGTTTATTGGTGTAGCTGTGGAATATTGTATTTACGTTTTCTCCCCCGATCTTGCACACTTCTCCGATATTGGTACCCCTCCGTAGTCTGGAGTTGGGCTGCACTACTGAATTGTCTCCAATGTAAACGGGCCCCTCAACAGTGGTATTCGGGGAAATGGTGACGTTATTGCCTATGTATACCGGCCCGTTTTCAGCGTCTATTACGCAGCAGGGTTTGACCCTGCTGTCTTTCCCAATGTATATTTTATCTTTATTGATGAGATACGCGCCTTCGTAATCTTTCCCAGCGTTCCGCCCCTCTCTGACAAATAAAGAGAAATCTTCCGTTATTTGTGATGCATTATGTTTTATAATGTCCCAAAAATAATGGAGCACCGGAACACGGATATCAACCCTGGGAAACAAATTTTTCAATTTCTCAATGTTGTTTTCTTCCGGAAATTTCTCAAACGATATTTTTCCTGCCGTGTTTTTTTTGAGACGAAGGTAAATAACCGTGTCTCCCTGTATGCCAATTTCCTCCGGGCCTTCCGGGGGAACAGGATGAGAAAGGATTGCGCGGCCGTTAATAAAAAGGCAACTATTCTCAGGTTTGCGTGGTGCATTTACCTCCAGATTGTAGCGTTCTTTCAAAACATCAGTAAGATAGTCCCGGCAGAAAAGGGTAATTATTGCACCGGGATAGAGTTTGGATGCCCTCTCCAGCGGAGTGTACAGGCCGCAACGCAGTTCAAACGTTGCCCTGGTATATACGAGGGGAGAGAGACGTGAATAGTGGATATCTTCAAAAATACAAATATGAGACAATTTGAATTACCCTTTTTTAGTTAGCATGCAATTAATGAGCGCGCAGTGCAGGAATGTAGAATACTGAGAGTGATAAGCTTTGTCAAGCCAATAATATAGGAAAAATCATGATGGGCAAATCCTGTTTGTATTCTTTCACTATATCATTGACGGGACTGGTTAACTGTGCTAGAATTTTGACCAATCTATTCCTTTTCCAGGAAGAATAGTATTGTACTTGGTATCTTTACCTTCGCATAACGATCCCTCTTTCAATGAATCAAACCTCGACAAATATACGGTTATTAACGGTTATTCTTGCACTGTTTATTTCATTTCTTTTTCTTTTCAATACAGGAAAAAGGGATCTCTGGGCGCCTGACGAACCTCGTTACGCACAGGTTTCCAAAGAAATGCGGGATAGCGGCAACTTTATTCTTCCGCAGTTAAATGGCGAACCATATCCCCACAAACCCCCCCTTTTATTCTGGATGGTTAATCTGTTTTCGATTCCTTTTGGCAAAATAACGCACCTGTCCGGGCGTTTACCTTCTGCTTTTGCGGGAATTGGATGCTGCCTTTTATTATTCAATTTCGGAAGAAATGTTTTTCATAATACCAGGATAGGTCTGCTTTCCGCCCTTATCCTTGCCACAAGCATAAAATTCCTCTGGATGTCGCACCGTGTGGCGTTTGACGTTCTTCTTACTTTTTTTGTTATGGCCGCCATTTTCAGTTTTTATAAGGGATATACAGAAGACAGAAACAAGGGACGTAGCTATACCCTCTTTTATGTCTTCATGGCGTTTGGGGTACTTACAAAAGGTCCTGTGGGATTCCTTCTGCCTTTCCTCACGGTAGTGGCATATTTGTTTTTGAAAAGGGATATAAAGAGTTTAAAAGAAACAAAGCCGTGGATTGGGGGGGTGCTGTTTGCCATCATCGTATTTGCGTGGGTTTATCTGGCCAGTATTTACGGCGGCAAAGAGTACACACAGCAGATATTATTCAAACAAAACGTCGGGAGGTTCGCTGATTCTTTTGCCCACAAACGGCCGTTTTATTACTATTTTATACAATTTCCCCTGAATTACTTTCCGTGGACAATATTTATCCCCAGCGCAGTACTATATCTGTTTTCACGCGAAGGGCGAAAAAAATTTCAGGAAATTTCATTCCCTGCAGTTTGGTTTGTCGTTCTCTTCTTTTTCTTTTCCATTGTTTCCGGAAAAAGGGACATTTACGTCCTTCCCCTGTACCCTGCTGCATCGCTGATTATCGCATGGTTTTTCAATGAGTTTATCGAACAATTCAGAAATAGCCGTTTCAGGAGAATTGGCTACGTTCCCTGTTACTTTGCAAGCGGATTGTCCATCTGTCTGGGAGTTCTTTTACCTATAGGCGTTTACAAATTCCTGCCTGAACACGTTCGCCTGACCATACCTTTTGTACTACTCCTTTTTGCCGGGGGAGTGATAATGCTGCGCTACACAAAACGCTCAAGAATATTGCCTTTCCTCTTTGTCCTGATTCTTCTTGTTTTCTCGGTTTTCACTATCAGCACGCTGCAGGCGATTCCCTTGTTAAACCAACATAAATCGGCAAAGGAAATTTGCGGCAAGGCAAACGCTATTATGAAACCGGATGAGCAACTGGCAATGTATAACTTTCTCAGAGACACATATCTGTTCTATACGAACAGAAATCACATTGAGGTGATTTACGGACTGGAGGAATTGAAAAAATATCTGCATTCAGAGGAACGAGTTTTTATCTTTATTACGGAGAAAGATTTTAAAAAGGTTACGCAGTTGTCGGAAATACCCGCTTTCGTCCTTGCAAGGGATTCTGTAGGCCACCGAAAGATGCTTTTTGTTTCAAACAAAGATATTTGAGCCCCTTTTTTAGCAATTTGAATAATAAGTTTATTTGGGAATCGGGGGGGGAGGCAATATCTGCCTGTCATTAAATAGTCGCTATTTTACTATTTTAGATTTATTTTGTAATTCAGGAGTGTCTTCACTGCAATTGAGATGATTCCTGCAGAAAGGCCGAGAAGCACAATATCCGCAATAACAAGCGGTAAATTGCCCCGCGGGATAAAACGGGTAACAAGCATCACTACGAGCATTGTTACCGTAGTGACGATCATGAATACCGCCGGAACTGCGGTGAGCCATATATTCTTTCTTTTCGACAGTAACCAGAAGGAAATTATTATCAGGGTGAAGGCTGCAAGGAGCTGGTTGCTTGTTCCAAAAATTGACCATATGTTGCTTACGGTATTTTTGTATGCCAGCCCAAGCATTAAAACAACTGCCAATCCTGAATTTACCCAGTAATATCCAAGAAACTTCGGAGTGCGTTTAAAAACAGTTCTCCAAAGCTCTTCAAAAAGGTAGCGGTTTAATCGTACGGCAGTATCGAGCGAAGTAACAACAAAACCCTCGAGGAGAAGCATTCCAAAGAGGATTCCAAAAGGTAGTGGCAATCCCAGACCGGTGTCAAGAGAGCGGCCGAGTGCCAGGGCAAAGGTTAATATCGGGTTGCATTTATATCCTGATTCTTCAGCGGGAAAGACAAGCTGTTTATATTGTATCATATCAAGCCCCATAATAACGGTAATGATCACGCAAAGGGCAAGGAATGATTCAAGAAGCATTCCATAATATCCCACCTTGTGGGCTGCGATTTCCGTTTTGATTTGTTTTGAAGTTGTTCCCCCGGCACAAAGTGCGTGGAATCCCGAAATCGCACCACACGCAATAGTAATAAAAAGTCCCGGCCACATGAAACCGATATGCGACGTGCCTTCCTTAATATTATTTGCGGGGAAATGTACTTCAACACCCCGTATTCCGGAAGCAATAATACCAAGAAAAAGCAGCACAAGACCGATATAAAGGAGATGCACATTAATAAAATCCCTTGGCTGCAAAAATAACCATACGGGAACACCGGCGGCAATTACCGTATAGAGAGAAATAAGAAGCATCCAGTGTATCGGCTCCATTGTAACAGGCATGAAAAAACCTGCGGTAACTGAGGCAATGCAAATAAGAATGGCAAAAAGTGAACATTTTAAAACGGAAACGCTGCGTTTAATGTAAAGATATCCAATTAGCGGCGCAAAAACGGTAACGATAATAACCGACATCGAGGCGATTCCGCCAATTACTACCTTGCCCCCGACTTCATCCACCCATCGGAAAAACATTTGGTCGTTGCTCAGGCCAATCTGTACGCTATCAATGATTGATGTAAGTGCGGTAGCTGATGCATTGAGAAACGTGGCATTTACCAGAACAAGCATAACGATGGCGAATGAAATGATCATAATAAACGTGGGCGTGCCAAATGACTTTCTGGCAATTTCGGCAATTGATTTCCCCCCCTCCCTTACACTTATATAGAGAGCAGAAAAATCATGTACCGCACCGAAGAAAATTCCGCCGAGTAAGATCCATAACCAGGCAGGTCCCCATCCGTAAATCAAAGCCATAACGGGGCCGATTATTGGACCTGCACCGGCAATAGCTGCGAAATGATGCGCAAAAACGATAGGTGTGGCGGTAGGCACGTAATCGCGCCCGTCATTTATTTCTACAGCGGGAGTTTGTCGTTTGGAATCGACTCCCAGTGATTTAGACACAAACCGCACGTAAAATCTGCCTGCCAGCAAAAAGCACACAACGGAAATGCTCAAAATGACAATTGGATTCATAGATGAATTTTGTTGCCGTATAAATTAAAAAAATCGGGAATGTTTATGCTAATTATTATATCAGGTTTTACACAGTATATCCTTCAGAAAAATTATCGTTTTTGGCAATGATCAATGTTTGCAAACGGAATATATTTTTAGGGGTTTATTTCGGGTTGGTTCAGCAATAAATTTACGTTAAGGAATTTCAATTTTTGTTGTGTGGGCAATGTCCACCCTCTGTTGAAAACCTCCGAAGGCCTAATTAAACCGGTTGTTTTGCAACCGGTTCGTTTTTTATGGTAAGTTGCTTTGTACTTCCTTTGCGTGCGCCCTTATGGATATACCCATTTTAAGGTATTGAAAAAAACTGAGAATAATCTAAAAAATAGTTATGTCTGTTACATTTTTTATAAAAGGTGTATGTGTGTGGTTGTGCGATTTTAAATTTTTTACAGGGGGGGTGGTTGTTGCTAAAAAAAAACCGGTATTTATCACATCAGAACTTATATGGAAGGAGGAGATAAATCATGAAGCATCTAACGTTATTTTTTTGTCTTTTAACTGCGGCAGTTGCCGTAAATGTTTCCGTAATCTCCAAAGTTACAGAAGCGGGAGGGAAAGCAGCGGAGCATGAAGAAGTTATTGAGCCAACAAAGAAACTAATGAGAGAAATAGAAGACCGGCTAAATAATATGCTGACGGGGATTTTAGAAAATAATTTAAAGTATGTTGCAAATGAAGCCGGTGCAGTCGTTGATCAAAGTTACAGGATAAACCAGTTGTTTTTTGATTTCAATATGGAGGGAAACACCTGGTTCACACGTGCAGGTATTGATCCGGATGATGCTGCAAAGGTTACAAAACTGAAAGAAGAGTTTACTATGTACCAGAGCGGAATAGCGGAGAAGGCATTAAACGTCAGAAAAATGGCATTGTCCGGCAGCCAGGAAGATACCTTGAGGGCATTAACCGACATGATAGAAACAAGCTGTTTTGAATGTCACAGGAAACACAGGGATTGGTTGTTTGATCAACCCGGAAGCCATGGCCCTGGCAGGTAAATTTTGTATTACACAAAGTACATTTCCTGATGTTTTGATTTGCTGAAAAGGAAGTGGAAAAACAGAATTTGTGGTTTTTAATAGCGTGGCACTTATTTTTAGTCACAAGACTCTTTTTTTTGAAAATTTTGTAATACGTTAGATCTTTTGCTCTTCCCTGCCTGTACCGGTAAACAGGGATTCCGCTCAGCCTGTCTGCCGGCAGGTAAGGAAGGGTAGATCTATGTTTTAATACTTATCTTGTAAGGAGGAAATGCAGATGGGGAAAAAGGATAAAAAACGCGTTGCATTAATAATTGCATCTTTTGCTGTTTTCATAAGTGTTTTAAGTATTTT
Source organism: Candidatus Kuenenia hertensis (assembly GCA_021646465.1). Classification (GTDB taxonomy): domain Bacteria; phylum Planctomycetota; class Brocadiia; order Brocadiales; family Brocadiaceae; genus Kuenenia; species Kuenenia hertensis. The sequence goes on along the minus strand of SOET01000004.1, from coordinate 68,431 downwards.
TTCGGGTGGCATTACATCAGGAAAAGATATTGAAGAAAAACATACAACAGAATACGCACCGATACGATCATTAATGTATATCATAAGTTCTCATACAGCAAATATTCTCGAAGCTATTATGATGGGTGATTATGATTCGGTGAAAAGTGAAACAGATATCGTTATTGAGAAAAGTGAAGGTTTGTTAAAAAGTTTTTTCCCTGAGGGGGAACCGGTAGGTAAGTGGATATACGAGTTTGACCTGGCAGGCATAGATCCGAATAATCCGACGGTAATAAAAGCAATAAAAGAGGATGTTGAGAAATATATTAATATGATCAAAAGTTCAGCAAAAAATATTGCAGAATCATCAATGGAAGGAAACATCGATGAGACGTATAATAATTTTGATTTGATGTTGAGGGAGACTTGTTTCAAATGCCATGAAACATATCGTTCCAAATGGCCTGAATGGCCCGAATGGATGCAGATAAGCGGAGGGTAAGAACGTCCGTTCATGTGCTATTTATGTTATTTTCTGTACGAACATAGCAGGGAGAAATAATGAGGGCTGATCAAATAGCGCTTGTTCAGAAAACATTTGCAAAAGTTCAACCTGTTTCTGACAAAGCGGCAGAAATGTTTTACCGGCATTTGTTTGAGCTGAATCCTTCGTTCAAACTGCTTTTTAAAAGAGACATAAAGAAGCAGGGAAGGATGCTCATGCAAATGATTGATTTTGCAGTGAAAGGCTTAGACGATCCGGAAACAATCCTGCCAACAATCCAGGACCTGGGAAAACGCCATGTTGGATATGGAGTAAAGGAAGAAGATTACGATACGGTAGGCGAGGCGTTGCTTTGGACTTTAGAGCAAGGTTTGGGCTCTGATTTTACTCAGGAAGTAAAGGAAGCATGGGGAGAGGCATATAAATTACTGGCAAGTGTTATGATAAATGCGGCGAAGAAGGGAGGACGATGAATAGCTGATTTTTTGCAACTCTATTCATTGTCCTCATTACACGATTTGTTCGAGAAACTCCGGTTTCTCAAAATAAATATGGTTGGGTTTCTTATCCGACTTTTTATTCCAAAAATGGTATTGTCGGGTAAGAAACCCGACCTTACTGATTTACGCTATTATTGTCTCTTTTTTTACTTTTTCCCGGGCAGCATTTTTGCCATGGAAACAATGCCTCTTTCCAGTTGATCTCTTAATACCATTACGGAAAGTTCTTTTCGGGTAACAATTTGTTCCAGGAAAGATTTATCAGCATCGTCAGTGCCAATTGCCATTATTTCTATCCCGTGCATCCTTGCTTCTTTAGCCGCTTCAAGGGTTGCTTCTTTATTATCAGGCAAACCGTCGGTTATAATACAAATGATTTTGTCGCCCGTTTTATCAGATAATTTACCCTGTGCCAGTTGAATTGCAGCGGTCATGTTTGTTGATCCCTTCGGTGACAAATCTTCAACAACAGCAGTAATTTGTGTTAGTACTTTTTGGGGGTCGAGCATGAGTTCCGCATACGTTGAGAAATTGATCAATCCCACCGAATATTCCTTTGATTGAGCTTCGATTGCAAAGCCGATAGCCCCTTTCTTTGCCTGTTCAAGTTTGTTTCCTTCAGACATGCTTCCCGAGCAATCAATAAGAAGATAAACTGTTTTTCTTGATTTGTTCGGTATCATTGATTTTCCTGAAGCCGCCTCCAGTTTTTTTACCCAGGATTTATCTCGAAATTTTTTGAGAGGAAGATTTTTATCTATTGAATTGGTAGTTGTTTTATTATTATCCATATTTTTTAAGTTAAAAATTTCTCGATTTTCGCAAGGTATTATATGCCCAATTAATTTCTTTAAACCGTTCTTCTGCTAATTTTCTTATGCTATCAGTTGTTTGTTCTGCGTTATCCGGATGATAGCTGAGCGCCAGCCTCCTATAGGCATTCTTTATTTCCGGAATAGTTGCCGCAGGTGTTATTTCTAAAGTGTGATAGGCTTTTTCATCATCTGCAATATTTTTATTGTTGCAGAAGTCTTCTCCCAGCGTTTCCTCCTGATATTTAATGGCAAGATCCCTTAGTTGAGATAAATCCATCATTATTTCGTCAACAATTTCATGAAATTCATCCCATTTTTTATCAGACAAAAGAGATTTCAAATTTTCTGAGGTTAAACCTTCATAATAGTATTCCATTTCTTTTATAAGAGGAATACTACATGTCCAGTTTACCTCTATGGCAACGACTGTGTATAATTTCATAGCAGCCCCATAATGTTTGTTTGCCTCTTGCAATTTTATCAAATCGTTTTCTGCCCGTTCAATGTTTTTTGCAACTAATCTGTTTAAATCAGTAGCATCAGTGATGAGTTCTTCCTTATGTAAATTGACGAATTCCTGGATATCTGTTCTGAAATCAGAAGGAAAAGAGGTTTTTAACTGAGAAGCAAGTGCTTTGATAGAGTTTTCCAGTGAAGCTAGTTCATGCGTTCTTTCGAGAGTAACATTTATCTGTTCAACCAGAGTAATGGCCCGTTCCCATATAGCGTACTTAAGGGTTTTGACCGGTTTTATTTTTATGACGGTTGCCATAATAACTATTCCCGAGAAAATGTAACTGACAGCATGGTTCGTCGCTGGGGAATAGCCCGTGTTATTATTAATAATACCGGTTTTGGTCACCATAATTAAAAGTAACCAGACGGAGAGCATTCCCATGATTATGCTGCAGAGCGTTGCTGCTTTCGCTTTAGCATAAGAATCTATTTTGGTATTTTCCAGCTCCCAATCTAATTTTTCTCCGTCAAAGTGTACCGTTAGTACTTTTGCCAGTACTCCGTGTAAGTTTAAATGATTGATCTTTTGTATACGAAAGAGATATAACACCAAAAGCATAACTGTAATGGCGGAGATACAAACAGGGAGGCTTATTATTGCAACAGGAAGGAAGCCTATGGCTAATAAAAAAATAAGGAGGATAAAAATAGTTATTGCTATAAAACTTATTAACTCTTTCACGGCGCGATAGATTCCATAGAAAGTTTTTTCCAAAAACTCCTTTTTTCCCACAAGGAGACAAAAGACACAAAGGGAGATGGTTTTCACTCCCCCCTCCCTCTATATTCCCACCCATACACCCGAAAGCAGGCATCCTTTTTAGGGTATTTACTTTATTACCTGTTTCTCTATACTAAGCGTTAATTTCCCAATTCGTTTATTGGTAAAACATGAATATACGTTGAATTACTTCTTACAGATAATAAAACATATGGGAGAAAATATCCATATCTGTTTAGTATCGCTTAATATCATTAAATCGCCAATAGTAAAATTTCCCCTTTAAAAACTCATGATTGACCTGTCTGCACGTAACGCGCAGGCAAATCATTTTTCAAAAGACTCAATTGATACTTCAGAGGCTTTAGGCCTACAACCTGAATCTATGAGTTCATTTATATACCAACGCTGTGTGAAAGCAATGGTGAAATCAGCAGTATAAAACGTAGGGTTGAAGGCTGCAAACTTGATACTCACTATAGAAGTAGTATAAGAAACATATTTACAGAACCATTCTACCAATAATCATTTTTAGTTTAAAAACAGAGGAGGTATTTTATGATGAAGGGAAGAATGAAGAATTTTGTATTCATAGCCCCTGTATTGCTTTTAATGGCAGGGATATTGACACAAACAGTTTTTTATTTGAATAAACCAAGAAAGATAAACACATCAATTCTTAAAATAGGTTTAGAGGGTGCAAGCACTATTTCTTCTGAACAGGAAAAATCCATTCCGCTTGACAAACTATCGAAGTCTGAATTTATTCAAAAATTCCGAAAGCTTCAAATACCTTTTATAGAGAATGAAGGGCAGGTGGATGGGGAGGTAAATTTCTATACAAAAACATTTGGTGGAACAGTGTATATTACGAAAAAAGGAGAAATCTTCTATTCATTGCCTATGAAAAATTTGGAGCGGGAAATTGAGGATTCAGAGCAACAAATAGAAGGAGAAGGTTCCAATGAAGAAGTTTGTCGTTCAAAAACCGAATCTCGAAACCATCAACAGAAAATCAATCAAAAATTAAAAGAGGCAGTAATTGTTCTGAAAGAGGAAATCGTCGGTGCGCAGGTCGGGATGGTACAGGGAGAACAGCCATCTGTTACTAAAGTAAATTATTTTAAAGGAAATGAGCCTTCTCAGTGGAAGACTGATGTCTCCACATATAATGAAGTCAATCTTGGCGATATATATGAGGGTATCGGGTTAAAGCTGAGGACTTACGGGAATAATGTTGAGAAGATATTTTGCGTAAAACCAGGTGCCGACCCAGACCAAATATCCATGCAGTTTTGTGGTGTAAAGTCCATAAAGAAAAATGAAGAAGGGTTTCTTGAAGTGGATACGGAACTTGGATCTGTTTTCTTTACAAAACCAGTAGCGTATCAAGAGATTGACGGGAAAAGAGAGATAGTGGAGGCAGAATACGCAATTTGTAACCCTCATTCATTTTCTAACAAAAATACGAAGGGGGACAACGTATGTGGAACACAAACATACAGCTTCGCAGTAGCTTCTTATGACAGAACCAAAGACCTTATCATCGACCCTCTGCTTGCATCAACATTCTTGGGAGGAAATTCCGATGAAACTGGTTATTCGATAGCGATAGATTCAGAGGGAAATGTATATGTTACCGGTTATACTTATTCGACAGATTTTCCCACTGTACCTGGCACTTATGATACTTCTCATAATGGTGACGGCGATGTCTTTGTTTCAAAGCTTAATAGCGATTTAACCTCAGTACTCGCGTCTACCTTTTTGGGAGGTAATGGGTTTGATTCACCCAGGAATACACGTGCTATGGTAATAGACACCGGTGGAAATGTTTATGTGGGTGGATATACTACATCTTTAAACTTTCCAACCACTCTTGGCGCTTATGATCGTTCTTATGATACGGAGGATATTTTTATATCAAAGTTCAATGGTGAATTAAACAATCTCCTTGCTTCTACATTATTAGGAGGCTCAGCGACTGAAGAATTTGGGGCATTAACCTTAGACGACAATGAAAGTATATATGTCTCTGGCAGAACTCATTCATCAAACTTTCCAACCACCGCAGGTGCTTATGATAATTCTTATAATGGAGGTGGTGATGTCTTTGTTTCAAAACTTAATGGAGATTTAACGAGCCTCCTTGCGTCTACTTATTTAGGGGGTGGTTATACGGATACATGCTACTCTTTGGCCATAGATGCAGAGGAAAATTTATATATGGGGGGGCCTACTCAATCACCAGATTTTCCAACAACTTCAGGCGGTTACGATACTTCATTTAATAGTATCAGTAACGATGATCCTGATGTTTTCATATCAAAGATGGATGGTGCTTTAACAAACCTGATTGCATCTACTTATCTGGGAGGGTCATTATCCGATGGAGGGATTATGTTGCTGGACCCAAATGGAAATGTATTTGTGGTTGGTACAACGCATTCGTCAGATTTTCCCACTATGCAGGGTGCATATGATATTTCTTATAATAGTGGTGGCGATGTCTTTGTTTCAAAGCTTGATGAAGATTTAACGAGCCTCCTTGCATCAACCTATGTGGGAGGGACTTTACAGGATGCTTTCTATGCGGTAGGTTCCATGGCAATAGACTCAAATGCAAATGTATGTGTGTTTGGCACAACTTTTTCTACGGATTTCCCAATCACACCAGGTGGCTTTGATACCTCTTTTAATGGCGGTAATGATGCATTTGTATTAAAACTCAATAGCAATTTAACCAATATGCTTGCATCTACTTATTTGGGAGGCACTAACGAAGATCATGCCTATGGCATTACCACAGACTCACTGGGAAACATATATGTGATCGGTGGAACTTATTCACATAACTTCCCAACTATTTCCGGTTCGTATGACAGGTCTTTTAATGGTGGCAGTAACGATCCTTTTGTGGCAAAGTTAGATGGAGATATTTCTGCTTCTGCCACCGCAATTGAATTGGACTCTTTTTCTGCCATTGTAGATGATAACGGTTCCGTTAATTTAATTTGGGAAACTGCCACTGAGATTGATAATGTTGGCTTCAATATTTATCGTGCCAGGAGAAAAGATGGGCGTTATAAAAAGATCAATGATGAACTTATTGATTCCAAGGGTGATGCGGTAGATGGGGCTACTTACAACTTTGTGGATACACCAGGCCATGGTATATTTTTCTATAAGCTTGAGGATATGAATTCTAGCGGTGCAACGACTATGCATGGTCCAATAAAAGTGAGGATAAAATCTATAAGAGAGTAATTCTATTTCTTTGTTGCTGTTTTCTGTTGTCACCAGGTAACCATTTGCCGCTTGTCGTAATATAAGAAACTGTGTCACCTGTAGAGAAACTATGAGGTTGAGATTGCAATCCAAAATCTGAGCCAATCCACGTAGTTGGTAGCCTGTTAATCAGTATTTTGTTTCTTTTTTTAAAGAAGTAAATTAACTGTGAAAGTTCCCAAAAATACACCACTTTATGCAGGATTGCTCATCGCCTCACTTCTCCTTTTGCTGGTAGAATATAAGACAGGCATAGAGTTCTTTTGGCATTTGTCTGTAATTCCATTAGAAGTACTTGTTGGCACCTTTATTATACAAAAAATATTAGATATACGTACGGCAAAAGAAAAACGCAGGCAGCTTATGTTTGTTAAAAGTTATGTATTTCGTGCGGAAATGCGCAGGCTTTTTATTATAAATTTTAATGCCCTGAAATATCCTTCAGTAACAATGCCAATGATAAAAAACGCTACATTAGAAGAATTACAACAAAAACGAAAGGAAGCAGAAAACATAGAGTATTTTTCTTTAGAGGCAATGGAACCTGTAATTATAGAATATGTAAAAACAAGGCAAACCTGGATTCGGTTTTTGGAACGGGCGATTTCGTTTGATTTTGTGGATATCTTTAATGATATGATTTATATACTGCATTTTATTAATGATGTCACATTTTATAAAAATAATTATCCCAAAATGCTATTTGTATACCATGCTGAAAGAGAGCCATATTTAATGGAAAAAACAAAAAAAGTCCTGGGAGATGGTATAAAAAAGTTTCTGGATTATATGATTGAGTTAAAAATGAAACAGCCCATATTGTTTCGGGAAATAATTTCGGACTATGAGCTTGTTTCAAAGATTGAAAGAGTCAAAAACATGGAAGATATAGCCATTCCTTCATTGCCTGCTGATTCATTAGCGGCAGAAGAAAGTAAGGGCATGAGTACTCTCTTCGAAAATACGGGGAAAAAAGAAATGCTGACACTCGATACAAATAAAAAGGAAATGGTAAAAATCCGGAATGAATGCGAAGACATTTATAACAGAAAGGGATTTTTTGTTCTGGCAGAACATCTGATGAAGGTTTGCCGGAGAAATAATACGGTAATGTTGTTATTTCTCCTCCGTATTGATCAGTATATGCATGCAAACGGTTTACCATGCGCTTACGATGAAGGTCTTGTATTGAAAGAATTTATCGTAATTTGTAAAGAAACCTTTCATGAAACTGATATTATTGCCCGCATAACGAGATCAGACTTTGCCGTTCTCACAATGGAAAATGACAATTATGAGATGGCTGTCATGAATACAAGATTGAGAGAGAATATTGAAATTGCAAAAATACAAGGGAAATTGCCCCAGAGCCTGGCGATTATGATGAGCACTGCTTACTATAACCCCCGGTCTAATGATTCAATAGATACATTATTATCCCATGTATATCAATCGATGTATAAATTTTGAAGATGTGCCGGTAAGGCATCTTTTTATTCAAAACATATCTATAGCAGAGAGATCAGCAACGGAAAAGACGGAAAGCCAGACCAGATCGCTGACATTACAAAAAGATACGGCAGGTTCAGGATGCAATTTATCAGATTGAATATGTACAAGGAGTGGTAAAGGCCATTGATGAGGATTCAAAACAGTTGGCAGAGGCGCTGGTAGACGGAACAAAAATAGTCATTACTACCCTCCAGAAATTTCCGTTTGTGTTAAAAAGTCTGCTGAATATTGCAGGTCTTTCGGAAGATATGCAACAGAGTGAAGAAGAGATTATGTTCATCAGAGAAAAGGTGGCAGAATGGAAAAACAGAATTTCAGACAGGAGGTATGCCGTCATCGTTGATGAGCAAAATCTGCATTTGTTTCATCCTTATAGAGAGATTACCTAATGTACCCACGGGATACACGCAATGAAGATAAGAATTAATTCATGGCAATAAACTGAATCCGTTATTGTCTAAAATAATTGACGTAGTTTTGAATACCGCTCACTATTATATTCACCTTTTTTAAAAATAGATTGATTAAAAACTCTATTGAGTCTTCTGTCATCGCCAATCTTTTCCTTAATTTTTGTTTCGTTATTAACCAAATCAAGCTCCGAATATAAGTTCCATTCTTTTAAACAATTCTTGTATAAAATCGTATTATTTTGCTTATTTTGATGGTTGCTCAGAAAATTATATTTATCCACGAATTTTGTAGTAGCAATTGTGTTAATTATATTGAGAAGCTGCTCCATTGTAAAACCTTCATCAGAAAGAAAATCCCATAATTTGTTGTTTCTGCTTCTTTGTATTGATCAAAAGAAAGATTCCAATTAAGGTCATCTCCTAATTGATCTTTCCATGATATTTCACGCTTACCACTGTAAGATTTATAATAATTAATAAGTTCTTGTTTGGAAACTTTAGTAATTCCATTGTTACCTACTTTGCAAATTCGTCCGTATTGAATAAGGTATGAAATATTTGAGGCCGTTACTGTTTTGCTCAAATATTTTGTAGCCCATTCGCTGGCTTCTTTTATGGATAATAATCCGTCTGTTTTTTGAATCATTCTTTAGTCATAGAACCGGATTAGGAACTGTTTTTTTACGTAAATAATATGGTTTGCATTGTACAATCTTTACTATCAATATCAATCAAATCATTTTACTGCTATAAAACCCAAACGGGTAAGAAGAAAATGTCTTTCTATTTCTTCACACAAAGCAACCAAAGCACTCAATCCATGGTAATCTTTGTTCCGGCGTTGCCTTCAAATGCCTCACGCACCTTGTCAAGGGAAGTAATAAGGGCGAACGATCCACCCCAATTCAGGAAATTGATGGCTGCCTGAATTTTTGGTCCCATGCTTCCCGGTGGGAAATGCCCTTCGTTCAGATAGCGCTGCGCTTCTTTAGCCGTTATGTTGTAGAGCGGCAGTTCGTTTGGTTTTTTGTAATTGAGGAAGACGTTTTCCTCTCCGGTAAGCATAACCAGAGCATCGGCATGAATATCCCTTGCCAGAACGCCCGATGCAAGGTCTTTGTCTATAACAACATCCACACCTTCAAGATCTCCGTTTTCCTTTATAATTACGGGGATGCCTCCCCCTCCTGCGGCAATAACGATACTGCCTGCTTCTAAAAGGCATTTGATTGCCTGGATTTCTATAATTTTCAAGGGATTGGGGGACGCTACCACACGGCGATACCCTCTGTGGCTGTCCTCTGCGATATCCCATCCTTTTTCTTGCTGAAAACGCTCAGCCTCTTCTTTTTGAAAAAAAGGGCCAATAGGTTTTGTCGGACATGAAAATGCTTTGTCGTTTTTGTCCACGACAACCTGTGTTAACACTGTTACCACGCAGGTATCTGTATTTTCCCTTCGTAATGCGTTTGTCAACGATTGCTGGATCATGTACCCGATTTCTCCTTCGGTATCGGCAACGCACACTCCCAGTGTGAGTTCCGGCGTCCGGTCTTTGCAGGCTTCGGTCATGAGCAACAGATTACCGACTTGTGGGCCGTTTCCATGGGTGATTACAATGTTATACCCCTTCTTTAAACAGTAAAGAATGCCTTCCATGCTTTTTCGGGTATTATCGAATTGTTCTTCAATGGTTCCCCGCTGGCCTTTTCTGATGAGAGCGTTTCCCCCCAGGGCAATCACCATGGGTTTTTTTCTGTTCATCAGAGTTTTGCCCTGACAAGCTTTTCAAGTTGAGGTTCTCCCATTTCCTGCATGTTGTAGCGTACGCGGTTTGTCGGTTTTTCGATGCGGATGATTTTTCTCAGGTCTATGGGGGTTCCAATAAGTACTGTATCACAGGGGGTGCGATCGATTGATTCGGTTAATTCCTCAATCTGCTTATGCCCGTATCCCATAGCAGGAAGCAGATTTTCCAGGTGTGGATATTTCATATATGTTTCGAGAATTGAACCCACAGCATAGGGTCTGGGATCGATGATTTCTGAAGCGCCGTACTGCTGAGCTGCGAGAACTCCTGCGCCAAAGGACATTCCACCATGCGTAAGGGTGGGGCCGTCTTCAATTACCAGTACGCGCTTGCCTTTTATTAGGGCAGCATCTTCAACTGTAACCGGCATTGCAGCATCAATAACAGTTGCTCCGGGATTTGTTTTTTGTATGGTATCCTTTACACGGCGTATATTTTCAGGCATTGCGGTATTTTCCTTGCTGATGATAATAGTATCCGCAAGGAGCAGGTTTGTTTCACCCGGGTAATAAGAACATTCATGTCCAGGTCTGTGCGGGTCTGTTACGGTAATATAAATATCAGGTACGTAAAAGGGAGTATCATTATTACCTCCGTCCCACACTAAGACGTCAGCTTCCTTTTCTGCCGCTTCTAAAATTTCTTTGTAATCAACACCAGCATAGACGGTCGTATTTTGTTCTACATGAGGTTCGTATTCCTCGATCTCTTCTATGGTGCACTCATATTTCCTGAAGTCGTCATATGTGGTAAACCGTTGCAAACGTTGTTTAACAAGCTCTCCGTAAGGCATGGGATGTCTTATTACCACTGGTTTCTTTCCCAGCCCTTTTATAATCTCACAAATTTTTCGGGAAACCGGGCTTTTGCCGCATCCTGTTCTCACCGCACATACGGCAATAACAGGCTTGCAGCTTTTTAGCATTGTTTTTTTTGGGTCAAGGAGGGTGAAGGCAGCTCCCGCGGCATTTACCATACAAGCCTTGTGCATAACGTATTCATGGGAAACGTCACTGTAGGAAAAAATAACCTCATCAATGGCGTGGAATTTTATCAGAGACGGTAATTCTTCTTCCGGTTCAATGGGAATGCCATTTGGATAAAGTTTTCCGGAAAGCGAAGGGGGATATTGCCGTCCTTCGATATTAGGGATTTGTGTTGCGGTGAAGGCGATTACGTCATATGCATGATTGTCGCGGAAGCAGACATTGAAGTTGTGAAAATCCCTTCCAGCGGCGCCCATGATAATTATCCTTTTTCGGTCAGCCATCAGAACCTCCTTTAACATATATTACTCCGTATGCTTTTGATATTTTTGTATCAGATACGGTTTTTGCTTCTCAAATTCTTTTGCTTGTAATTCTATGACCTCTTCTGCTTCCGTGGAATCCTTTTCCTTTACTTCACTGCAATATGCAGCCGTACGTCCGAAGTAGAGAGGGGTTAACATATCAACAAGCCGCCGTCTGTTCCTTTGCCACTTGTTATAAGTAAAAGCAAAGTCATACAATATTCTTGCCCAAAGGTCTGCAGGAAAGTGTATTTCCCCTGTCTTATTAAACTCTATTGAGACATCATACAGATGGTTAAAATTTTCTGAACCCAAAATCTGTTCATAGAAGGGTTCAAATTGTTCAAAACCATCACCAAATTCCGCCAATAGTTTTGTAAAATTAACCGATACCGGTTCAATTTTTGTGACCTCGGTGGACTTTCCTAAAGTTTCAACCTCAACGGTTTTTTCTACATGTTTCCAATGGGATTCATATTTACTCATCAGATAATATAATGTACTGATAACTTGCCGAAACATGGGGCCAAGATCTGCCGCTGGGTCTTTTGCATTATGTACTTTAGTACCTAAATGTGCCTGGACGATTTTATACCCTTCATTAAAGGCGGTTGTAGTCATCCAGACATCTATTCCAAAGCGGGCAACATCAGACTCCCATACATCCTCGCCCACATAATATGCCGCCAAATCACCGCAAAATCCAAAATCTCCGCCAATCGGCTGCCGGATTTTAGATCCATATAACGCACGGGTAAGGGGATAAACAATATTATTCGTAATGGTGCCGTCATATTTATGTCGGAGGTATAAGGGCGCAACAAAACCAGCTTGTTTATTTATAATGGGATCCGCAAGCAGTTTAACCCATTCCGGAGTGATACTCCTCAAATCAGCATCGACAACAACCGTGGCATCTGCTTTCAGCAATCGGGCAACTTCAAAAATGGCCCGAAATGCCGTTCCCTTTCCCGGAGTACCGCGATAAATGGTAACGCGGCGCTCAACACCTTCAGGAATTGGTGCGGAATAAGCTTTCTCACGTGTATCATCCAGGGAACCACCATCAGAAACAAATACAGCGCATTTTTTGTCTGGGTAATGTTTCTTTAGTCCTTCAGCGGATGTGGTAACAACATGAGAAATGGTATCCTCGCAATTATAGCAGGGTATACCTACCAGTATATCGACTTCCTGCATCTTATTTATCCACATATGTACATTCTGGCGAACGGCAGATGAGTATTTTTTTGTTAAATTTATCATAAGTATTTATCCCTTATTTTTATCCGCGGCTATTAAATATAATTTACTCTGCACCATTGTAAAATCTGCCGATTCATGAATCGGACCAGGACACTTTTCCATTATCGGCTTCTACCGCATCAATCAATTTACTAAAAAAATCAGGGATTGCGGAAATAATCCTATTCCAATTAGGAATAAAAGGAATGCCGGAAGGATCTTGCAGAAACTGTTCTCCGGCAATGGCAATGCTTTTAGCGAATGCATCAACGGCATTCATCTCCTGATGGCGATCAAAGACAAGTCCGTTAATTGCAGAGGCATGGTTGTATTTTTCAATAAATTCGTGACCTGCCCTCTGATATGTTGCCCGCAGCGTTCTGAAACATTCGCTCGAAAAAACAATCCCCATACTTGCCAGATTTTTGTATATTGATTTCGCAATATCAATGCTCATTTTCGTAAGCCCTGTGGTTGGGTCTTCATCAGACAACGGTTGATGTTTGTGCTCATAGGTTTCACACAAATCAACCTGACAAATCCTCCTCATAGAACAATTTCTGTAAACTTCCGCCAAAACACCCACCTCCAGTCCCCAGTCTCCGGGGATTCTGTTTATACGTGCAAGGTCCGCCGCCATTGAAAACTCTCCGGCAAGCGGATACCGGAAACTATCTAAATATTCGAGGAAATCATTGTATCCGATAGTTTTCTTCAACGACCGGAGAAAAGGTGTCACAAATAATCTTGTAACACGGCCATGCATGCGGTCGGTAATACGATGATAGTATCCTTTGCAGAATTCAAAATCCAGATTGGGATTTACCACGGGGTAGCATAACCGCGCCAAAAGCTCACGACTGTAATTTACAATGTCGCAATCATGCAGTGCAATTACCTTGGATTTTTCTGTTGCCAATACATATCCATACGCAAGCCATGCCGACCGCCCTTTTCCATCAATGCCTGCCGATATTTTCTCGTCCGTTAAAAGTTTATACAAATTCTGGATATTTTCTCCGTCATTCCAGATTAATTTTGTTTCCTGAGGAAGGACGGAAAAAAATTCCCTGGCCTCAGCAAATTCACTTTCGTTGAACCTCCCGAGCGTTACAATAACCTGTGTTATATATTTTACCTCTTTTAACTGATTAACAATTCCGCGCAAGGCAGGCCCTTTTAATTCAACGGGGGTGGCCGGTAAAACAAGCGCAATAGGCCGCGAATAGGCATATTGTTCGATACCATCTTCTAGCATTTCTATGGTGGTAGTATCAAACCGGTGAATTGTTGTAATATCGCCGTTTTGGAAAAAATCTCCCATATCTTTCCTCTTTTTATATATTCTTAAATATTTTTAGAATCTCTTTATTCCACCCTTCCGGACCAATTCCATCAGCATAGACAAGATTTGGAAGCTGAATTTTTTTGTCATAATCACCCGTGTTCTTTTTAACAAGAATAGGAACATCCACTGCGGCCAACATCGGCAAATCTATCAGGCTGTCTCCGATACCGATTGTTTTTATTTGATCATTATAATCATCTTTATACATTTTGGTGAGTTCCTTTACTGCCTTCCCTTTATCAGTTTTTAGGCTAAAAATGTGATGGAAACGTCCGCCTTCCATAAAATTAAAACCCAAACTGTTCAATCTCTTCCTGACTTCGTTCACAACTTCAGTACCGCCTTCTATGGAAATTGGCTCAGAATAACACCGCTGCTTTGCCCGTTTTGCTGAAGGAATATCAATCCCTGTTAAGAACGAAACTTTCTCAGGCGTTAAGTCAGAAAAGCCTGTTATGGCAATACCGCAAGACTCCCTTATTTTGTGTAATGCATCTGTAATTACTTTATAGGGAATCCCCATCTCAACTATTATATAGTTCCCGATTTTTTTATCAATGGCAGATTTGAAATAACCTTCTGGTATAACAATAGCGCCGCCATTTTCAGGGATGAAAGGATCTTTATTTTCCAGTTTTTCACGATATACCTCAATCTCCGCCTGTGTTTTACTGGTACAAATTACGACAGGAATTTTATGTTCACGAACGAATGCCAGGGCTTCTTTTGCCCTTTCAAAGGAATAAGTGGTATGATCTAACAGCGTCCCGTCCAAATCAGTTATTATGATATACTTCATGGTTAATTTGCCACCATCTTTCCAAAAGACTTTTTCATGTAAAAATAACTAAATCCGGCAACTAAAAGCAAAATGACTACAGAAGATGCTGCACCCTGCCCGAAATCACCTTTATAAAAAAACAATTTATAAGAATATACCGATAGTGTTTCTGTTGTTCCGCCGGGGCCTCCGCCTGTTAAAACATAGACAAGATCAAATATTCTCAATGCATCAATTGCCCGGAACAAAACGGCCACGCCCAATATTGGCAGTATTAATGGAAGTGTTATACATCTGAAAGACTGCCAGTTGTTTGCCCCATCAATTACGGAAGCCTTGTATATTTCCTGTGGAATGGCGGAAAGACCGGCCCATACAATTATTGCAACAAACGGAGATGTTTTCCAGACATCCACGATAACAAGGGCGAAAAAGGCAACAAAAGAATTTCCGAGCCAATTAATTCTGTCAATTCCAATCAATCCGGAGAGATGGTTTAAAATGCCAAGATTGTAATCCAGCATCCATTGCCACATCCTGGCAGTGACTACCGTTGGTATTATCCATGGGATTAAGAGAAAAACCCTGAAAAAAACATTCTTTTCAGAAATAAAATTAAGTACAAGCCCAAAGCACAAACCGACGATTGCCTCCAGACAGATTGAAACAAAGGTGAAAAACAGGGTGAAAAGAAGGGAATACCAGAAGCGGGAGTGAGACAATACCATTTTATAATTATACAGACCGTTAAACTCTTCTCCCGGCAGTATTGTTTTTGAGTTTTTGAAAGAAAGTATAAGTGTATCTACAAACGGGAAAAAACTGAATAACGCCACTAGCATTAATCCGGGAATTAAACATAAATAGGGAAGCCTATCCCTTTGCAAAATCATTTTTAATCCTTTCTATTTTATCCTGCATGATTTTCAATGCCTCCCGAATTTCCATCTGATGAGATAGTACTTTATTGATATATTTCTGCAAAACATCGCTAATCCATTGATAATACGGCACATTTGGCCGTACCTGGATATTTTTAATTGATTGTTCTACCATGAGAAGAAAAGGTAATTTTTCAATCAATTCCGCATCATTGTATAATAAACTTCTTGTAGGCGCCCACGATAAATTCATCGCTAATTTTTTTTGTACTTCAGCGGAGGTTAAAAATTCAATTAGTTTCCATGCCTGCTTCTTTTTTTCTGAGTTTGCATTCATTGCCAAATGCCAGCCTCCGCATACGGAAGCAAACGAGCCGTTCTCAAACTTCGGTAAAAGGGATACTCCTACTTTGTTTTTCAGCAGCATGTCTTCCTGGCATAAATCCCACACGTAAGTCCAGTTTCGCAAAAAAAGTCCCTTGCCCTGCTGAAACAAATGCCGTGAAGACTCTTCCATAAGTTCACTATAGGTATTTTGCGGCGAAATTTTATATTTCCAGATCAAATCATGCATAAGGCTGAGGGCTGTTTTGTTTTTGGCTGAATTTATCACAACATTACCATCATCATCAATTATTTGACCATTGTTACTGCCGATAAATTCAATAAAATTACACACCAATCCTTCATACTGTTTGCCCTGCCATAAATATCCGTAAACATTCTCCATTTCTGAAATTTTTTCACATACTGTCACAAATTGCTTCCACGTAACAGGCAGAGAAAAATGGTATTTCTCAAGAAAATCTTTTCTATAATAGAGGAGGCCAACATTAATATTCCAGGGAATCGCGTAAAGATTACGATTAAACACATTCGTTTTTTCCGTTATAGGAATAAAGGAATTTCGTTCCTCTGCGCTCAGGAGTGAATCCAGTGGTTCAAGCCAATTTGCGGATGCGAACTCAGGAATCCAAATAGTATCGATTCGCATAATGTCTACATTTTTAGTACGGGCGCCTAACGTGGAAAGATAATAGTGATGTTGCTGATCTGTGGGAGAGGGAAGGGTATTTAATTTTACTTTTATTCCAGGGTTTTCCTTTTCATACTCCGTAATTATTTCTTTAATGAAGGAAATTTCTTTTGTACCCGCACCAACACTAAAAACAATTTCATCAGTTTTTTCCGGCTTTAAAAAAGTGTAACTGATCCATATCCCTATCAGGAAATACACTGATAATATAACTATTAGCTTTGAATTAAATTTTAAGTAAATCATGAAAAATCAATAATAATCAGCCTTAATAATTCAGGATTTTATGATGGGGATTCCTCAGGCGCCTTTCCGGGAAGCAGGCGAAAACATCTGACGTCCTGAATATTGTTCATTATGAAAGCAAATGCCCGGATGTTAAAATAGGCGGTGGCAATTTCAATCTGTGTGTTAGGAATTTCCTTCAGGACTCCATTGATAAAGGTGGCTAACTTTACATTGCTGTTATCTATGATTTTTTGAGGGGTCATTTATTTATCTTTATATTTAATAAATACGCACCTGCAAGAATTTGGCAATTGTAGAGGCAATGCACTTCGTTTTCTCTGCGATTCATGAATTACCTCTACAAGCTCATACATAGAAATTTGTTCATCTACCAATCGCGGTAAAAGGAGTTCGGAGGCATCCTGAAAAATCTTATAACCTGTTTTCATATTTTTTCTCAAATCTACTGCTTCCAAAATTCCATATAAAATGCAGAATAAGTTCTAAGCAATCGTATGATGTGAAGGAATCACTTCTACAATTATTTTGCCCAAAAGTTCTTCCCCCAGTACAACACTGGCGTTTAAAATTTCTAAACCGGCAAGTTTTTCATCAGGTCCATAGTTAGCAGTAACGTCTTCACTTAACTCCCTGCTTTCGGCAGTTCCTGGTTCAAGATGCCTGAATTCGATATATAATGCATCAACTTCCGAGTCATATTGTATTTTCATTGTGTTACCTCCGAATTAGTAAAGTAAACTTTTACAGTTACTATTGTAATTTTTTCTGGTTCATCTGCAAATATGGATTCTACTGTTTTGTATTTATAAAATTTCTGGTTTACGGGTGAAAACGAATTAAATACAAAGGAATGCCTTGATTTGAATCTCCCCAATTTAGCAGGTTCTCTTGTGCCCGTTCTGACTGTAATCTCAACTTCCTCTTCCGTAGCTCCCCTGAGAAGCATTTGCGATTTTGAAGATACAGATAAAGCATTATTCAAATTGCCTGCCCTCCGTTGTCGTTCTTGATTCCTTAATTTTGATTCCATTCACAACATCGGAGATAACAATTACTGAATGCTTAAAGCTCATTCTGGAGAAAAGTTCCAATACGAACCCACTATCTTCATCCTTCTGAATGATATCTTTAGATTTTACAAACATCTGGCAATAAGCCTTGATAATATTCGCCATAGCAACCATAATAAGTTTCATTGTAGCAACACTCAGGGATTTCTGCGCCTCTGCAACTTTGATTAACGTCTCAAGCAGCTGTATATAATCTTTTTCTTCTTGAAAAGTGGGCATTTCATTCATCACTTTCACACACTCCTTGTCTTCTCAAGCCGGCTCTTTACCGGTCCACACACCACCCAGTAGACTTCTTTCCGTTCCTCCCGAGTCAGTCCGAGAAGGCCGAGTACTATATCGTCCAGCGCCTTGCGGTTTTGTAAGGGCGATTCATGACTCGTAGAGAAAGTGAAACGCATTGCCCTATCGATGATTTTAATAATCCCATGAATGTGATTGGGCATTACAACAAATTTATCTAATTCGATATTGGTATAACGTCCCGTCAAACTATTCCAGCATTCTAAAACGATATTTCCGAATTGGTTTAAAAGCATTTCATCGTCTGCCACGTTACCCAGCATACATTCTCTATCGTAAGTGCATATTGTTATAAAATATGCCCCTTCCATTGAATAATCATATTCTTTCAGCCGTATGGATTTTCTAAACTTTGTATTGTTCATTGGGTATGTGTTCGTTTGCAAATTTTATTGTATTTGCAGATGCAATTCATGACTCGAAGAGAAAGGGAATCGAATTGCATCTACAGAACGCCATACAGACCTCGCCTTATCCAGTCAGTTCTTTACCAATTCACACACTGCCCAGTATTCCTCGTTTCGTTTAACTCAGTTTCCTATCAGTGCATTGTATCACAAGCATCCTGCTTGTGTTTTAATCGCTCAAACAGCCTGTTTGTGTATATCCGCAAGCGGGGCGGGGAAGCAGGTTATTTTGAATTTGTTGCAGAACTAGTGTAACCTAGCGTAATTGTAGTATGGAAAGACGAGAATATGAGGGGATATTCCAAATTTTTTGCAAATAGCAAGAGAGAGGCATTTGCGGGTTCAGGTATAGGTGTATTTATGCCAGCTACAGTAAATGTTTCGCCGCAGTGCATTTTCAAAAAACTAAGTATTACGATAAACACATTTCGCATTGAAATCACCAAAAAACACATTCCATAGGGTTAATCATTTTCACAACCTCCCTGTTCCATGCCCGCTGTCTTTTTATTAATTCATCCAGTTCTTTGGCACTTAAAATGTTCTGTTGTAAAAAAAATTCTCCAAATGGGCGTTGAAGCATACGTTGCCTTCCCATAAGAGCCAAATATTGAAAATGCGTTATAAAACCGTTTCGGCACGCATATTCAGCAAATTTTTCACGGTAGTTTCTTGTTGTCAGAATTTTTCGGATATCTTCAGTGGTCAGTATTTTCCATTCCCGGGCAAGTTGTCCGATAAGAGGTCTTTGTCGCCTTTGCCAAAAAATCGCGGACAACAAAGTCCTCCATGAAATTATGCCGGAATAATACAAATATTGTCCAATCAGCAGTTTCCGTTTCGGGATTTCTCCTTTGTAAAAATGTTCCGTAGTGATATTTTGCTTTTTATCAGGTGCTGTGTTCCAGACAGTCTTTTGCGTATCCTTCTTTTGCTTCGTTGCTGTATCTCCGATAATAAGTCCTTTCATACTCTGACGCTGTATGAAAAGATTCAATCTTTCATATGCCAGAACCACTTCCTTAAAGTGGGTCATCATCTCAGATTCCAACCTTCCCAGTATCTTTGCCCTGTCCGGATGTGTCTCAAATGCCTTTCTCCTGTAAACCATCTTGAGTTCTGAAGGCGCCATATTTTGCAAAAAACTGGTAATGTTTGTAATGTCAGAACCAAACAGCAAGCGGCAATCATTGAGAAGTTCTGTCCCTGATATTGTTTTTGGCATATTTCTCCTTTCTCACTATTACCGCTGGTATACAGGAAATAAGGAACTACAATATTTTGTAGTTACAATAAAAAAAATTTTTTACCTTGTCAAGTCATAAAAGAATTTTACTTCATGTATCCTGAAACAATGACATGACGGTCACTTGCAATATTTACGGACAAATGACTTAACCCTGCAATTTTCAATTGTTCAATAATTTCCTCCACTTCAAAAGCGGCAAGCAATGAATGGTAAAAATCTTTCCTTAACACTTCCGGTTCATTTGCCACATAAGTTTTCATCAATCGTTGCGCATCATCAATACTTTTTGGTCTTCTTAAATCCATGATAAATATTGGCGCACCCGGCACCGCATATTTTTTGATGACATTCCAGAGCACGTGTGGATTATGAAGATGGTGGAGAAAACTGTTACTAATGACTGCATCATATTTTTTCCTGGGAAGAATCTTTTCCGGTAATATCCCTTGAATAAATACAATGCGATGCTGAATATCACTTGCGTTTTCAAGAAACTTTTTCCCATAACGAATCATTGCATCAGAACCATCAATACCATGGATAATACAATTGGAGTGAGCGCGGGCAAACCGAAACATAATATCTCCCGGCCCACAACCAATATCAAGAACATAACCATCCATTTCCTGATTACAATGTTGTTTCTGAAACATTTTTATAAAATTATTATGCGGTTCGCTAAAATCCGCATGCGCATATGCATACGCCTGACCATCGCCAACCATAAGTTCCGGTTCAAATATCCGATCCATTAGATACTGATTTTTCCACCTCTGCATTAAAAATAAATCGACATTTTTGAATCCTGCATGCTTTTCGAGTTTCGCAGTTTAAACAATATATCCATTTGAAGTCATGTTTTAAAAAGCTCACTTTCTATTTCTTTTTCTCAATGACAAGCAGGGCCGCCTCCAGAAGGTCTTTCACAACATAGTCCGCCCCGAAGTGTAAACCGCCATTGCTTACCTGATTTGCATCCCGAATAAATATGGATTTACAACCGGCTTCTTTACCAACCAGTACATCTACCTGAGAATCGCCAATCATTATGGATTGCGACAAGTCAATGTTGTATTGTTTTGCGGCATCAAATAACATCTTAGGCCGTGGTTTTCTGCATTCGCAATGAACCTTGTATTGCTCGACAATGCCTTCAGCGTAATGCGGACAATAATAGATATCATCCACCTCTGCCTTTTCCTGTGTTAATATTTTTTTCAGCTTGTCATGAATTTGCATTAATGACTCTTCATCAAAATATCCCCTTGCAATGCCTGACTGATTCGTCACAACAATAACCAGATAACCATGTTCCTTAAAAAGGCGGATACCTTCAACGGCATGAGGCAATAATTTCAACTGCCTGGGAGAATTTAAATAGGGGATGTGGGCAACAATTGTTCCGTCCCGATCAAGAAATACAGCCTTGTTCTTTTTCATTCAGGAACAGGTCCAAAAAGTTCTTTCTCTACAATAGAACACAAAATATGTCCAATGGTGATGTGGCATTCCTGTATTCTTGGTGTGTTTGTGGATGGAATTTTAATACAAAAATCTACCTCATTTTTCAAGAGCCCTCCGTCAGTTCCGGTGAAACCAACTGTTATTGCCCTTAAGCCTCTTGCAATTTTAACCGCATTCAATATATTCTTTGAGTTTCCGCTTGTCGTAAAAGCCATAACGACGTCTCCTTCCCTTACCAGCGCCTCAACCTGCCTGGAGAAACTCTGATCGTAACCGAAATCGTTTGCAATTGCTGTTATTACTGAACTATCAGTTGTCAGGGCAACTGCCGGAAGAGGCCGTCTGTTCATTTTGAACCTGCCAACCATTTCTCCCGCTATATGTTGTGCATCCGCAGCACTCCCGCCATTCCCCATCAAATACATATAATTATTATGTTTAAACGCCTTAACTATTACATCGGCCACATTTCTGACGATCTCAATGTGTGTGGACAATAGTTCTTTCATGGTATCTATAGTATCTTGTAATTGCTGTTCAATTTCATTCATAAATAATTTCGTAATCTCTTATCTGTAATTCCTTTTGAATTTGCCAGCCCCAAAACTCCTGTTTGGGAGCGTAAATGGACAGTAAAGACGCATTGCAATGCGTCTCTGCATGTTTCTCTTTAAAATGGTGTTCCCAAACAGGAGTTTGGGAACAAGCAGGATATATTTAAAATCCATGCCTCATTTTTTAATGTATGTGAGTAACCGTATCATGCAATGATTCATTCTGGCTATGCTTCTTGATGATTCTGGAAACAATATTAGTGGTTGAAATTCCTTCCACCAAAGGAGCCAATACTACTTTGCCACCATAAGACTCTACAAACTCCTGTCCCACCACTCCCGCATCTTTCCAGTCTTCACCTTTCACCAATACATCCGGTTTCAAAGACTTGATAATACTCATTGGCGTTAATTCATCAAACAGCACCACGTACGTTACGTCTTCCAATGCAGCAAGCATTTTTGCGCGTTCTTCTTCAGAAACAATCGGTCGATTCGGCCCTTTAAGTCTTTTTATTGAACTGTCAGCGTTCAATCCGACCACCAATAAATCACCCTGTTTTCTGGCAAATTTGAGATACTCTATGTGGCCAACATGTAAAATATCGAAACATCCGTTTGTAAAAACAATCGTATCATTTTTCCGCCGGTGTTCTTTTAAAATATTTTCAAGCATTTCAGCAGTTTTAATTTTGCCGGACTTTTGATTGTTCTCACTTGCAAGTTCATTAAGAATTTCATCTTTACTTATCGGAACAACACCAATTTTTCCCACTTCAATTCCCGCCGCAATATTTGCCAGCAATGTAGCTTCTTCGAAACTATAACCCTCGCCAATTACCATGCCAAACATGCTAAGCACCATATCTCCCGCACCGGTTACATCATATACAGATCTGGGGGTGGTAGGAAATACTCTGCCTTCCCCGTTTTTATGATAAAGAAACATACCTTCTCTGTCGATGGTGATAATGCAATACTCCAATGCCAGGTCAGAGACAAATTTGCTCGCAGCCCGGTGTAAACTATCATTGTCTGTGATTTTAATTCCTGTAGCGCACTCTGTTTCAAACCTGTTGGGAGTAATGGCGGTAGCCCCACGATAACACGAATAATTGCTTGTAAGTTTTGGGTCTGCAATTATTACCTTTTTATATTCGCGGCAAAGAGTAATAATGGTCTTTAATAGTGAATCGGAAAGCAGGCCCTTGTTCATATCCGATGCAAGGACAATATCACATTCTTTTATCTTTTCATTCAGGTAAACATTTAATTGTTGTTCTATTTCTTTAGAAATGTAATGAGACTTTTCATAATCGACGCGCAGTAGCTGTTGCACACCTTTTCCTGCAGTTTGTAAATGTCCCATTAAACGCATTTTCATTGTTGTTGGACGGCTTTTGTCAACAATAATGCCGTCAACATCATACTTCATGTCTTTAAGAATTTGCAGGAGAATATTGCCATACGAATCATCTCCGATTACTCCGCAGGCAAGTACCTGTGCACCCAGCATTTTTAGGTTTGCGATAACACTCCCCGCACCACCGGGCCGTACGTCTTCTGAAGATACGTTAATTACTGGTATAGGCGCTTCCTGTGAAATACGTTTTACTTCTCCCCAAACATATTTATCAAGCATCAAATCTCCAACAACCATGATTTTTGGGGAACCCAAATTCGAAACGATTTTAAAAAGATTATCCATTTATTCTAAACTCCGACAAAAACAACGTCATACTACTAATAGGTATTAGTAATAATTTCCGCTGCATTTTCTTCCAGAAAATATGATAATTTAACATTAAGAGATGCTGATAACTTATCTAAAGTAGTGAGGGAAGCGGCGATTTGCCCATTTTCAATTTGTGATAATAAGCTTGGAGACAAACCCGTACGATTTGCCAATTGTTTTTGGGTAATCTTTTTGCTTTTCCTCAAAAGCTTAAGTTTTTTTCCCACATCACTCTTCAGTTTATCCTTTGAATTTTTGACAAGGCAGTACGTCTTTTGCGCATTATATAAAGCTTTTCTCAAATCATTTAAATCAAATGGCTTTTTTAAGTAATCGAACGCATCAAGCTTCATCGTCTCGACAGCAGTCTTAAAAGACGGGTAACCGGTTAATATAATGACACAAATATTTTGAAACCTTGATTTTATTTCCTTAAGCAACTCTGTACCGCTTATTTGCGGCATTTTTAAATCCAAAATAATTATATGAAATTTCTCTTGTTCCAAGGTATTTATCGTTTCCAAAGGTTTTGTGATGCCTTTTACGATATAACCTTCTTCCTTCAAAAATTTGGTTAGATACGCATTGTAATCAACATCATCATCCACAACCAATACCTTCACGCCTTTATCCATAGAACACCGCCTTATCAAAATTCACGGGGAGATTTATTTCAAATTTTGTACCTTTTCCCACGGCACTTTTCACATAAATAGCACCATTATGACGTTTTATAATCCCATAAGTAATGGATAATCCCAGTCCTGTCCCTTTTCCTACTTCCTTATTGGTAAAAAACGGGTCAAAAATTCTTGATAGCTGGTTTTCAGGGATACCAGTACCGGTATCTTCAAAATTAATATTAATTGTATTTTTGTTTTTCATGTTTGTCGTTATGGATACGGTATCGCCAGGTTTAGTAGCATCATCAGCATTAATCAGCAAATTCATTATTACCTGTTGTAATTGGTCTGCGAATCCTTTAATTTTCGGCAATCCGGAAGATAATTTCAAAATAACTTTCTTATCTTTTTTTGCAAACGGTTCTATAATAAGCGTAACTGTTTCCTTTATAATTTTATTAATATTGACAAGTCTTGGCTGTTCATTTCCTTCGAAATGCGACAATTCCAATAAAGAATTAACAATTTTTTCTATTCTTTTTGTTACCTTTTGTATTGTTTTAAATTCTTTTATTGTTTCATTGTTAAACAATTTTTTTCTTTCAAGAAAACCTTGTGTCATACCCGAAATGATCGCCAGAGGTGTATTGATCTCGTGGGCAACTCCTGCCGCAAGCCTCCCAATGGAAATCAATCTGTCTGAATGTATTAATTGTTGTTGTAATTTTTTTTGCCTTTCCTCTTCCCGTTTTTTTTCCGTAATATCCTGAATCAGCTCCAGAACCTGAATAACCTTTCCATCTTTGTCAAAGATCGGGGAAGTGATTACATTACAGAATTTCTTTTTATTATGGTTATAAAGTACACGCTCTGTCTGGTTGATTTTTGCCGTTTTAAAAACTTTAAAAGAAGGACAATCAACGGGGTCTTCCTGAAGATTACAAAACGTATCATAACAAGTATGATTTACTATATTTTTACCAAGTGGATGATTATTGATCAGTCGTTTGTTTGCCCAGTGAATCGTTTTGTCTCTGCCAATAATGAGTAAGTCTGCACCGATTTCACTTACAATATTATCAAGTTTCTCCTTTTCCCTCTTCAATTCTAATTCAAGGTTCTTCCTTTCGGTTATATCTCTGAAATGTGCTAATATATAAATAATATCATTTCGTTCTCTCACAACAATAATATCCAGTTCCATCACTAATATTTGTTTATTTCTGTTGATCACCTCAATTTCTGTGGTAGGCACTTTCTTATTGATTGCCCGTGATAAAAGCGAGATGACTGTTTTCTTTGATGAACTAGTCAGGAAATCAAAAACATATTTGCCGATAAGCTCTTCCATTTGATAACCGATTATTTCTTCTTCACGCCTGTTTACCGTAAGTATCTTGCCATTCAAATCTATCATCATCATAGAGTCTGCCGCATAGTTAAACAACATCTTATAACGCTCTTCTGAAGTTTTAATACGGTTGAATAAAATAGAGTTTTCAAGCACTATTGCAAGTTGGGGTGCTATTTGCCAAAGATAGAAATATGACTGTTCGTCGAAACTGTTTATCTTCTCGGCTCCAAATGTAATTGCGCCGAGCACTTTACCCTTGTGTATGAGGGGAAAGCCCATCCGCGAAAGTATTCCTTCATTAAATAATACCCTATCAGTCCAAAATGATCCTGCTTTTGTGTCGTTAACTATAATAGGCTCTCCTGTTTGAATAATCCTTTCCAAAAGACTGCCTTCCATGGGGAATGACTCCCCGGCATTAATTTCACTGAAATTATATTTTTTTGCCAATGCAAACACCTGAAACCATTCCCCCTGTTCGTTTGAAATGATCAAACATGCACGAGCAAAAGGAATAATTTTTTTCAGTTCACCACACACCACGGAAAAACTTTCACGAATATCAATACTGGTAGCAATTGATTTGTTTATATTATTTATAATTTCTTTGTCGAATAGCGCTTTTTTCAGATTCAATTCCAGTTGTTGCTTGTAAAGCGCTTTCTCAACGGTCTTTTTCAGATAATCAGTATCAAAAGGTTTCAAAATATAGTCAACCGTATCCAGGCATAATTTATTGATTACTTTACTTACTCTTGATCGGTCAACCATAACAATAACAATTGTATTTGACAAGGCATCCTTCATTCTTTCTACCGACGAAAACTCATGTTCATCGTACAGACTAAAGTCAAACAAAACCAAATCAATTTTATATTTGTTTAACAATATAACCGCATCATCTCCATGGCGTGCCACGTAAACATGATATCCGCATTCTTCGAGCATCTCCTTAAGAGATGCACACATCAGATCATCATCATCAACAATAAGAATTTTTCGGCTTTTTTCCATATGAAAACGTAACACATCTATTTATTGTAAACACTTTCATAATAAAAATTTAATAATATTATTAATCTTAATATCATAAAAATTTTATGTCAAGAATAAAGAATCATTCAAAATCAGCATCCATAGTATGAATTTTTGTCTCTTTATTTTGCTTAGCAATTTGCAGTTGTTCAATTTACTCCTAAAACAATTGACAAGCCCTTTATTCTCATGTAGAATTTTTAAATTATTAACATTATTATATCTTTTCTCATCAAAAGGAATTATTAGTATGAAGGTTAAACCAAGTATATTATTGACATTACGCTCGATATCTCTGGCAGGATTATTTGCAGTTATTCTCCTTATTTTTACAACAGAAAAACACGTTCTGGCGCAACATTCCGGTGGCGGTATAATAGATACTACCAGACAGCCCGGGGATCAACCTCACAGTTTTCACCAATCCTTTGCCCCATACGGTGGTACCGTTCCAATACCGTGGATTGATGAAAAACCCAATGCAGTCAGTATTAAAGTAACTGACATTATCACATACGAAATACCCGTTGATGAAAAAAAATTTACGGAAAACAAATTAACCTTTAATGATCTTGAATTAAAAGAGGTTAAAAATAGTTCCGAAATAAATTTCCATCAGGTTGATTGTTATTTTTTCAAAGTTATAAAGCAAACCCAGGTACGAAAGGCAGAAGGATTAGCTTGTATGAGAGAAAGGGAAGGTACACAATATTGGTTATCTGACGGGAAAAAATATATCGAATGGGGAAAGTGGTCAAACTGGAAACGAGAAAAACAGGATGAAACGGTAGTTGGAGTATCAGAAAAATAAGTTATTGCCTCAGAATCCACGTACTTAAAATAATTTGAACTGTTTTTGAAATAGCAGCAATTCAATGCACCTCAAAATATAACCCTTCATTTGTAACTAATTGTTTTTTTTGGTCTTTCATCTCTGAAGGAGGTTTTTTTCTTTGAAATCTTTTTATGTAATAATGCTCTCTATTGCCTTCAATTTATTCTTGTGCAATGTTCTTTTCTCACAGAACACTGATGAAAATAATTTAGAAAATACGCCAATAACGGAAGCAAATACGGCAAAAAACAAGTTGTGCCCGGAATGCAGCAGGGTATATCCTGGAGACGTAAGCTTTTGCAGTATTGATGGCAAACAGCTTGTTGAATATGACGCTGTAGATCTTATATGTCCCACATGCAAAGAGAAAGCAAAGCCTGGAGAAAATTTTTGCAAAAAAGACGGGACACCCCTGATTATTCAGCCGATTGAAGATCAAAAAGATTTCAATGAAAGCATTGAAAATCTTACCCCTGCCGAAATTGCTCAAAAGATACAAACTTACGTAGACGAAGGAAACCGGCTAAAAAAAGAAGAAAAATACGCAGAGGCACTAAATGAATTTAAAAAAGCAGTGCTGTTACATTCTGATAATGTAAGTATTCACTTTAGCATGGCCGGTATTTATTGGAAATTAGCAAATCAACAACAGGCTTTGTTTCACTTAGATGCATGCGAGGAATTATTCGAAGCATTGCCCGAAGAACAAAAATCCCATGTAAATTACCAAAGAATACGTGAAGACGTAGACACCTATATATATAAACTGGAAAAAGGACTTCCGCCTGAAGAAAAAGAAAAGCGCAATAAACGTGCTTTAGAAAAAAGAAATAAGAAAATGAAAGCTGCACTAGAGAAAAACCGTGACAAATGGAGCGAAATGATTTTAATTCCGGCGGGCAAGTTTATTATGGGATCCAAAGAGGATGAATTTATTCCCGAGGAAACACCACAACACGAAGTATATTTGGACGCATATTATATAGATAAATATGAAGTCACGAATGCCTTGTACTGGGAATTTCTGCAATATATAAATGAAACCGGAGACCACAGCAAATGTTATCCTCAGGAGCCAAAAGACAAGAATCATGCTCCAGGCACGTTGCATACAAACTGGGACTACCCATATTATGATTATCCCGATTATCCTGTAAGCCGTGTTGACTGGTACGATGCATACGCATATGCCGCCTGGGCAGGGAAGCGCCTCCCAACAGAAGCAGAGTGGGAAAAAGCTGCTAGGGGAACAGATGGACGCAGATATCCATGGGGTAATGTTTGGGATTCAACATTGGCAAATGTTGGGCCAAGCGGATCTCTCAAAATTGGCAGTTATGAAACAGGGAAAAGCATTTACGGTTGTTACGATGTCATTGGCAGCGTCTCTGAATGGTGTAATGATTGGTACCATCCGGAATACTACCAAAAAAGTCCAAGTATGAATCCACAAGGACCAGATTATAGTACGGGAGTGAGAATCATAAAGGGGGCGTCTCTATTTGCGCCATATGCCTATAAAATGAGATGTGCCGTCAGAATATTCGGTAAGCCGGAAGACAGGAATAAGAGTATTGGTTTTCGATGCGCAAAAGATTATAACCCGGAAGCCGGAGAAAACAGCAAAAAATAGCCACGGAAAAGGTTGTATGGTTTTTAAGGAAAACAAATATATACGTCCCTTACACCTCTTATTAAGGGGGGTGAAGGGGAGGAAAAACCTTAATCGAGAGGTATAAGGGGACGAATTCGTAATGCCGATATATTAAAAACTATCGTTGCTGCATAACTGTTTTTTGTCGTTTATATTGCTATTGCGAATATCTTCACTCCTTGTTGTTAACCGCTGTCCAACAAAAAAACCCAAGGCATGCAATAACATTGCCTTGGGTCATTCAATACTTGCCTTATCAGCAATAAAATTTGCAAACTAGAATATTACTATCAAGCGTGCAACTTATTACTGGCAACCTGGCACTCTTCAATTACAGAAGACCCATGGCTTTGCGTCCCAACCTCACAGTTGGTTTGCCTTCTACTAAATTGATAATTTACCACAAAAACGGTAAAGTTCAAGTAAATAATTATAAATAATTTCATTTTACTATTTTATTTGGATTATTTAAAAACAATCTCTAAATTAAAAAAATAAAAAACATACAATGAATATACAAATCACATTGCAAACAAAGAAAATAGCATTAGAATCATGATGTTAAAAAAACAGCAAAAAATATAAACCTCAATATTACTTATCCATGTCAGATACAAAAAAATTAATTTATTCCGTAAGGACTATCAGCGGTTGCACTTTTTTAAGCCGCATACTGGGCCTTGCGAGGGACATAGTATGTGCCAGTATTTTTGGGACAGGCATTGTATGGGATGCCTTTACTGTTGCCTTTAAAATCCCCAATCTCTTTAGGCGTTTATTTGGCGAGGGAGCCCTTAGCGCAGCCTTTATTCCGGTATTTACCGAACATATAGAAAAACATGGGAAAACAGAAGCGTGGAAGTTTGTTAATATTGTCGCAACGTTACTCATCATTATCTTAGGGGGGATTGTATTAATAGGGGAAGGGTCATTCTTTGCGATTCCAAAGCTGTTCAATATACACGAAAAATGGCAGCTTATTTTTAAATTACTTGTAATCATGTTTCCCTACGTCTTTTTTATTTGCCTTGTTGCGTTTATGGGAGCGATATTAAACACGGTTCGCCATTTCTTCATTCCTGCATTTGCTCCCATGATTCTTAATATTTGCTGGATATTCGGTGCTTTCTTATCTTTTTATACCGGAAACACGATTGACAAAATGATCTTTACGGTGGCAATTGCCATATTTTTCTCAGGCATGATCCAGATGTGTATTCATTTGCCATTCCTTAAACAGAACGGTTTTCGGTACCGGCCATCACTCCAATTCTCACACCCAAGCTTAAAATTGATCTTTACACGAATGGCCCCTATCGTTTTCGGATTAGCAATAGTACAGTTTAATGTATTGCTTGACAGCATTATTGCCGTTGGTTTTGCATCAACGCATGAAGGGCAAAACTCTATCAGTTTTGCGGGAATAAATCTTCATTTTCCCATGAAAGCGGGCGCTGCATCCGTCTTGTATTACAGCGACAGATTAATCCAGTTTCCATTAGGGGTTTTTGGTGTTGCTATGGCTACTGCAGTTTTTCCTTTTTTTTCTACACATGCCGCAAGAGAAGACTGGGAAAATTTTTCTTTAACTTTCAATAAAGCGTTGAAATTCATCCTTTTTATTGGTGTGCCTGCATCTATTGGCATTATTATACTTCGAGAACCTATTGTTGACCTCATTTATAAAAGAAACCAGTTTGACACCGAATCTGCCCTGAGAACCTCTCGTGTAATATTATTTTACGCTATTGGTATATGGGCGTATTGCGGTCTCCATGTCCTGATCCGTGCATTTTATTCTCTTAAAGACACAGTGACACCGGTTAAAATTGGCGCATTATGTGTTTGTTTAAACCTGGTTTTGAATGTCTCGCTAATTTGGGTATTGCAGGAAGGTGGACTTGCTCTTTCTACGGCTATTAGCGCCATAATACAAATAATTATTTTAACCATCATATTACAAAAAAAACTCCTTATCAAAATACAAAAAGAAGTTTTTGTCTCTCTCGTAAAAACGATAATTGCCTCATTTGCTATGGCATTTGCGGGCTTTCTTACGTTAAAATTGCTTCCTGTTTCAGATGATAATAATACCCTTTATTTTAAAGGAATACGTCTTTTCATCCCCATGTTCGCCTCAGGTGCAATGTTTGCCGGCACTTCTATCTTAATTAAATCGGAAGATTTTAAAAATCTCGTTAAATTGATATTGAAAAAATCTTAACACTTTTCTTATCAGAAGTTTACTCCGTATTCTTTTCTTAAGCGAGTATCATTTTTGATAACGTAAAAAAATGAAACGAAAAATGGCCATGGATACATTACAATTTACATCAATTACCGAATTGAATTTATCCGAGATGGTGGAATTTTGCGCTTCATTGGAAGGGCCTTCTTACAGGGGAGAGCAAATATTTTCCTGGATTTACAACAAAGGAGCAACAAGTTTTAATCAAATGTCTAATATTCCCGTGTCCTTTCGTGAACAGCTTGCCGTAAAATGCCGGATTTTTCAAACTAAAATGCACATTATAACCGCTTCAAAAGATAAAACGGAAAAATTTCTGCTCCGCTTACCCGATAATAATTTCATTGAATGTGTACTGTTGAGAGACGGCAAAAGAAATACTGTGTGTGTTTCAACACAAGTTGGTTGCGCTATGGATTGTAAATTTTGCGCAAGTGGTATATTAGGACTTAAAAGAAGCCTTAATACAGGGGAAATAATCGAGCAAATTCTCCATATCAAAAACCATCTTCCTTCTAATGAGCATATTACGAATATTGTATTTATGGGAATCGGAGAACCACTCGCTAACTATGAAAATGTAATTAAGGCTTTAAGAATTATAAATGCTGATTGGGGCTTAGGGATAGGTGCCAGAAATATAACCATTTCAACCGTTGGCGTTATAGATGGAATCAGACGCTTATCAAGGGAAGGACTCAAAGTTAATCTTGCCATTTCTCTTCACGCACCGAATGATGCTATAAGAAATATAATCGTTCCATCAAACAAAAAAACGGGGTTAAGAAACATTATCGCAGTTGCCCGGGAATATTTCAATGCTACACGCCGGGATATTTGTTTCGAATATACCATTATTGAAGGTATTAATGATTCAAAACAGGATGCCAAATTACTTGCGCAAACATTAAAAGGAGTCCAATGCAATATTAATATCTTACCGCTCAATCCGGTAAAGGAATACAATTTAACCCCTCCATCGCCGGAAGCAGTAGAAGCGTTTTGCTCAATATTGAGAAATCATGGAATAGTTGCTACTGTCCGCCAGAAAAAAGGGAATAATGTAAATGCCGCATGCGGGCAACTTCGATTACGAATCCAAAAATCCTGATATGAAAAACGGCTATCGCACACAACAAACCTTATTTCACTTCCCAAATATAAGTAAAACTACACGCAACACTAAAAGCAACGCCCCCTTATCTGCGGTTTTTTGCACCAATACCCCCCCCCAAAAAAACTTTACCGCATTTAGCATTGCGATACATTCACGTCAAATAATAAAATTTTCCCCTTCAAACCTGAATAAAAAAGTTTAAAAAAGATAGTTGTATTTTATTTAATAACATGATAATTATTAATATTATCTTCAAAGGTATCTGAAATAGGAAGGAGGTGTGAGGGGGAAAACTTGATATTCTTTAGTAAAAATTTTAATCACATTATTTTTGTATTTCAAGGAGGTTATTTATGCATGCAAAAGTAGACCCTGATGCTTGTACCGGATGTGAACTTTGCACACAAACATGTCCGGAAATATTTTATATGAATGGCGATTTGGCTGAAGCGAAAGATATTGAAGTACCAGCAGAATATGAAGAAGCCTGTAGACAAGCCGCAGAAGAATGTCCGGTAGAGGCAATTATTCTCGAGTAGTCTTCCAATAAAAAGAGACCCTAAATATTTTGTTTTACAATACTTAGGGTCTCTTTCTTATTTCTGTTTCCTAAACATTCAATAATGGCCTTCTACCTATGCGACGCCTTCTGTTTAAAATTGCACGTCCTCCCTTTGTTCGCATTCTCTTTCTAAAACCGCACATTCTTTTACGCTTTATAGTACTTTTTCTAATTCTTACTTTCATAATCTATGCTCCTTAAAAAGAATAATAAGTAGCTATGATATCGTATCAGGTATTTTGTTGTCAAGAAATTTTATGTAAAAAGAAGAGGTTGGAATCTGATTTTGGAAACAACCGTTTAGTGATATAATTGTCGTAAATTCTGATTGACATTGATCTTTTGAATTGATAATATGTTCAAACTAGTCATAAGTATCATGCCTAGAAGTTAGTTAAGATTAGGCTACAGCCTTTTTATAATCCCCGATACCCGTGAAAGGAATAATATTTTTGCTTTAACTTATTCGTTCGGTTGAGTTCTTCTATATGTTGCCTATAATATACTTACCGTTATAATTAAGGAGATATGCGATGCAAACAACGACAAAAAGGGATTTATGCGAAAAGATTGCCAGAAAAACAGACAACACCCATATGGTTGTAAAAAAGACGATTCAAATGTTTTTGGACGAAATTATCGGGGAACTTTCACAGGGCAATCGTATTGAATTGCGTGATTTCGGCGTATTTGAAATTCGCCAGCGTGCTGCACGCAAGGCAAGAAATCCAAGAACCGGCGAGGTAGCTTTTGTTCCGGCAAAAAATGTCGTTGTGTTCAAGGTCGGAAAACTAATGCGGGAAAAAGTTGGCAACTCGTCACAAACACAATCACCTTCGCAATAAAATAAATCTCTTTGAGTTCCAATGTTTAGACAGACAAAAGTAAAAGAAACAGGTATTATAACGAATATTAACGGCAACAAAACGACCATCGAATTACTAAAACAAACAACCGAAAATTGCAAAAGCTGTAGTGGATGTGTGGAGGTAAACAGTAGTTCACAATATATTGAAGTTGAAACGGTACCCGGTTTAAAAGAAGGGCAACTGGTAGTTACGCAAAAAACAATCCATTCTCCTTATAAAAGCATAATACTCGTATTTGTCTTCCCGTTAATAAGTTTATTAATAGGAAGTTACATAGGTCAAAATTACAATATTTTTCACATAACCTCAAAAGATATAAGAGTTATCGTCAGCGGATTTATTTTTTTTATCGCATCTTTAATTATAGCTAGTGTGTATGACAGATTGACGAAAAGCAAAACAACAACATCACAAAAAATTATTTTCGATAATCTGCACAATAGTTATGATACAGTTTTTAAATAATTTCCGCACTCCCCAAAAAACATTTCCATGACTTTTGCATTGACGTAATGGGTATCAATATTAAATATTTACAATAAAATATGCTCTTGGGAGTCCATTGTTCAATTAAAGGCAGTTTGCATAACGCCTTCAACGAAGCAGAATTTTTGGGAATAGACACTTTTCAGATATTTACAAAAAACCAACGCCAATGGAAAGAGAAAATCATCGACCCTGCAGAAAAAACAATTTTTAAAGACATATCAAAACAATCAAATGTTAAAACAATTTTTTCACACGCATCCTATCTTGTTAATCTTGCCACGGATGATAGCAGAGTTCAGACGCTTACCCACAAATCTCTTATAGGAGAGATTCAAAGATGCGAAGATCTGGGCATTGCATATGTTATTATCCATCCAGGCTCCGCAAAAAATACCAGCAAAGAAACTGGCATAAAGAATGGGATCAGAATATTAAAATCGATCCTCCATAAAACGAAAGATTCTTCCGTAAAAATCTTGTTGGAAAATACTGCCGGCCAGGGATCGTGCATCGGCTATAATTTTAATCAGCTAAGACAACTCATAGATGGTGTTGGTTCCACAAGAATGGGGATCTGTTTTGACACATGCCACGCCTTTGCTGCGGGCTATGATATAAGGACAAAAAATGGATTTGAAACAACAATGGAAGAGCTGGATGCCACGGTAGGTCTCAACGCCCTTTATGCTATTCATTTAAATGATTCAAAGGGTACATTGGGCAGCAAACTTGACAGACATGAACATATCGGGAAAGGTAAAATAGGGCTCGAACCGTTCAAGCAAATCATGATTACACTAAAACACATACCGAAAATACTGGAAACACCCAAAGAGAAACATATGGATGCAAAAAATTTAAATGTTTTAAGAGGACTGATTGAAGATGTTTAATTCCAAAAGTTAAAAAAGAACTTGCAAATTTTTATTACGTGAAATTGAAGTAGCGTTCTTTTCAATTTAATAAGAGAAAATTTTTTTCCTCTCTCCATCTCTTCATGCCATTCATTCTCAATAAAAACCATACGCAAATATCCCTAGAATTCATAATATATTATTGTTAAACTGTATATCTTTAATAGATACATGTGAATAATTTATGGTTTTTTACTCTCACTTAGTAGTATCATGCGGTTTTTTTCAACGGGAAATTTAATACACCTTATAAAAATTTTCCCCCACATTTTCTGAAAAAGTAAATTCAACACGTGGTTAAAAATAGCGAAAAAAAACGAAAGGGAATAGTGCACATAAACCATAAATACTGTAAGCGCTGCGGTATCTGTGTAAATTTTTGCCCGGTTAATAATCTGGAAATTAAAAATCACATTTTAGTAGAATTAAATAAATGTATTGCCTGTAGAATCTGCCAGCATTATTGCCCCGACATAGCAATTGAAATAGAGGAAATAGAGGAAATAAATGTCCAAACAATTATTGCAGGGAAACCAGGCAATTGCGCTGGCAGCTGAGGTTGCAGGCATGGCATTTTTTTCTGGCTATCCCATTACTCCCGCATCTGAAATAATTAATGACCTGGTTAACAGGAAACAAATAAAAGTATTGCAGATGGAAGACGAAATTTCCTCAATAGCTACAGTTATTGGTGCGTCATTAGCAGGCCTTAAAGCAATGACCGCCACATCCGGCCCGGGATTTTCATTAATGCAGGAAAACATCGGTCTTGCACATATGATGGAAGTGCCCCTGGTGATTGTCAACGTACAAAGAGTGGGACCAAGTACCGGCATGCCCACGCTGCCCGCACAGGGAGACATCATACAATGTATCCATGGTAGCCATGGGGATTATTTCCCTATAGTATTTTATCCCAATTCCGTAGCAGAATTATACACGCATACGATAACGGCATTCAATGCGGCGGAAGAATCGTTGAGCCCTGTTATCCTGCTTAGCGATGCTTTTATAAGCCACCTCTACGAGACAATTACTCCCCAGAGTGACTTTCCCATTAAAAACCGTGAACGACCTCCGCTCGGCAGCGGAAGCCGTCATTTTACCGGGTTGTCTCATGATAATTCACTGCCAAAAACTTCTGACGCTGACAATTACAGAAAACTCATCACACGGCTGCGTGAAAAACAATTAATTACTGCTCAACAATATAACTATTACGAATATAGAGAGTGCCGGAATGAAACCGATACATTGCTTATTTCTTACGGAGCACTTTCACGAATTGCATATTATTTTAAAAATGAATTTTCATTGTTCCGGCCAATATTGATGTTTCCGATTCTTGGCGACCTTAAGCGCATCGCTTTACAATATAAAAAAATTATCGTTATGGAAATGAACACCGGCCAGTATGCAGGTGAAATAGAGCGTATATTACACCGTGAAGTAACTTTGCTTCCTGTTCTCGGGGGACGCATAAGTCTGGAAGAAATAAAGAACGCATTATCAGGAGTTGTGACGAAATAAAAATATTGTTTTATCATGGGAAATAACGTTACAAAAGATGTCCAATTTAAACGCTATCTGAAACTTGAACTGTTGCCGACACCGTGGTGTCCTGGTTGCGGTAATGGTATTGTACTGAAAACTATATGCCAGGCCTTTTATGAAATTAACTTTCCTTTACAAGGTACCGTAGTCATTTCGGGAATCGGTTGCGCAGGGAGAAGTGCGGGTTTTTTTAATCTTGATTCCGTACATACCACCCATGGCAGAGCGGTTCCTGTCGCAGAAGGTATTAAATACGCGAATGAAAAACTTAATGTAGTGGTAGTAAGTGGTGACGGCGACCTGATGGGTATTGGAGGCAACCATCTTTTACATGCCATACGGAGAAACACAAACATTACCGTCATTTGCTTCGCAAACGAAATCTACGGTATGACTGGCGGACAGGTTTCTCCCATTACCCCAAAGGGCGTCAAGACATTAACCACGCCGGAAGGCAATCCCGATAATCCCATTGATATACAACATTTATTTGTGGGCAACAAAAGTTTCTTTGCACGCACCTCGGCATATCATCTCAGTCACATGAAAAAATGTATCATTGCGGCATTGCAATTTAACGGTTTTTCCTTTGTCGAAGCACGAACTATGTGCATCGTCAATTACGGACGTCGATTGGGTTACAAAAATTCCAATGCAATGCTGAACCACTATAAGGAAACTTACAAAATAAATGACAATGCCGAGGAATTGGCGCCAAATGAGATTGGGATACTGAAAGGGAATTTCCAGGCTGATGAGCAATTATACCAGTAAAACCTTTTCCGGAAGAGCATGGATATCTCTTCGGATGTATTGAATTAATCTTGTACGAGGACTAAATAAGAGTAATTTTACATGGTAAAGAAAAGAATCGATAAGGTTACACCCGGCATGGTTGTTGGCAGGACAATATACGGAGATAATTACGAAATCCTGTTAAAAAAGGGTGTGAAATTAACACAGAGTTATATTGATCTTTTGAAAAAAAGAGGATTTCTGAATGTTTTTATCGAAGATAAACATACAGAGGATATTGTTATTGAAGATCCTATTTCTGATAAAATTCGTATGATGGCAACGAAGGATATTCTGAAGGTATACGAAACAACCAAAAATTCCTTAATAAATATAGAAGCAGAAACAGGAGAAGGAATAATTAAATGTATAAACTCAAAGATTAAAAAGAACTTTCTTGAAAGTCCCGCCTTTTACCAATTGATGAAGCATATTCACTGCTTTCTTGAAGAAATCATGAACCAGGATTTATTATCAGGTTTAAATTCAATAAAATCAGCTGATAATTATACCTATGAACATTCTGTTGATTCCGCCGTAATATCCCTCATCATTGCGAAAAAGTTATGTCTTGATAAGACGAAAATGAAACATCTCGCAGTTGGTGAGTTTCTTCATGATATAGGGAAAATTTTTGTTAGTAAAAAAATACTAAACAAACCGGATAAATTAACCACGGAAGAATATGATTTGATAAAACAACACCCTGTTTATGGATATGAGTTATTGATGGATAATGATAACATTGGCATAATTTCTGCTCATGTACCGTATCAACACCATGAAAGACAGGATGGAAAAGGCTATCCGCGAGGGTTAAAAGGAGTTAATAAAATTAATAATAGCAAATTAACCTATGAAGAACATGGCAAGCTGATTATGGTTGCGGAAATTGCCACAATTGCGGATGTTTATGATGCCTGCATTTCAGATCGTCCATTCCGCCCGGGAATTCCTCCTGATTTAGTCTATGAACTTATAGAAAAAGAAGCGGGAACACAGTTTAACAAAGAATTGGCAGCTCTTTTTTTGAGTATTACCCCCAAATATCCAATAGGATCAGAAATCACAATCAAAAATGGTTTGTATAAAGGGTTTACCGGATACGTAATGTCGTTGAATGAAGATAATATTTCACGGCCTAAAGTAAAAATCATGTACGATAGAAAAGAAAATACAATAAAACCAATGGAAATCGATTTACGTTACGACAATCACACTGAGATAGAATGCGTTGGTCTTTACAAAAACTATAATAATTGGGCAGATTAGCATCTTTTACAATTTATTTTTAGAGAAATTATTTTTAAAAACAGAAGAAAGTGTTGCATTATTTTTGTTTTGATATAATTCTCTTTGTGCTCCAACGCTGGTGCAATTGCGGTAAATTTTTACAGTGGGTGATTAAAACAACTTCGTCTTCCTCCTTTAATTTGGTTTCGCTGTCAGCAATAATGAATTTCTCATTACGGTAGAGAAACATCACATGGCATTCATCTGGCAGCTTTAGTTGACTAACAGGGACGGCATCAATATCTCTTGCAATAAATGAAAATACGCGAGCCTCACCCTTGATTAATACTGAAAGTTCCATCAGATCTTGCCCCTCAAACATGTCGGCCAGGTAACGGCCGATCGTTTGTTCAGGGATAATTGCATCTTCGAGACCGAGTTCTATGCAGATATGTTCAAACTCCGGGTCCTCAATTTTCGTTACTACTCTCGCAAACCCGAGAGAGCGTCTCACAAGGCTTGAGAGAATATTACTTTGGTCATTGCCCGTCAGACAAAATAGAAAATCCGTATGTAGCGGGTCTGCTTCTCTGAGAATTGCCGGTTTGCTGCCGTCACCATGCAGAAAACCACAGTTTAGCTCATTTGATAATGCATCAATTCTTTCCTTATTTTTCTCGATAATAACCACTTCATGGCCACGGGCAAGTAGTATCCGGGCAGTCATTGCCGATAAGGAACTTGCCCCTAAAATTACAGCCCTCATAAAGATTCTCCTCTTTTTCCAAACCAGGTGCCGGGATAGAGTACCACAAGCAGAGCAAGTATTTCCAGTCTTCCGGCAAGCATATCAAAACAAAGGATTCCTTTCAATACCGGTTCCAGATCATTACGAGTAATACCTGTAGAGAGACCAACAGTGCCGGTTGCCGATACTACTTCAAAGAGCGCATCCAACGGACTATACCCGTACAATATAAACGGCAGCCATGATGCGAGTATGAGAATAATAAACAGCATAATTACCAGAAGAGTACGAATAATATCTTCCGATTCTAGGCGCTTGCCGGTTAAACTTGGAAATATTACGGCATGGTGAGGCACTGCCGTTCGTTTAATTGCGAATTGTATAATACGAAACAGGATTAGCAACCGTAGAATTTTTATTCCCCCGGCAGTTGAGCCAATACTTCCACCGCTTATCATAGAAATAATTAATATTAATTTAGATGCAGGATCAACTGAAAATAGTTCCAGATTGGAAAATCCTGTGGTTGTCTGAGCAGAAAAGCCAAGGAACGGTAAGTAAATTAACGCTTCTTTCCACGGCATTGTTCCGCTGTTTACCGCAAAAAAAATTAATATACCACTTACTGCAAAACCACTGACAAGCAATGTCCTTAATTCAATATCGAAAATAGTTTTTTTCCAACTATTGTGGAAAATTCGATAATATAATGGCAATGATATTGCTCCCAGCAGGCAAAAAAACATAATACCATATTGGCCAATTGGGGAAGCAATGTGTGACACATTATTATTATACATGGAAAAACCACCTGTGGAAACTGCAGATAAGATATGCGTAATGGCTGCAAAACAATCGCCGATAAGCAACCAAACGCAAAAAATACCAATGAGGGTGAGGAGAAGGTAGACGCATAAAATGCGGTGCGCATAAGTTTGTGTTGTGACCACCAAATTTTCAGTGGTTGGTTCCGGTTCAATCAATCGTTTTGCCGCTATATTGTGGCGCATGAGCAATGCTACCGAAAGTATCACAAACCCAAGGCCTCCATACCATTGCATCCATGCTCGGGTAAAAAGAAAAGTTCTTGTTTTATCTTCCAGGCAAGTAAGCGTGGATAATCCTGTTGTGGTGATCCCTGATATTGCTTCAAACAATGCGTCCAAAAATGATAAACCGTCCCGCATCATTGGGAAGCTCATGAGAAAAGGGAAAAAAATGAATGTCAAACCAATAATAGCAAATGTCTCATTTGCCTGGATGTGGGTAGGAGCCGGTAATCGTAAAAGGGTAAGTCCGTACGACAACAAAAACAATTCTATTAACACATAACGTAACGTAAGAGGATATTCCGCAAAAACAAGCGATACACCGATGGGCGCTAAAGTAAGTAACGCGAGCATTAATGCAAGTTGGCTTGTATATTTCAGTACAACATTCTTACGGACTGCATGTGCAAATACGTCGATTTGTTCATCAGTGCTCATACAGAAATTTATATAATAATTTCTTTCATAATACTCAGCAGTTTTTCCAATTGAAATGGTTTTTGTATGGTGACAAGTGCGCCTTTTGATACGGCAGAGTTTAATTTCACCGTGGATGTAAAAAAATGGCATTGTTCTCCGCCGGAGATTGCAATTATTTTTGCTTCAGGAGAAAATTTCAATAGCTCTTCAATAAACGTAATTCCATCCTTTGCAGGCATGTAAATATCAACGATAAACAATTCAAACTTACCCGATTTACACATTTCAATTGCCTGTTGGCCATTCCTGGCATCTGAAACCAAATAGCCCTGGCTTCTCAAGAATGTTTTTAAAATATCCCGAATTTGAACATCGTCGTCAACAACAAGTACGCTGAACATAATAAACCTTCATTTTTGTTTGCTTATAAAAAGAAACAACCAAACAGGGCAATCTTGATTGTATGCAGTTTTCACGTTTAAAGAGAGAGTGTTCCCGTTGTTTTCTTAAATGATTTATAGCGCCGTTTATTTTATACAATAAGACAATTCGTTTCTATTAAAATAACAAATTTGCCGTTTGTAAAAAAACTGTCGTGGTTGTTATTCATGGAGATTTTTTATATACGAAGAGATCACGTTTTCCATATTTTGGTGGAGGGATTGAAAAAGACTATCGTAAACGATAAATGAAAAATCCGGGAAAAGTAATGTTCCTATCAGGAGAAGTCATGTTATAAAACGATTGCCGGCTAAAATAATCCAGATAATCTTTGTCGGTATCATAAAAAACAAAAAGGGCGGATTTTGGCATCGATCCGTTATATGTTACCTGATCGTAGATTATTCTTTTTTCGGGAGTATCCCCGCCTCCTCCAAGTATAA
Source organism: Candidatus Kuenenia hertensis (assembly GCA_021646465.1). GTDB lineage: Bacteria > Planctomycetota > Brocadiia > Brocadiales > Brocadiaceae > Kuenenia > Kuenenia hertensis. Next base: position 26,373 of record SOET01000004.1, on the reverse strand, counting down.
TAGGCCAAAGTAACTTAATCCGGTGCCTTTGATTTTCCGGCGCCAAATAATAGAAGGTGAATACGTTAATATTGGAAATAAAAATGTATTCAGCGTCTGACGACTGAAGCAGCGTTTCCGTGATCTGCCGGTGATCATAATAATCCCAGGTATTGTCAGTCTTTCCCCCGACATAAACGGAAGGTTCGATTGTACCGTTTGAACGGATGCAGGGGATATAATAATTTGCTGCTAACAACGGTAAATGTACCGCAATCATGGCGCCTCCCAGGATGTGAAATTTCCACTTGTCAACGTCTGTCAGACACAATCCTAATAAAATGGGAAACATCCATACTATGATTAGCCATACGCGGGAACCGACCGAACCAAACGGTGTAATTTGCCATATACCGACAAAGTTAATAGCAATAAAGACGACTATGCCCCAGAACATCTTCTTTTCCGATTTATTATGTTTAAGAAAATAAAACATTGCCGTGAAAATTGCTACTATTACCGGGATTCCCCATACAAAAGGAAGAACGCTCCCCCCTGAAAATCTTGCGTAAAGTCCGTCTCCCGATAGGGTATATAAAAGGTTTAGGAGGGCGTTTTTCAATGATGCCGGTGGAATGGAGGGTCTTTTGGGGAATAAGTCCATTCCCAACACCATCATTGAAGCAAATCGCGGTACCAACCCTATCGAAAACCCAATAGCGCATGGTGCGCATTGGAGCAAGAAGCGTCGCAGGCCTGGCCACATAAATAGTGCGTAGCAAATAACGAGAGAAACTGCGCTTGGGAGAAAAATTATATGGTTCCAGATCCCAAACGACAAGCAAAAACCGGTAAGCCCCCACCCCGTTATTCTCACGGATTTTTTTGAGCTATTACAGAGTTTCACATATATCCATATAGTTCCGAAAAAGAGAAAAGGATTAAGCACGAAAACTTCTCCGCAAAGCCTCGAAAGCATAATAATCGGCGGAAAGGTGAGAAGAAGGCAGGAGGTCCATCGTGCCCGAATGGTGGAATGCTGGCGTATAATATCAAAAATTGCAGCAATGGTAATGAGAGTAAACACCGGACCAAGGCACCGCAAACTCCAGATGGAATTTCCAAATATCTTCACGCAAACGGCAAGCATATATGAGTGTACCGGAGACGTATAATTATTGAAAATACCGGTAAGGGGGCGTGCTCCCTCAAGAATCATTTCCGTTAGCAGGCCAAACATTGCCTCATCTCTGTGAAGCCCCGCGGTGTCTTCCAGTTTCCAGAACAGGAGAAAAATTCCTGCTAAAAAACCAACAAAGTACCAAACACTTTTTTTTCCTGTTATTACTATTGTATTCACTCGCAAAATAATAAATATATTTTTAAATTATTATTTGGCTGGCATGTTGGAATATTTACCTTCAATCTGGTGGTGTGAAGAGGGCTTAGGCAATACTGTTGAGGATTTTCAGGCCTTTTTCGATAGTTTCTTCCGTTGCAGCGTATGAAATCCGGAAGTGTGTGTGGCGTTCGGAAAAAACACTGCCTGGAATGATTAACAGATTGTTTTTGATGGCGGTCGAAACAAATTCTTCATCGGTTCCCCAGGGTACCTGGGGAAAGAAGTAAAAAGCCCCTTCGGGTTTTACAATATGGAACTTATCTTTCAGTCCCTCGTACATAATGTCTCTCTTCTTTCTGTAATCTGCGATGTATTTGCTCAGATCAAATCCCCAAGCCCCTAATACGGCATGCTGCACGAAGGAAGGTGCGCATACAAAGGTGTATTGCTGAAGTTTTATCATTTCTTTTATTATGGTATCGGGCCCTGCCGCATAACCCAAACGCCATCCCGTCATGGCAAAGGATTTGGAGAATCCGTCGAGGACAAGTGTCTTGTCATAATACTTTCCGATACTCTCAAATTCGTTATTATAGTTGTAATCATGGTAGATTTCGTCGGAAATCAGAAGCAGATTATGTCGTTTTGCCAGTTCGGCGATATCCTTTAACTCCAGCGGTTCGCTCATTACCCCCGTAGGATTGGCGGGGCTGTTAATGACTATTAATTTGGTTTTGTTTGTAATATGCGGCTGGATGCGTTCTGCAGTCAATTTGAAGTCGGGATATGTATCGACAAACACAGATTTACCACCACAGAAGTTTACCAGGTGTTTGTAAATAACAAAAGCAGGGTCGGGGATTATCACTTCGTCTCCTTGATCCACCAACGCCATGAGGGCTAACGTTAATGCACCGGAAACCCCTGATGTGATAATGATACTTTCTGCATTTACACCTCTTTCCTTTTTAAGGTATTCCAGTAATACATCACGTAACTCCGGTATGCCTTGTGTCAATGTATATTTGTTTGCACCTTCATTAATAGCCTTGATCGCTTCTTCTTTAATTTCTCCGGGAACATCAAAGTCCGGCTGGCCTATGCTGAGGTTCACCGGACTTTTCATTTTTTGCGCAAGGTCAAAGACCTTTCTGATGCCGGAGGAATCTATGTTAGACATCCTGTGGGCGATCATTTTTTTGCTTTTTCTGCCTTTCCTTCTTCTGCCGCTTCAGCCTTCTTTGAGGACTTGGTTTTCCGTTTCAGTTTTTCCACTTTGACCTTAGGAAGGCCAAAAACAGACATCTCATTGGTCCAGCGACCTTCTGACTTAAGTATTGCGATACGATCTACCTTTCTATATACGTTTCGCGGCCTCGAAAGTTTACCTTTTGGTTTTAAACTCTTATCAACACTCATACATCCTCCTTATTTTATCTTATACGTACGGGATAGCATCCCGAAAACTGTTTTTTATTTTGATATTCGAAATTGGCAACGGCCTGTTGAGCATCCTTTAAATTTGTGCTGTCCCAATCGTCAAATTCTCCCACACAAACGAAAAGATCCCGTCCGGTGTTAACAACAAAGGCTTTATACCCTAATGATTCTTGAAGTAAACCCGCTATTTCTTTTGCGCGAGTCACATTAGATTTTGTATTTTTATATGAAACCACTCGTAGCGTCCATCTATCCTTAATTGCTGCACTATCTTGTATTACAAGTTTCTCGTTGCCTTGTTTTTTCTCAACATTCGGAGGAGCCTCCTTTCCCGCCTTTTCTTTTGGTACTTCTGCGGTTTTTGTTTGGCCAATCCCGCTCTGTTGTGATGTTTTCGGCTCTATTGTTTCCAGCCACTCTTCTGCCTGGTTGGTTACTCCTTTATTATACCCGACTTTGTGTCCGACAAAGAAACATGCAATGGATAAAAAAGTAGCTGCAATGGCACCAATTATAAGCGTTTCCTGCCTTAATACCACCTCATCTTTCCGAAGTACCACTTCATCTTTCAGAGGGACAGAAGCAGGAGGCGTAACAATTTGCCTTGGAGGGAGGGGAGTTGCTGTGGTCTGGTCTGGAGTAAAGTGTTTTTTCTCCATCGTTTTCTCAATCGAAAGTTCCTCCGTGCTTGTATTTTTAATCCATTTTAAGGGATCTGATGGCTCTGGCTTCACTTCAGCTTCTGATGGAACAGGAGCCGATGGTTGATCCGTAGTTAAATTCTGAGGTTTTTCCTTTGTTTTTTGCGGTATCGTAGTTCCGGTTCCATGAGGTTGAGGTATTTCCGCAGTTTTTGTTTTTTGTTTCAGCTCTTCTGTTTGAACATCGTTTTTTTCTTGAGGTTTTTTAAATAACTCAAAAAAAACTTTAGAATCACTTCCTTTTACCATAATTTATTACTCCATTATGCTGGAGAGTCCTATAAAAAAGTGTGCTTACTTACCAAATATTCAAAATATTAAAATAAAAAAAGTGATTCAATCACACCGTTTTATTCTAAAACCGACTATCAATACAATAAATAATTTAACTATGGAATTCTCAACATTTTTCCGATATTAATTCGCAAAGTGCATGTTAAATGAGTGTATTAAAAATGCACTGCAAAGTCAAGTTATTCTGCTATCATATGAGGATACGTTGGCCTTTATATAAGCTTTGTCATACTGAGAATTTAAAATTCTTTCCATCTCAAAAATTACACTGGGGAAAGCATCTCCGTTTCATAAATAATTATTGGTAAATAATGGTTCTTTCCCTTGTTTCCTTTTGCTATCTAAAGGTTTTGAAAAAGAAGTGAAAGAACGGCGAAGGATACATTTTTTGTAAAGGATGTCCAAATATCTTTAGCAACTCAAGATGTTGTAAAAGAAAAAAGCCATAAGGGCTTAAGCCCTTATGGCTTTTTCTCAGGTCATATATGACCCCATGGGGATTTGAACCCCAGTTCACAGATCGAAAATCTGTTGTCCTAGACCAGACTAGACGATGGGGCCATTTTATGCACAATATTAAATGAGGGCAGATGGACTCGAACCATCGACACCCGCCTTAAAAGGGCGGTGCTCTACCGACTGAGCTATGCCCCCCATTATACAAAAATGCATGAAAATTGCACGTAGAAAAATAAAATTTTAATGAAAAAAATGCATCGACGGGTTAACTTTCAGCCGGTGTATTATTATACCTTAAGTATTTCTTCCGTCTTTTTTTTGACCAAATCATTTACCTGATTTTCAAAGTCGCGAATAATCTTTTGAATTTCATCTTTAGTTCGTTTAAGGTCGTCTTCCGTCAAAATGCTTTCTTTCTTTTCTTTATCGGCCTGTTTATTCGAATCCTGCCGTATATTACGCAATGAAACTTTAGTTGATTCTCCAAAATTTTTTACGGTTGTGGAGAGTTTTTTTCTTCTCTCTTCATTGAGCGGCGGAACGACAATACGCAAGGCTTTTCCTTCAACGGAAGGGGTCAAACCGATATCTGATTGAATAATTGCCTTTTCGATATTTGATACTATAGTGGTATCGTAAGGTTTTATAAGAATTGACTGGGCATCAGGGGTGGAAATAACCGCGAGTTGCTTTAAAGGTGAAGGGTTTCCGTAGTATTCAACTCGTATATTTTCTACCAGGCCTGTACTTGCCCTGCCGGTTCTTATTCCTTTCAGCTCTTCCTGCAAATGAGCGATAACCTTTTCCATTTTTGCTTTTGTTTCTTTGCAAATCGAATCTATTGACATATCTGTTAATTTCCTATAAAAGTACCAACAGATTTTCCCAATACAGCTTTTTCAATATTTCCCTTTTTGTTCATGTTTAAAACAATTATTGGTAATTTATTTTCCATACTCAGTGAAATTGCCGTCATATCCATTACCCCCAATTGCTGATTTAAGACGTCTGTATATGTTAGTTTATTTAACAGCTTAGCGGATGGGTTTTTTATCGGATCGTCTGTAAATACGCCGTCAACCCTTGTAGCCTTTAGCATTACATTGGCATTGATTTCTATTGCACGGAGAGCGGCTGCTGTATCAGTTGTAAAATACGGGTTTCCTGTTCCTCCTGCAAAAATAATTATATTTTTTTCTTCAAGATATCGTAAGCAATTTCGCAAAACAAATGGCTCTGTAATGTTTTTAATGTCGATGGCACTAATTACATGAGCTTTTATGTTGTGCTCTTCTAAGGTATCCTGTAAAAGCAACGCATTTACAATAGTAGCAATCATTCCTACCTGATCCGCAACAACCCTGGACTTCCCTGTGCGCCCTAATTTTGCGCCGCGCAGTACGTTTCCGCCGCCAACGACTAGTGCAACCTCAACTCCCAGAGATAAAATATTTTTTATCGTTTTTGCAAACGTTACAAATTTTTCCGTCTCAATGCCCTTTCCGTTTTCGCCACCAAAGCCTTCACCACTCATCTTTAATAAAATACGTTTATACTTGATTTTAGTATTTTTCGGCATAATTGTTTTGCACGGTAATATTAACTGGACTGTTGGCTATTTTCCCCTACTTCCAGCCGGGCAAAGCGGTTAATTTTAATATTTTCTCCTATTTTTGCAATAATTGCAATTAATAAATCCTGAATAGTTTGTGAATCGTCTTTTATAAACGGTTGTTCCAGTAAACATTTTTCCTTATAAAAATTTTCCAGTTTTCCGTTAATGATTTTTTCAGCAATATCCGCAGGTTTCCCCTTGGCATCTTCCATAAAAACCTTTTTTTGCGCTTCCACAATCTCAGCGGCGATATCTTCCCTTTTTACTGCGAACGGATTGGTTGCGGCGATTTGCATACAAATATCCTTTAAGAATTGCTGAAACACCTCGTTTCGTGCGACGAAATCTGTTTCGCAATTCACTTCTACCATTACGCCTATTTTGCCGTTAGTATGAATGTAAGAACCTATTCTGCCCTCAGCAGTCGTTCTTTGTTCTTTTTTGGAAGCTTTTGTAAAGCCTTTCTTTTTGATAATTTCCAGTGCTTTATTATAATCGCCACTTACTTCATCCAGGGCGTTTTTGCATTCTAATATTCCAGCGCCTGTTTCTTCGCGTAATTTCATAATACTCGCTTTATCTGCCATTTGTTTCCTCCAAAATAGTGTAACTACGAACTGCCATTGCTATGAAGTCGGTAATTTTGTTATTACAATAACCAAGCGAAACGTCATAAGATGTGTATCTTTAAAGGCAGCTGTTAGATTGGTAATCTAAAGATATACAAGTTTTGTATTTTGCGAAAAAGCGGAAGTGATTTCGCAAGAACTTGAACATTCAATCTCAATCTTTTGTCATCGTAACAAGTTGTTCTTTCCCGGCCAGAACGGCATCTGCTGTTTTAGATAAAAAGAGATTGATAGAGCGTATGGCATCGTCGTTGCCAGGAACACAAATATCCACCATATCAGGGTCGCAATCGGTATCAGCCAGGCAAACGGTTGGAATGTCCAATTTTTTTGCTTCTTTAATGGCGTTATGTTCATACCTTGGGTCAACCACGACGAGAGCACCGGGAAGCTTGGTCATATTGCGAATGCCTTCCAGATTGGTAAGTATTTTTTTGTGTTCTCTGTTCAATGAAGAAATAATCTTTTTGCTGTATTGATTAATTTCTCCCGTTTCTCTCATTTTTTCCAATTCTTCAAGACGCTCTAATCTGCTTCTAATAGTATCAAAATTTGTCAAAGTGCCACCAAGCCATCTTTCGCTCACATAATGCATGCCGCACCGCTTTGCTTCTTGCACAACAATGTTCCTCGCCTGCCATTTCGTGCCTACAAACAATATATCTTTCTTTGCTTGTACAAGATTTGTTATGAATCTGCATGCGGTAATGAGCCCCTTTACCGTTTCCCGTAAGTTGATAATATGAATCAGATTTTGTTTGCCAAAGATGTAAGGTTTCATCTTGGGATTCCACCTGCTTGTTCTATGGCCGAAATGAAACCCTGCTTCGACTAATTCTTGAATATTCACAATAGACAAATAACACCCTTTCCAGATTGAGATAATTGAAGAAATATATTTGAAAATAAGGAATTATAGTGATTATAACTGAGTTGTCAAGTATATTTATTATTTACATCATAATGGAGCTGTTTTTGTTTCCAAACGAATAAAAGCATTTACTTTGTTTTTCTTTCTTTTAATTTCCTAAATCTTCCGATATTTAAATAAACACCTATATTAGCGTTTTTATCTATAGAAGGGGAAATTTTGCCTTCAGCAGAAGTAAACAATGTAGTAACGCCGGGTCCATGGCCTGCTGTTACACAATTACTATGAACAACAACCCCTATTGTTACCGCACCAGTTTTATATATTCTTCCATAGGAATGATCTGCATCCATAATTGCAACTATATCTCCCAGCCGCAAGGTATTAAGATGATATTTTTCGATGGTTTGTTTGTCGAATAATTGTATATCATAATCTCCGCGGTAACAGTGTTGTGCACCAAGGCCTGATCCCATTATTGCAGCAGGAATAGTATGTGTTACTGGCATTTGTATTACGTCTTTTATCTTGCCATATCTTATGGGTAATACATTTAAAAGATTAGGAGAGAGGTTGATGGCTTTTATATGTGGATATTTTGAAAAAGAGAGCCCCAAGCCTATGCAACGAATGAGTATTTTGTCGCCTATTACAAGTTTTTCAAGTGTTTTATCGTCAAAATCTACCAGTACATTTTCAATACCCCCATGTTTTCCCGTAACGACACCTGTATCGCCCTTTGCATCTCCCGATACAACTTTTGCAGTATTTCCGACGCAGGCCAATAAGTTAAGCGCTCCGTTTTCATCCTTGTCTTTATTCCTGACGGATACACAGGGTTCTACATGGTCGGCTTCCCATTGCACCGCATTATCACCTATTTTGACATTATAAGTAATTCCTCCTATACCCGGCAATATGGCTGGTATACCTTCAGGCGATACGCTATATGCCTTTGCACCTCCTAATGGACTGGAGACCTCTCCCATTGCTGATATTTCAACCAGACGTTTTATATTTGTTTCCATTGTGTACTTTTCTGTTCTTTAAACATTTGTGCTTAATGAATCTTAATGAAAGGTATATGTGTCGATGTACTCTAGCATAGACGATGGAATAATGGCAATACAAAATTTACGTAAAATGTATCCGCCTGCTTTCCTCTTTTTTCACGAGTTTCACGACAAGAAGATTCTTTCTTTGAGGAAAAAACTCAAATAATGTATTTTTTTTTTGCAATTTCAAACTTATTATTGTTATAAACTATAAAGTACTAATGTGATATGTTTTTGTTCCGATTGATTTTAAAACATGATTAGGTAAAGAGATACGATGATGACAAAGGTGAGACTGGCAAGTTTTTCCAAAAACAGGGTAAAAGTTATTTCTTATGGTATGTCAATAATAGCGGCAATGTTAATTTTTTGCAGTTCGATATTTGCAGCCCTTCCTCAGGTATCGGGAGGAGGGTCTCACAGCCTTGTGTTGAAATCTGATGGCACCGTTTGGACTTGGGGAGGAAACCATGCCGGACAATTGGGTGATGGTACCACTGATCAGCGTAAGTTTGCAGTGGAGGTGAAAGGGCTGGAAGATGTGGTTTCTGTTGCTGCAGGATGGGAGCATAACCTTGCGGTCAAATCTGACGGAACTGTGTGGGCATGGGGGAATAATAGATTTGGACAATTAGGTGACGGCACGGATAAAGACCGTAGTGTGCCTGTTCGAGTAAAAATCATAAAAGACGTTACGGACATTGATGCAGGATTCTACCATAGCGTTGCTTTGCAATCAGACGGAACAGTTTGGGTGTGGGGAAATAATGAGTTAGACCAACTGGGTAATGGAACAAAATCGGATGCAAATAAACCTATACAAGTGCAGAGATTAAACAATGTTGTTGCGGTATCAAGCGGCAATCATCATAACCTTGCTCTGAAGGCGGATGGGACGCTATGGGCTTGGGGTGCCAATGGATATGGCCAGTTGGGGGATGGTACCATAATGGAAAGTTCCATTCTTACACCGGTATCTAATTTTAACGGGGCAATTTCCATTGTTAGCGGGAATAACTTTAATTTAGCCCTGAAAGCCGATGGAACTGTTTGGGGATGGGGAATGAATACCTATGGCCAATTCGGAAACGGAACAAAAACAGATAGCAGGGTACCAATTCAAATTAATGAACTGGACAATATTATCGCCATTGTAACAGGCGGGTATCATGCCCTTGCGTTGCAAGCGGATGGTACAGTTCTTTCAACGGGGTATAATAGAACAGGACAGCTTGGGATAGGCACGACGTCCAATTATAAATATACTACATTGAAAGTGCATGGTATCGGAGACGTTATTTCAATAGGGGCAGGGTATTATCATTCTCTTGCTTTGAAACATGACGGTACGGTTTGGGCATGGGGAAATAACGAATATGGTCAATTGGGAGACGGTACTCTCAATTACAGAAAACTTCCTGTCCGGTTGAGTATTATTCTTGATCAAACCGTTAAGACTACCCCGAAGGAAAAGAACGCCTCTGCAATTACTCCGATTCCTTCTCCTGCAAAGTAAACAGGTATAATGCCTGAGAATTATATGGGGTGAACTTTTGTTGTGACTTCTTATATGAAAATGTCAATTAACGTTACACCCATAAGGCCTATACTAATAATCCCATTTACGGTAAAAAAGGCTGTATTGATTTTCGATAGGTCATTTGGTTTCACCAGTAAATGTTCGTAAAAAAGTAAAGCAGCCGTGACACATACTCCGATTGAATAAATAATCCCCAGGTTTGAATATCGGGGAACGACAAACAGTAGTAACACCATAAAAATATGCAAAATACCGGAAAGCATCAATGCCCATCGGGGACCAATTCTTTTTGGCAGTGAGTGCAACCCCAATTTTTTATCATGCTCAAGATCCTGACACGCATAAATAATATCAAATCCTGCCGTCCATAGCACCACGGCAAACGCCAGCAGAAAAGGAATAATGCCTAACTTTCCCTGGATTCCTATCCATGCTCCGATAGGAGAAAGGGCCAGCGCCAGACCAAGCACAAAATGCGATAAATCAGTAAACCGTTTGGTAAAAGAATATCCAAAAACAATAAGAATTGCCAGGGGAGACATGTAAAGAGCCAAACGGTTTAATAATCCCGCGAACAAAAAAAAGAGAATTACACATACCAGGGTAAATATCCATACGCTTTTTTTACCAATTTTCCTCTGTAATTCAACACGATAAGCCGTACGGGGATTATGAATATCGTAGTTAGCATCAACAATACGGTTAAAAGACATTGCGGCGCTGCGCGCCATTACTAGCGCCCCAACAATGAGAATTAATTGCCTGAGTGTCGGCAGTCCGCCAGCAGCAATAAATGCACTCATTATTGCAAAAGGGAAAGAAAAGATAGTATGGGAGAATTTAATTAATTCCAGTAAAGAAGAGATCTTTTTGAAAGTGATAGAAAAACTCATAGCATTTAGTATTTTCCGTAAATTTTATTGTTGTTCAAAAATCGCAATTGGACGTGAAAGCAATTAAATGATAAAAATTAAGAAACATAACTCCAGGTCTTATTTGCCGGCAGGTCCTTGTATCATTGCAGAGTATAGGTATTATTGTACCTCCGCCAGCATCCTCAAATATTTAAGCCATATTAGTACTTTTCCCTAACCTTGTCTAGTTTTTATCTTCCGAAATGCTACCGTAAAAGAACGGCAAGGCTTAACATCACATCTGCTGGAGCATATTTATTGTCCTGTTCTGGATCCTGAATCCTTTTTACCCTCTAACTCTGTGAACAAACCAATGTCTTATATTTGTTCGATAAAAATGCGGTAACTTTACCAGGCAGAGAACCTCCAACATCGTGCCCGTTGAGTGATGAAACAGGCATAATTTCCATAAGAGAGTTTGTAAGAAAAACTTCGTCTGCTTTCAGTATTTCATTAAGATCAAAGAGTTTTTCTTCCACTTGAATTCCATTTTCATTACACAGAGCAATAACAATTCCCCTTGTAACTCCCGGCAAAATATTTGCTTCCAAAGAGGGAGTGATGACTGTCTTGTCTTTCACAAAAAATATATTGCTGACAGAACATTCTGTCACCTTGCCCTCCGTATTCAAAACCAGGGCATCATGCACCCCTTCTTCCAATGCCTCTTTCTTGATTAAATAATTCGTTAAATAATTGAGTGTTTTATGCCTTGAAATGGGACACGTCGTACTCCTTCGTGTCTGTGATGTAATGAGCTTTACCCCTCTTTTATACGATAACGCCGGATAGGGATTGAACGGTTTTGCATGAATTACAAACGTTGGGTTGGTTTCACGCAGGGGAATAAACCCATCGGCATTATCACCACGGGAAAGCGTCATCCGGATGTATGCATCAGATAGGTGATTTCTTTCAAGAAGCTGCGCAATAATTTGCCGGATTTGATCGCAGGTATAGCGGAAGGGTATGCAAAGAAATTGCGCCGAATTAGAAAGACGGGTAACGTGGCCTTCCAATTTAAAAGGGTTTTTATTATACGCCCGGATGGTTTCAAAGAGACCGTCTCCGTAAAGAAAGCCACGATCAAAGGTGCTGAGAAAACCCTTTGTATCATAAACTATTGTATCATTCAGGAAGATAGCGTAGGACATGGATTAAGTGAAGCAATCAAGGCTTTGGCCTTGTGCAATGTTTCCTCGTATTCGTCTTCTTCGTTGGAATCTGCCACAATACCGCTGCCAACCTGAAAATACACGGTTTTTTCTTTCATAATAAAGGTGCGTATTGCAATATTCAGGTCAATATTTCCGTTGAATCCAATATATCCGACCGAACCGGTATACACACTTCGCTGGCATGGCTCCAGTTCATCAATTATCTGCATGGCGCGGATCTTCGGAGCCCCGGTAATAGACCCTCCGGGAAAGGTTGCTTTTACCAAATCTATTATGTCATATCTCTCATGTAATTTTCCTATTACCGTAGAGACCAAATGATGAACAGTAGGATATGTTTCCAATACTTTTTCTTCCACCACCCTGATAGATCCATAATTACAAACCCGCCCGAGGTCATTTCGTTCAAGGTCAGTTATCATGGTAAGCTCTGCGTTGTCCTTCGGACTAGACAGCAAGGCCTGCTTCATTTCTTCATCTTCAAATGCGTTTTTGCCTCTTGGCCGTGTACCTTTTATTGGGCGTGATTGTACGTCACGGCCACAAACACGAAGAAACCTTTCCGGAGAGGAACTGACAATCGATACGCCTTCGAAACTCAGGTAACAGGCAAAAGGTGCGGGATTAATTCTGCGCAACCTTTTGTATAAGTCATCCGCAGAAACGTCTATACACGTTTCAAATCTTTGGGAGAGATTTACCTGATACACATCTCCGGCGGTAATATAATTTTTTATTTGTCGAATGGCTTTCATATAGGCATCTTTTGTAAAATTACACTTTAGTTCCATATCGACAACTTCCGTTGCAATCTTGTCATTGAACAGTTCTTCCTGTTCTTCGGATTTTCCATGCAATTCTTCAATTATCTGTTCCATCCGATCATTTAATGTGTTATCAATGCCAAAATCAATTCCTGTCACGAAACACTTTTTAAGGAAATGATCATAGGAGACGATAATATCATAAAACCCCATGTATATATCAGGCAATTCAAGATCGTCTACAGAATTGTGAGGCAGCTTCTCAATATAATGACAGAGATCATACCCAAAATATCCCACAGCGCCACCCTGAAAAGGCAAGGAATCAACAGTATTTTTCAGTGAATATTGATTCAATAATTTTCGAAGATATTCAAATGGATTTCCTTCAAATTCATTGACGCCAGCGTTGTCTTTTATATGTATTTTCCGGTGTTTCGTTTTTAACACTAAAAACGGAGCGAAACCCAGGAATGAATATCTTGAAATTTCATTCTTAGGTAGTGCACTATCAAGGAAGAAAATATTCTCATTCTTTGAAAACCGGCAAAATGCCTCCATAGGGGTACATGCACCCTTCACCTCATAGGTAAAAACTTTACCGGTAATATATGCGTCAAATTTCATATATAAAATGGGCTTTCACAAAAGAAATGACCCTTCAACTACGCTCAGGTTGACAGCGGAGTCATGCTGAGCGGAGTCGAAGCATTAAAATGCTAATGCAATATAAATTTTCGAAGACCATAATTGTTTGACTATAATATAAAGCTTTCGAAAGACAGAAAAGAAATTCTAGAGGCGCAGGAAATTTTTGTCAAGGCAATTCATTCTCTTCATTATCATTGTTCAGAGTTACTTTTGCCCTTGTTATTCGACTTTGACTTTGCTAACATTCCGATTGTTTTTTACAGATATCCAGGACTCTTTACGTGTAAATGAAAAAATGATGCAATCAAATATAAACATGCAGGAATTTGTCGACAGATATCTTGCATATATTGAGAATGACAAGAATTATTCGCTGCAAACACTGCGGGCGTACCGAAACGATCTCAATCAATATCTTTCCTTTCTTAAAGACGAGGGGTGCACAAACCTTTCCGCTGTTTCCCGTTTGCAATTGCGTAAATATCTTGCTTTTTTAAAAAAACAAAACCCCTCAAAAAGTACTGTTGCAAGAAAGCTGGCTTCCATACGTTCCCTTTATAAATTTTTATGTCAACATGGAATTTTAGAATTAAATCCGGTCGAACACATAAAAACTCCAAAACTGGACAAAAAACTCCCCAAGTTTATGAGTATCAATGACGCAGAGAACCTTCTTGATCAGCCGGATGAGGGCAAATTGTCAGGATTGCGCGATAAAGCAATCATGGAAACTCTTTACAGCACAGGGATGCGGGTGAGCGAACTCGTGGGAATGAATATTGCCGATATTGACTTTCGCAGCGGAGTAGTAAAGGTGCGGGGCAAGGGGAGAAAAGAACGAATACTTCCTATCGGAAACCATGCTTTAAATGCAATACAAACCTATCTGGGGAAACGAAGGGCTGAAAATACGGCATTATTTCTCAATAAGTTTAACGGGCGTCTTACAGAACGCAGTGTTGCACGAATGATCGAAAAGTACATGAAAAAGGGCGCCATGAATCTTCGCGTTTCTCCCCATACGTTCCGGCACAGTTTTGCCACACATTTACTGGATTGCGGAGCAGACCTGCGGGCAGTACAGGAATTTTTAGGGCACAGCAGCCTTTCCACAACACAAATTTATACCCACGTAACCACCGAGCGCCTGAAAGAAGTTTACGATAAGGCCCATCCAAGGGCGTGAAATTTTATTATTGAAAATAAAAGTTGGCACTAATACCGCTAGGGTTTTCATCTGATACTTTTTGCACTCGTAATATTCGAAAAAGCATTGGAAGATGTTTGATTGCAGAAGGTACTTTTATTAGGATAATGCCAGATATAAGCTTTTTAGCGACTGAAGGTTAAAAAGCATTTTTTGTGTTTTAAAAACCGGTACACACTCCAGACCGCACCCACCGATAACCCTTCATGGAGTTCCACCGATTCTGACAAGCCGCCTATCGCGCTCAGATCGTCTTTATGAGCAAGCGCAAGTTTTATCGCTGCTATCTCCTGCGGCGTACAATTCGACAGATTCGCGATGGTACGTTTCTTGACCTTTCCCTCCTCCCGATACGATTCCCGCAAGAGGATGGAACGATAGATTTTTTTGCCGGATTTTGATTTGTTCTCTACAATATGCATGTCCATCACAATATATCATAGTATCCAAAAGTTAAGGAAGCATTTCTGCTTTTTCTGACTTTTGCCACGTATAGTAGTGTCATCTATGACAGGGTTGTTTCATCATAAACCTTATAGCCGGTATGTTTGGGTTATTTATGCAAAGACATATACTTAGGAACATTTTAGGTAGAACAATCCTTGACATACTGTTGTTGTTAAATTAACATAAAAACCATGATTCCAGTAGATGAAGCAAAAAAAATAGTTATAGACAATGTACACCCTTTAGAGCCGATACAGGTTCATTTTCAGGATGCATTAGGTTTTTGCCTTGCCGAAGACGTAAGGTCCGATATTGACATGCCCCCTTTCAACCGTTCTGCAATGGATGGATATGCTGTGGTTGCAGAGGATACAAAAGATGCTCCCGTTACATTGAAAATTATTGAAAATATTGCGGCGGGGGATACGCCAGAGAAAAAAGTGTCATGTGGTTGTGTATCCAAAATTATGACAGGAGCGTCAGTTCCGGAAGGAGCTGATGCGGTAGTTAAGTTTGAGGATACGGAAGATACTGATGAGGAAGATATGGTAAAAATATTGAGACCCGTTAAAAGTGGAAGTAATATTTCAAAACGCGGTGAGGATATGCAAGTCGGGCAAATAGTTCTTCACACTGGTAAGCTGATTCGCCCACAGGAAATCGGGATACTTGCAACAGTAGGAAAGTCCAGTGTAAAAATGTATCCGGCACTGACCGTTGGTATTATTTCTACGGGGAATGAATTGGTGAATGTTGACGAAAAACCGTCTCCCGTACAGATTAGAAATAGCAACAGCTACTCTCTTGCATCTCAGGCAAGGCGAATGAATTCCGAAGTTGAAATACTTGGCATTGCCGGTGACAGGAAAGAAGAAATTGTAAGGTTAATGGCCAAGGGGCTGCGGAAGGACATTTTGATTCTTTCAGGCGGCGTTTCAATGGGGGAATATGATCTTGTTGGTGATGTATTGAAAGAGTCAGGGGTGCACATTTATTTTGAAAAAGTTGCGTTACGACCAGGAAAACCGGTTGTTTTCGGGAAAAAGAATGATACATTAATTTTCGCTCTTCCAGGGAACCCTGTGGCCTCATTTGTTACGTTTGAATTGTTTATCTATCCTGCAATGCGAAAATTAATGGGATTTCCTTCCTTTAACAGAACAACGGTAAAAGCCGTACTTGAAGGTGACATTTTAACAAAAAGAAAACGGCGAGAGTTTCGCCCTGCATTTTTTAAATGGAAAGAAAATGTTTTATCTGTTTCTCCAGTTGAGTGGCATGGCTCTGCCGATTTACTGGCAACGACAAAGGCGAATTGCCTGCTTATTATTCCTGAAGAAACTGAAAAGCTTTCCAATGGACAATTAGTTGATATTATTCTTCTCGATAACAACTATTGAGAAATAAAGAAATTACTCAAATTATAGGACTTTCCTTTTTAACAATCCTTTTTTTCTGCCTTTCTTTCCCTCCTGCAGATATTGGTTATTTTGCATGGTTTGCCTTCGTACCATGGTTTCTCCTTATAATGCGGGGCAGGAAGTATGTATATCTTGCTTCGTATTTTGTTGGGGCGCTCTTTTTTTTCTCAGAACTTTCATGGTTACGGTATGTTACCTATGCGGCATGGTTATTATTAAGTCTTTATTGTGCGCTCTATTTCCTCTGCTTTGCCTTTTGCATCCGAAGAATTGTTTTAAAATTAAAGTTGCCTTTTGTTTTTGTTGCTCCGTGTGTGTGGGTATCTTTGGAATATATACGATCACACCTCTTTTCAGGGTTTCCCTGGTTTTTTGCAGGGCATACGCAATACCGCTATTTGCCGGTAATACAAATTTGTGATATTACCGGCGTTTCCGGAATATCATTTTTGATTATCATGGTGAATGCGTATATTGCGTGGTTAATTGCACATTGTTTTCGCAATAACCATAATGAAAAAGAAAATATAGCCCTCTGGGTTGGACGAAAACAAAATTTTATTTATTTATCATATATTTTGCCGATACCATTAGTCATCGGGGTGTTATTGTACGGAGCGTTTTGGCTAAAAAATTACACACCATATGAAGGTCCTGTTGTATGTCTGGTGCAGGGAAATATATCACAGGAGGTGAAAGCCGAATCGTCAGAAGAGGAAGAGGTAAAAACGTTAAAAAAATATTATGATTTGTCTTTACGTGTTAAGGGGGAGCCGATTGATCTTGTCGTATGGCCGGAAACGATGGTACCGGGAATACTTAATATAAATCCGGACATTACGGGAAGAAAAATTGATTATCTGTCGCAGCTCACTGCAGTGCAACTGGCGCAGGAATTAAAGGCAAGCCTTCTCCTGGGAGGTATTTCACTCTTTCTTTTTGAAGAAGATCAGAAATATTTTAATAGTGTCTTTTTTTACGGAAGAAATGGAGAATTTCTTGATCGCTATGATAAGATTCATCTTGTTCCGTTTGGGGAATTTACACCCCTGGAAAAATATTTACCTTTTTTATCGAAACTTGTGCCGTATTCAGTTGGGTTGTCGCATGGGGAAAAAAGTACAGTATTTCATCTTACGACATTGCAAAATCAGGGTTTTAATTTCGGAGCGTCTATTTGTTATGAAGATACAGTTCCATCTTTGATAAGAAAACTTAAAAAGCAGGGGGTGGATTTTATATTTAACGTGACAAATGACGGGTGGTTTCATGACAGTGCGGAACTGGAACAACATCTTGCGATAATGGTATTCAGAGCAGTAGAAAATCGTACATGCATGGCGCGGGCGGCAAATACGGGGATATCTGCTTTTGTGGGACCTGGCGGAACGATTTATGGTAAATTAAATGATGCAGAAGGGCGACAAAAAGAGATAAGCGGAACGCTGGTAAATCGAATTAAACTCGTTAAAAAAAGTGATACTTTTTATACATTGTTTGGAGAGTGGTTTTCCATTGTTTGTTTAACAGGTACCGGCGGTATGATTTTATCTTCTTTTTTTAAGAGACTTTACACTTGACATTTCATAAATAATAACCGTATAATCCCAACTTAATTGTTAACTATTATATTTTCTTATACTTGTAGAAAATAAACAATACCACGGAGGATCATTTCCAGAGAAACAAAATGCATCCATTAGACTTCGTTTTGGGTTTCGTTTCAACAGATATGGGAATTGACCTTGGTACTGCAAATACTCTTGTTTGTATACCTGGCCATGGCATTGTATTATCGGAACCTTCTGTGGTTGCAGTGAAACCAGGGACGAATAAAGTTCTTTTAAACGGAAGGGCGGTAGGAATTGTTGCAAAATCAATGTTGGAAAAAGCCCCGAGCAGTATTTCCGTTATTCGTCCGCTTAAAAACGGAGTAATTGCGGATTTTGACATTACGGAAGCAATGCTCAAATACTTTATCACGAAAGTTCACAAACGTAAGTGGGGGGTACGTCCAAGAATATTAATTGCAATTCCATCCGGAATCACAGCGGTAGAAAAACGGGCGGTGGTAAATTCTGCTGAAAGGGCTGGTGCGCGTGAAGTATATCTTGTTTCTGAACCAAAGGCTGCTGCGATTGGGGTAGGACTTCCCGTGGGGGAACCTGAAGCGAGTATGGTTGTTGATATCGGCGGTGGGACAACTGAAGTTGCTGTACTTTCCCTTGGCGATATTTTTACCCACGAAAGTCTCAGGATTGCGGGGGACGAGTTAGATGAAGCGATTGTTCAATATGTGAGAAAGACGTACAATCTTGACATAGGGCATCGAACGGCAGAACAAATCAAGATTTCTATCGGGTCAGCGTATCCGCTGGATGAAGAATTGACTATGGAAGTTCGCGGGAGAGATGCAATTGCCGGATTGCCAAGAGCTACAAATATTGGTTCTGAAGAGATCAGAGAGGCATTAAAAGAACCTGTTGATAAAATAGTATATGCGGTTAAATCCACTCTGGAAAAAACTGCCCCCGAACTTGCATCCGATTTAATCACCAATGGATTAGTATTAGTAGGGGGAGGCGCTTTAATCAGAAGACTGGATACATTGTTAGCAGAGGAAACCGGCCTGCCGGTGAAAGTTGCTGCAGATCCTTTAACTGCTGTTGCAAGGGGGACAGGATATCTCCTTGAAAATTTAGATTTGTTTAAAGCTGTTTTATATGATGAGGACCTCCAAACCTAATTTTAACGACCTGTTATCTCATCCACTTACAATTACAACCTTCGTTCTTACCATTTCCTTAATATTATTGTTCTTGCCTGTTAAAGTTTCAAACGGAATAAAAATGGCTTGCGTGATACCAGTTAGACCATTCCAGTGGGTTACGTGTTTATGTAGCAATACGGCAAGTGATTTTTTTCATAGGATTGCGTGTATGTGGCAGGAACAGGAGGCAAAAACGGAGCTGGAAAATGAGGCTTTTGAGCTGAGAAACAAAATTATTGAATTACAGGATATTAATTACAAATTGCAGGAGAAATTAAGCTCGGTCTCAGAATTTCAAAAAGAGCAAAAAATATCAAAATCAAAAATTATTCCGGCAGATATTATCGGTTACGATACTTCAATTTTTCGAAGAAGTATAACCATTAATGTCGGAACAAAAGATGGCGTTACTGATAATAATATTGTTGTAACTGACAATGCGCTGGTAGGGTTGATTGCTGCGGCAGGGCAGAGAACCAGTTTGGTTCAATTAGTTACTGATCCTGCATCTCGTATTCCAGGGAAAATACTCCAGACAAGGGATCAGGTTATTGTAGAAGGCAATGCCTCTCCTTATTGTCAGTTAAAATATGTACCAAGGTGGACGAAGATTAAAACGGGAGATAGCATAGTTTCTTCTGATATAGGATCATTTTATCTCTCTTCTCTTCCTATCGCCACTGTAATTGAGAATGAGACAAAAGGCGGCGCCTTGTTTCAAAGTGTAAAAGTATTACCAATGGTAAATATAACAAAGATTGAAAATGTATTAGTAATAAAGGAATAATCCATGCGTTGGATAACTTTTTTTTGTATTTTATTCTGCATTTCCCTCTTTCAATCAACGATGATGAACTGGATTAATATTGGTATTGCGGTGCCTGATTTTTATTTCCCGTTAGTGGTCTTTTACTCTTTTTTTATCGATGTAAAACGCAATGTGATTACGAGTTGGTTTACCGGGCTATCAAAAGATCTTTTTTCAGAAGGCGCTTTGGGAATCAATTCGGTTTTTTTTATTGCAGTAGGTTTTTTTATCTGGTCAATAAGAGGAATGTTGTTCCGCGGGCATTTGGTAACAAAAATATTGGTCACATTTTTTTTTTCTATCGTGTATAATTTATTTTATGCCTTACATACTGTAATAACTTACCGTTCTCTGAACATTTCTTCAACAATATGGATGATTTTTATTTGTTCGTTATACACGGCAGCTGTTGCCCCGTTTCTGTTTTACATTTTTGATAAGCTGCAACCCACCAAAAATTTATTTTTCATGGAAAAATAATCCATGTACCCAAACCGAAATAAAAGTATTTTTGTTATTTTTTTATTGTTTATTTTTTGTATTGTTGCAAGACTCTTTTATCTGCAGATTATTGAGAGCAGCAAATACAAAGGAATATCGAAAACGCGCAGAATCAGAAGCTACCCATTGGAGGCCGTTCGGGGGACGATATTTGACCGGCATGGAGAGGTTTTGGCGATCGATCACCATGCATTTGATATATCGGTTCGATATAAGAACTTGCTTTACTGTCATATTGTGTACGGAAAGAATACTGTTCCGCGCATTGCGGAGTTAAAGGCTCATAAAAATACGAATAAATCATGCAGAGAATGTCATGAAGATATGGAAATATGGCTGAATAATTTGTCCCGTGCATTAAGCACATCGCGGGAGAAGCTATTAAAAAATACCAGAAGGGCTGTGAAGAAAGTGGAACAGGTCAAAAAGGATATGGAAAAAAAATTCGGCAGACCCATTCTCGTAAAAGAAGAAAATGGCTATTACCCTGTTGTTCCCGATATAGCTTTAGAAAAGGCCATACAAATAGAAATTGAAAAGGATAAATTCCCTGGTATGCGGGTTACTACACGGTCCAAGAGGGTATATCCGGGACAGGAGACCGCTTCTCATGTCCTTGGATACATGGGGAAACTTACCGAGAAAGAATGGGAAGAATACAGTGAAAAATGGGATAATTTTGTATTAGATTCCAGCCGTTCAGCGGATGAAAATCCTTTGTTACTGTATGATGGATATGCAAAAGATGATCTTATCGGAAGGACGGGTGTTGAAGCAAAATTTGAGGCAGAATTGCATGGCATGCGCGGGAAAAGGTTTGAAGAAATTATTTGTAAAAATACTCAAATAGAAAAGGTTGTGCTGGAAAGACCACCCGTTCCCGGAAATGATCTTTATTTGACGATTGACAGCAGAATTCAGGCACATGCGGAAAAAGTGATAGGAAAGAATCGCGGTGCAATTATTGTTATGGATCCATGGACGGGAGAAATAATTGCCCTGGCAAACAACCCTCGATTTAATCCTAACACTTTTAACAAGGATTTTTCCCGACTTAACAGAGATAAAGCAAAACCTTTGCTTAACAGAGCGATACAGGGAGCTTTGCCCCCTGGTTCTATTTTTAAGGCTATTACGGCAATAGCGGCAATGAGTGAAAATAATATAAGCACGCATACTGATTTTGAGTGTAACGGATACACTAACTATAAAAATATTATCTTTCGCTGCTGGTCTAACAGCGGGCATGGGTTGGTAACAATAGAAGATGCTATTCCATTTTCGTGTAATGTTTTCTTTTTTGAAACGGCCAAGAGACTTGAAAGAGAAT
The DNA here is from genome assembly GCA_021646465.1 of Candidatus Kuenenia hertensis. Taxonomy (GTDB): domain Bacteria; phylum Planctomycetota; class Brocadiia; order Brocadiales; family Brocadiaceae; genus Kuenenia; species Kuenenia hertensis. Next base: position 4,457 of record SOET01000004.1, on the reverse strand, counting down.
CATTTTATACTTGGGCGAAAAAGTTTGGTATAGGGGAGGAGACCGGTATAGATCTTTTATTTGAAAAAGACGGAAATTTACCGGAGATCGCTACAACGGCCACTGCCATGAACATTGCAATAGGGCAGGGAGCATTACTTACAACACCAATTCAAATGGTTCGTGCGTATGCCGCTATTGCGAATGGAGGTACGCTTGTTCAGCCGCACATTATGTTAAAACTTGCAAACAAGGCTGGAGAAGTACTGAAATCTTTCAATCCTGGCAAGGAAAAGAAAATCAATATACGCCCCGAAATTTTAAATGTTGTACAAAAATCTCTTCATGAGGTTGTTATACGTGGTACTGCGAAAAATAAGGGGCTGGAAGTTTATAAAGTTGCCGGTAAAACCGGAACGGCAGAAACAGGAAGAAATAATGATTATCATGCTTGGTTTGCCGGCTACGTGCCGTATGATAAGCCGCAATATGCGTTTTTAATTCTTGTGGAACATACACCGGAGCATGGTGGTACCATTGCGGGACCTATTGCAAAAGAGTTGTTATCTTTTTTGTATCCTGAATTGAGTCCATCGTTGTAACGGAGTAAATGAGGGAGATGAAAGTCTTTGTTTCGTGGGCTAATGGCAGATGATAGGTAATATTCGAACGAAAAATTTTGATTGGATTATTTTTCCTCTCATATGCATCATGTTGACAATAGGTGCGTTTTTTATTTTCAGCGCTTCAAATGAAAAATATGTAATGAAACAGTTTGTATGGATTGGGGTTGGGTTTATTCTTTTTTTTATCCTTCTCTATTTTGATTATCTGTTGTTTGCATATTATTCTTATATTATTTATGCCGGTGTTCTTTGCGTTTTGGTGTTATTGTTGATTATGGGCGATTCTGTGAAGGGTACCCGCAGGTGGTTTTCAATTGGTTCTTTTTCAATACAACCATCTGAATTTATGAAAATAACGTTAATTTTCGCCCTTGCGCGGTTTCTTCGGTATAAAAAATATGGTCTTGGATTATTTGATGTTGGAATTGCAATCCTTTTAACAATTGTACCTATGGCGCTTATCATGAAACAGCCAGATTTAGGTACTGCACTCATCATGGTTCCTGTTTTGATTGCAATTTTATATACTGCCGGGATTAGTATTTTTTATTTGGCAGCGCTATTTGGTCTGTCAATAGCAGTATCCCCTCTTCTCTGGTTTTTTGTGTTGCAACCTTATCAAAAGATGAGGATTATTGGATTCCTTTGGCCTGAAAAAACCGCAGATTGGGGTGCTGGCTATCATAGGCTTCAATCCCTTATCGCGATTGGTTCTGGTGGTTTATTGGGTGCAGGATGGGGAAATGGCACACAAAACAGATTGAAATTTTTACCTGAACGACATACAGATTTTATTTTTGCTGTTATTGCTGAAGAATGGGGGTTCTTAAGGGCATGTTTTATTTTATTCCTCTATGTAGTTTTTTTTATGTGTGGTATTGGCATTGCCAGGAATACTAGGGAACCCTTTGGCCGGCTTGTTATTGTGGGATTGTTTACTATGTTCGGGACTCAGGTGATCGTTAATGTTGCAATGAATTTAGGGATCGCCCCTATTGTTGGAATGACATTGCCTTTTATTAGTTATGGAGGCTCTTCCATGCTTACCTCCTTCATTGCTTTATCCATTATCTTTAATATAAAAATCCGTTCAAAGATTGATCTTGCTTCTGAATAATTATGAGTTCTCTTAGAAATTATGTCATAGAAAACATATTGCCAAAAGTAGAAATGCCCGGCCAGTACATCGGAAAAGAATGTAATTCTATTATAAAAAAACATTCTGATGTTGATATGAAGGTGGTATTGGCGTTTCCGGATACGTACAGTATAGGAATGTCTCATGCGGGAATTCAGATTCTTTATGGATTGCTTAATGATCGCAATGATACTGTATGTGAAAGATCATATGCTCCATTAACTGATATGGAAGCTCTTTTAAGAGAACATAAAATATCTTTATTTTCATTAGAAACATACACGCCATTAAAGGAGTTCGATGTTGTCGGATTTTCTGTTCAATATGAATTATCGTATACGAATATTCTCAATATGCTGGATCTGTCGAATATCCCTCTTATGTCTGCTGCCCGCTACGAGGATGATCCTCTTGTTATCGCGGGTGGAGCGGTTGCTATTTCCCCGGAACCACTGGCAGAATTTATCGATGTTTTTCTTGTTGGCGATGGAGAGGAAAGTTTGCCGCAATTTGTTGAGTTGATTAAGGAAATGAAGCGAAAAAAACTTTCTCGCAGGGAAAAACTTTTTGCTATTGCTCAAAAAATGAAAAATGCGTATGTACCTTCACAATATGACATTTTTTATAATAGTGATCATACAATAAAAGAAATACGTCCAAAATATTCTGATATACCATTCACTATCCGATCTGCAACGGTTGAAGATTTAAACACGGCATATCACCCGACGAAACCCATTATGCCTTTTGTAAAAACAATTCATGACCGGATTAGTATCGAGATCATGCGGGGGTGTACTCAGGGCTGCAGATTTTGTCAGGCAGGAATGAGTAAACGGCCAACACGTCCCAGGACGGTAGAGAACATCTTGCATTTGGCGGAACAATCCTATGCGAATACAGGGCATAATGAAATATCATTAATGTCACTTTCGGTAAGTGATTATCCTCATTTAGAACTACTGATGGAAAAAATGAATCTGGCTTTTACTCCAAGGCATGTAAACATCGCGTTTCCCTCTCTCAGGGTGAACGAGCAACTTGCTTTATTACCATCAATGCTGAATACTGTGCGAAAATCAGGGCTTACGATTGCATTGGAAGCGGCTAAACCGTCTTTGAGAAAAGTAATAAACAAAAATATTACGAATGAGGATTTTTTTAGGGGTATCGAGGAAGCGTTTAAACTAGGATGGAATCTGGTTAAGTTGTATTTCATGATTGGGCTTCCCACAGAAACAGACGACGATATTGAGGCAATCGCAGAATTGGCGTATGACGTTTCTGATGTAATGAAAAAGGTGAGAGGCAATTATGGTCAGGTAAATATAAGTGTTGCTCCGTTCATACCAAAGGCACATACACCGTATCAATGGCAACCTATGGTTACTATGGAGAGAATTAAGGAAATAAGGGAAAAACTTTATAATAGAATAAAAAGGAAAAGCATTCGTATAAAATTTCACAAAGCAGAACGCAGCATAATGGAGGGAATCTTTGCCAGGGGAGATAGAAGATTGGGCAAAGTTATTTATCATGCATGGAGGAGCGGGTGTAAGTTTGATGCCTGGGAAGAACATTTTCAGTTTCAGAAATGGATGGATGCTTTTCAAAAGGAAGGAATAGATTGGAAATTTTACATACATAGGAGCAGAAGTGAGGAGGAGATATTCCCATGGGGACATATCAATTGTGGCGTAGTGAAACCTTTTCTCTTGCAAGAATCGGAACGATCTTCACAACGAGAGATAACGCAAGATTGCAGGCTTTCCAGGTGCCCTGAATGTGGAAGTTGTTCCAGATCGCAATATTTTTTACAGTAAAAATATTTTTAATCCGTACGAATATTCTAAAATGTATTTGAATACGGTAACGCCCTTCAATAAAATTAAGCGCTTAAATGGATAATTCACAATTTTGGATAATGTATGAGCAAAAGTAAGTCAGTGGTAATAATTCCTGCAAGATATGATTCTTCAAGATTGCAGGGTAAATTGATTTTGCAGGAAGTAAAAGATAAAACGGGAAAGTATATAATTCAGCATGTTTATGAAAATGTGAAATATGCGAAGCGAATTGAAAAGGTGATTGTCGCAACAGACAGCAAACGAATTTATGATGTAGTAAAAGATTTTGGCGGCACAGCAGAAATGACTACCGGGGAATACCATTCAGGAACGGACCGAATCGCAGAGGTTGCTAAAATGTTGGATACAGATTTTATTGTGAACGTGCAAGGGGATGAACCGGAAATGAATGGTGCAATGGTTGATTTAGTTATTGATGTGCTGGAAAAAGACGATAACGCGGTAATGTCAACTCTGGCAAACAGAATAGAGAGTGCGGAAGCATTAAAAGATCCGAACTGTGTAAAGGTAGTATTGGATAATGATGGATACGCACTCTACTTCTCCCGCTCTCAAATACCATATGTGAGAGATAATAATGAATTTGTGCAAGGAAAGAGCATAGAATTTTTAAGGCATCTTGGAATTTATGGATATCGTAAGGATTTTTTATTGAAGTACGGTAGTTTATTGCCATCGAAGTTAGAAATGGCGGAAAAACTTGAACAGCTTAGGGCTCTTTCAAACGGGTATAAAATAAAAGTAGCAATTACAGATTATGTATCTGGTGGTATAAATACCAAAAATGATTTGATGGAATTTATAGAAAGACATAAAAATGACTAAACATATTTTTGTTACGGGCGG
>SOET01000040.1 GCA_021646465.1 Candidatus Kuenenia hertensis | reverse complement strand
GCTTTAATTTACTAATATACAAATACTTACGTCATATTTCCTATTCCCGGAAAAGACTCGTGGTTGTTTAGCATAAAAATGGTTCTTATATCTCTCCCTAACCTTTTTAGGTGATAATTGCCTCATTTGACCCAGCCTGTCCACTTTGGGAACGAGCCGTGTAACATTTATGCTGAATAGATACGTTTTTTGAAACATTGTGATAACGTACGGCAAATCATGCGTGCCGGTTTAACCCTGACAGGGCTTCAAAACCCTGTCAGGGTTAAAATATAGCTGAGAAATCATGTTTTTCAAAAACTAAATTGTTACAGAAAATTTAACAGGTAAGTAACGGTTTTAAAAACAACTTTTACTAAGTCTAGTTGAAAGCGACAACTAAAACAGGCACACAAAAATTGGCGTTGTCTCTTTGGTATGTCAGCCAGCGCCGATAAAATAGAACAAAAATTCCTTATTCCTGTTAAATTGCCCGGGAGATCGATCGTTTTTGTCCTGAGTTTCATTTATCACAATTCTTAGTCTTTCAATAAGTTTATCATAGGGTTGTTTTGCTAAAATATCATAAAGTTGACTGCGAATACTATTCACCATACTTAATCCTTCAATAACAACATCATAAACATTCCATTCTCCGGAATTCGTATGCATAAGGAAATCTACCGATATACTATCTCCCGTTTTAAGAATATTTTTCGTGTGCACCTTTGCATACTTCCCCTTTTGCCATTCCTTCAGAAAATTAATTTTCTCCACATCAAAGACAAATGAATTTTTCAAGTACATATATTTGAAAAGATGAGTATATATTTTCACAAATTCTTTTTTTTCTTCATTGGAACGTTCTTTCCAGAAACGGCCAAGCGATCTCCCTGCCATTTCTTCCAAATCAAAAACGGAAGAAAATTCTTTCCATAAAGCTTCTTTGTATTTATTCTCATGATCTTCTTTCGCTGAAAGTTCTTTTTGAATATCCATGCTTCTGTCGAATGTTTCCCGAAGTAGTTCTTCCGGCGCAAAAGTCCATCCAATCTGGGAGGACATAAGCAAAAGAAAGATAGTAGCAATTGTTAATTTCATTATCATATTTTTATTTTTCATGGTGTCTCATCTACAATAACATCCGGCAAATGAAAATAAGATGAACGTAGAATTAATTTATTGTAATCTGCCAAAAAAATTTAAACTTGCTTTTATATTTGTTGAGAGATTATTATAAAAATTAATACTGGATGATTTTTATTCTAGACTACGCTGATTATTTTTGCCGTCATGATTCAAAAATAAAAAATTAGATTTTTTTTATGGCCAGGATGCTTTCTCTTAAAAAAATATTTTATAGTATCATGGTAGTATGGTTTCTTTTGTGCATATTACCCGGCGACTGTTTATTGCTGGGATGTAAGGAGGGAGGTTTATCCCATTGCAATGAAGATGATTCCATTGCCTTGTCTCATTGCGATGATCATTCTACTGCTTCCCGCGACAATTCGCATTGCTCCGACTGTTGCATACTTTGTGCACACAACCTTGTTCTGTACGTAACTCAGTATCCACCGTTTACTCACACAAATCTTTCCGGCAATAATGTTATTCTTCATACAAACCACTTCAAAAATATCTTCCTGACCATCATATTTCGCCCCCCGCGTATTATCGCATAACTTTTCCAGCAACTACTCATTATTTAAGGGGTTCAAATCCTGAACCCTTACACATTTGCAGTTTTATTTTGCAGGCGATGCCATTCCCTACATGCGGGTTTCATAAGCCTGAATGACTCTTTTGTTTTACTAAATGGAAAACAAGAGATTCCAATGCAATTGCGCTCCCAGTCGTGGAACTTGGGAATGAGAATAGAACCGCTGGTTTTTTAAATAGTTAGATTGATGCGTATGGACAGTGCCCACTCTACGTATTAATCTGATCTGCGAATGATTTTTTTCTTTGTTAAAAACGTGTATTCGAAAATGTTTTTTTTAAAAGGTCATACTATGCTCACATATTTTTTTAACACGTGTATTTTTCAACTATGGTTATCGAAATGGTTTCTTTTGTTTGCTTGCCTGCTGATTTACTTTGTTTCCCCTTCTAAAATGTCTTACGGAAACGATATGCAGACTTCGGACAAGGCTATTTCTCTTAATGAAGCGATAAACATTACCCTTGGGAAAAATCCGCAATTGCAATCGATGAGAGATCAGGTAGAAGCACAAATTGGCTCTTTGAAACAGGCAGGACTCTACCCAAATCCGGTAATTGAATTTCTGACGGAAGAAATGCCTACCCATGAAATAGGGCTGAATGAAAGCCAGAACCTTGTATCAATAACTCAACCCATTATTACTGCGGGCAAGAGAGGTCTCGAAATAAAGGTAAGCAAAAAAGCAAAAGAAAAAAATGAATTTGAGCGAGACTCCTTTCTCCTCAGTGTTATTGCTGATACCAAAAAGGCATTTTACAAGGTATTGGCAGATCAGGAAGGTTACTCGGTGGCAAAGGAAACGGAAAAGATATCGAAAGATATTTATGAAAGTGAAAAGATACAGTTTGAAGCAGGAGAGGTTGCACTTACGAATGTGCTCAGGGCCGAGGTGGAATTGTCAAAGGCAAGAAACCTCGTTTCTCACGCAGAGGGAGAACTGCAAAATTCTCTAAAGGAATTGCAAACAGTCATGGGCATCCCGGAGGCAACCGATTTGAATATCACCGGAAAACTGGTAACAGCACCAGTGGAATTGTCATTACATGAACTGGAGCTGAATATGAAAAATAATCAGCCGATGCTCAAGGCTTCGGAAAAGAAGATAGAAATGGCGCAAGCCAGGTTGGTGCTGGAACAACGGCAGGTCATACCGGATATTACTGTATCGGCAGGCTACAAAAGGCTTTCTCAGGAAGATGCGGATACCATTGAATTCGGGCTTGGAATACCCGCCCCTTTTTTTAACCGTAACCAGGGAAATATACAAAAGAGCAAGGCCCTTTCAAAAAAGGCAAAAAATGAAAGTATTTCGGTTTATCAGCAAATGCTGTTCGAGTTAAAAAAGAATTTCAACTTATACAATGTTGAGAGAAAACGCATGCTCGAATTTAAAGATAAAATTCTGCCGCGGGCGGAAGAAGCCCTCTCGTTAATTACAAAGGGGTATAAAGAAGGAGAATTCGATTATATAGATCTGCTGGATACGCAGAGAATCTGGGCAGATACGAAAATTTCATATATCGAATCGGTAAAGCAATTGAACATGATAATAGCTGAACTTGAAAGACTGGCAGTATTGAAAATTGGAAAATAACAATCTCCATGTGGCTTCTGGTTATAAATCTGAAACCTCCTGGAAGGTTACAAAAGAAACTTTTTTTATAAGGAGAACACTTTGGTTCACTTACATCATTTTCCGTTATCAAATCCTCTACTTAGTTTAATACATGCTATGCTTATTGTTTTCTTTATTGGATTTTTACCTGTAACAGATATTTTTGCACAGAGAGAAAAAGAACATGCATGTGAAAATTCGTGCGGGAAAGAAGACGAACATATTCAGGAACAGATAATCACAGGTGAAAATAATCATGAACATGATCATGGCGTTTCATCCGGAGAAAGTTTTTTGAATAGTACTGATTCGGGGAACGAACTTTACGAAAAATTATTGAAAAAATACTGTGAACATGACGTATCAATTGTCAAATGTGATGAATGCCGCTATGAAGTGGGGGTGGTCAAGGTCGACTCGTCTCTTTTTGGTGAAGTTGTTGTTCTTGGCCACGCAAAGCCCCTGGACATGGGTATTACCCTTGAGGCAACCGGAGAGGTAAGTCCTAACCAGGATCGTTTCGTGATCGTTTCTCCAAGGATCTCGGGGGTTGTAAAAGAGGTATTTGTTGATTGGGGAGAGCGGGTAAAGAAAGGACAAAAACTGGCGCTTCTTGATAGTATAGAACTCGGTGAATCAAGGGCGGATTACCTGAAGGCCGCAGCCATGCTGAAACTGGCAGAAAAGAACTATATAAGAGAAAAGGCCCTTTACGGTAAAAATATTACTTCAAAAAAACACTTTCTTGATGCGGAGAATGCCCATGAACAGGCACACATTGAATTAAATGCCATGAAGGAAAAATTGCTTCTCATGGGTCAGGAAGAAGGGAGTGTCAATGACATGCAGGAAAAACTGCTCCTCATGGATCACGAAGAAGGGGAGGTGAATCACACAACGGAAAAGGAGAAACATGTATCTTCGCTATTTACGCTTACCGCTCCCTTTGATGGCACCGTTATTGAAAAGAAGGTCGCTATCGGAGAACTCAAAAATGCCTTTGATCCCATCGTCACCATTGCAGATCTTACGCATTTATGGGTATGGTTTGACATTTACGAGAAAGATTTACCAAAGGTAAAGATGGATAGCAGTGTAACGATATCTGTGGCTTCCTGGCCGGAAGAACAGTTCGAAGGATACGTCTCCTATATTGGAAATACCATAGATGAAAAGACACGCACGGTAAAGGTCCGTGCGGAGATTGATAACCGCCACGAAAAATTAAAACCGGGTATGTTTGCAAGGGTATTACTTCAGGTAGATAATGCTAAAAGTGGTGTGGGATTACCGGAAGAAGCTGTACAGGCTGACGGACAGGAACGATTCGTCTTTATCCCGCTCAAAGAGGGATGTTTCATACGACATAACGTAACTCTTGGCACACGGTTGAACGGGTATGTAAAAGTTATCAGTGGCCTGGAAGCAAACGATCCGGTGGTTACCAAAGGCGGTTTTTTGCTCAAATCAGAAATTATGAAGGAAAAATTTGGAGAAGGGTGCGGAGGACATTAATATATGCTAAATAAACTCATCGAATACTCTTTACAACTCCGTTTTCTGGTCATGATGGCCATAGGAGTCATCATAGGACTTGGCATATTTTATCTGAAACATCTTCCCATTGATGCCGTCCCGGATATATCTCCAAATCAGGTACAGATCAACACCGAAGTGCCGGGGCTCGGTCCCGTTGAAATGGAGAAACTCATATCGTTTCCTATTGAGTTTTCCATGAGTAGTTTGCCCAGTGTGGAAGAAATACGATCCCTTTCAAAGACCGGACTCTCACAGGTAGTAGTCTTTTTTGATGACGATATTGATATTTACTTTGCCCGCCAACTGATACTTGAACGGTTGCAAACGGCAAAAGAGCAACTCCCTCAAATTCTGAACGCACAACCGGAAATGGGACCCATCAGCACAGGTCTGGGAGAAATATACCACTATAAAGTTTCCGGTGAAGGAAAAACCCTCATGGAACTGAGAACGATACAGGACTGGATGATCAGGCCTCGACTGCTGAGTGTTCCGGGCGTCAATGAAGTGAACAGCTTTGGTGGTTTTGTAAAGCAATACCAGGTACTGATTAACCCTGACAGACTGATCACCTATGACATTACCCTTCGGCAGGTATTTAATGCCCTTTCCGCCAATAATAGAAACGCAGGCGGTCAATACATAGAACATGCCTCGGAACAATATCTGGTACGGGGAATTGGCCTGATCAATACCATACAGGATATTGAGAACATCGTTGTTGACGCAACAGATGAAGGAACCCCTATTTATATAAAAAACCTTGCGGAGGTAAGGCTTGGCAGAGAAGTACGGTATGGTGCAGTTACTCAGGACGGACGAGGAGAGATTGTCACCGGTGTAGCCATGATGCTCAAGGGAGAGAATAGCCGTACTGTTGTAAAAACAATAAAAGAAAAGGTAAAAGAGATCAGACAAAGCCTGCCACAGGGTGTCGATATTATCCCGTTTTATGACAGGGCGCATCTTGTCAACGAAGTCGTTCATACCGTTTTTACCAATCTCAGTATCGGTATTTTTCTGGTAATTCTGATACTTGTTTTCCTGGTGGGAAACATACGCGGGGCCATTCTCGTTGCGTTTTCCATTCCACTTACGGCGTTTTTGACCTTTTGCGGAATGTATTACGCTGACATTCCTGTTACGATAATGAGCCTCGGCGCGTTGGATTTTGGTATGGTGGTAAATGGCTCCATTGTAATGGTGGAAAATATCATGCGTCGCATTTCGCAGGAAAAGAATATAGACGCCTCCCCTAAGACGATACTTCAGGCTGCCTGTGAAGTAAGCAGGCCTGTCCTATTTGCCGTAGGAATTATTGTCATTATCTATCTCCCCCTCATGACCTTACAGGGCATTGAAGGAAAAATGTTCAAACCTATGGCCTACACCGTCAGCATCGCCATGTTCAGCTCTCTCTTTGTTGCAATCGTCATTATGCCATCGCTCTGTTCATTTACCTTTTTCAAAGGTTTGAATTCCCAGACCCATGGAGACGATTTTGATAATCGTGTAATGCGGGTTTTAAAGCATTATTATAGATATGCCCTAGAAAAATGCTTATCACACCCAAAAACAACAATCATCTCGCCAACCTCATGCCTTCTCTTCAGCCTTGCTTTCGTCCCCTTTTTAGGGGGAGAATTCATGCCCGAACTGGATGAAGGTTCCCTGGCAATTAATGTGGTGCGACTTCCCAGTATTGCCCTGACGGAATCAGTAGAAAGTTGCAAGCAGATGGAAAAAACCCTGTTGAAATATCCTGAGGTGGAAACCGTTGTCTCCAAGACCGGAAGACCTGAAATTGCGACGGATCCGATGGGACAGCAGATCAGCGATGTATTTGTGATGCTCAAGCCAAAAAAGTCATGGCGGTCGGGCCTTACGAAAGAAGAACTTGTTGCGCGCATGAAGGAAGACCTGGAAAAAATTCCCGGTATGAGATATAGCTTTTCGCAGCCCATAGAACTCCGGGTGAGCGAAATGATTGCCGGAGTGCGATCGGATATTGCAATCTGGCTGTATGGTGACGACTACAAGATATTAATGCCAAAGGCAGCAGAAATAAACACGATAATTACATCAATCACCGGAGCGAAAGATGTGAAAACAGAGCAGGTGGATGGTTTACCGGTAATACAGGCAAAAATTGACCGTACTGCTATTGCCCGATATGGCATCAACGTATCGGATGTACAGGATGTTATTGAAACGGCCATTGGTGGCAAAGCGGCTACCCAGGTGCTTGAAGAAGTGATGAGATTTGATCTTTTCGTTCGGTATACCGAGGAAACGAGGGATAATGTTGAGAAGATAAAAAATATCCTGGTGAGTGCGCCCAGCGGAGTCCGTGTACCACTGAGCCAGTTAGCTGATATTTCTGTAACAGAAGGGCCTGCCCAGATAAGCCGTCAAAATGGAAAACGCCGCATTGTGGTTGAATGTAACGTCCGCGGCAGGGATATTGGGAGTTTTGTCGCTGAAGCGCAAAAGAAGATACAGGAAAACGTTGAGCTTCCCGCCGGCTATTATCTGAGCTGGGGTGGCCAATTTGAAAATATGCAACAGGCAACGAATCGTTTATTCATTGTTGTTCCCGTAACGCTGGGCATTATTTTTACGCTGCTCTATCTGGCTTTCCGATCAATAAAGAACACCCTGTTGATTTATATAGATATTCCTCTCATGGCAACAGGTGGTATTATAGCGTTGTTTTTACGGGGCATGTCCATGAGTGTTTCGGCGGGAGTGGGATTTATTGTCCTGTTTGGCTTGGGAATTCTGGCCGACACCGTCATGGTATCTTTTATAAACGATTTACGGCAAAAAGGCATGAAGATGCGTGATGCCATTATAGAAGGGGCGACGATACGGCTTCGTCCTATCTTAATGGCGGCACTCACTGATATTATCGGATTTCTGCCCATGGCGGTCTCAAAAGAAATGGGCGCTGAGGTACAGAAGCCGCTGGCTACGGTAATTATAGGCGGTCTTATCTTTTCAAACTTTGTTTCACTCTTTGTAATTCCCACCCTCTATCAGTGGTTTCCCAAGAGGATAGAGACTATATAAAATAGTTTTACACCAGAGATCACAGGGGTTGCAGAGAAGAACAGGGACATAAGGGTAAGGGGGAGCATTCCCGATTTTTTTGTACAAAAGCAATTAGCGCATACTTAACCCTTCGACTCCGTTCAGGGTGATGTGTTGACAACACCGGACAAAATAAAACCAATAAATATCGCTCCCATTACCTCTGAAAAGATAACGAAGGAGTTAAAAAATGTCTGGTCATTACCAAGGTACTAAGGCTTAATTAGTTGGAAAAATCAGGATTGAAAAGGGTAAAAATATAAGTACGGATTATTATTAAAGGGGTTTCTTTGATGGATACACACAATTTGATCATAGAGGGAATGGACTGTCAGGATGAAGTGAATATGCTCGAAAGAAAGTTGAAATCCCTGAGCGGGATAAAAGATTTCAATATCTATCTTGCCACTCAAAGGGTAACAGTGGTTTCTGACTCTTCAATAATTTCAATCCGGCAAATCATCAAAAATATTAATGAAACCGGCTTAAAGGCATCTGTCTTTAAGGGTAGAGGTTCAAGGACTAACTGGTGGAAGGAAAGGAGAATCATTGCGCTTTCGATTTGTGGTCTGTTTACCCTTATTGCCTTTTTCTTAGAAAAGGCTGGTATAAAAGGAACAATGCCTGTTGTTTTTCACAGTGTTGCCATTGTAGTCGGCGGTTATTATCCGGCGAAGATGGCGTACAATGCAATAAAAACATTCACCTTTAATATCAGAACATTGATGGTTACCGGAGCTATAGGGGCTATAACTCTCGGACTATGGGAAGAGGCCGCAATGTTGGTTTTTATTTACTTGCTGGGCGATGTTTTGGAAATCTATACCGTAAATAAATCCAGAGGAGCGATAAAGATGCTGATGGATTTGGCTCCTAAAGAAGCATTGGTAAAGAAAAATGCAAAAGAAGTGATTCTACCTGTAGAAGAAATAACGGTTTCAGATACCATCATTATACGGCCCGGAGAAAAAATTCCATTAGATGGAAAAGTCATAGCTGGATATTCTCATGTTGACCAGGCTCCTATAACCGGTGAGTCTATGCCTGTCGAAAAGGGTCCGGGTGAAGAGGTCTTTGCCGGCACTTTAAATCAAAGAGGAATGTTAGAGGTAAAGGTAACAAAGTTATCAAAGGATACGACTCTTGCCAGGATTATTCATTCAGTGGAAGAGGCACAGGCAAGAAAGTCGAGCTATCAACGCTTTAGCGAAAGATTCGGAGAATATTATACCCCTGCAATATTTGCCCTTGCATTTGTCGTGGCAATAGTTCCCGCACTTCTATGGGGAGGATTTTCTTACTGGTTTTATCGGGGGTTGGTTGTCCTTGTGGTTTCATGCTCTTGCGGCATCGCCCTTTCAGTACCTGTCGCTGTAGTTGCTGCCATAGGAAACGCGGCGCGGCACGGATTGTTGATAAAGGGTGGCAGCTATCTGGAAATTGCAGGAAAATTACAAACAATCGCCTTTGATAAAACGGGAACCATTACCATAGGAAAACCAACTGTTACTGATATTATACCGCTGCGTAATCATACTGAGGAAAAAATCCTGCAACTGGCTGCCAGTATTGAAAGCTATTCGGAACATCTTCTTGGTGAAACAGTGGTAAATAATGCAAAGGAAAAGGAATTAATGCTTCAACGGGTTGAGTCCTTTGAGTCACTGACAGGATTGGGAGTCAAGGCAAAAATAGGTACGTGTGAATATTTTATTGGCAATGAATGTCTTTTTTCTCCGTTCCCGATTCTTACAGAAGACATTCGCGGACAAATTTCTGAGTTAGAGCAACAGGGGAAAACCGTGCTTTTGTTGGGTTCTCGGCAGGAACTTCTTGGAATAATTGCTGTCGCAGATACAATAAGAAGAGATGCTAAACAGGTTGTAAATATCTTAAAGGATAAGGGGATAAAGAGTGTTATCATGCTCACTGGAGATAACGAAGCAACTGCAAAAACTATTGCCAAAGAAGCCGATATTGATGAATATTTTGCCAGACTGCTTCCGGAAAAGAAGGTTGAAACAGTAAAAAAATTAAAAGAAAAGTATCAATATATAGCAATGGTCGGAGACGGGATTAATGATGCTCCTGCCATGGCAGAATCGGATGTTGGTATTGCCATGGGGGCAGCAGGCGCTGACATCGCCATTGAAACCGGCGATATTGTGCTCATGTCTGATGATTTAACGAAGATTCCTTATGCTATTGAACTCAGCAAAAGGACAGTAAAGAACATACGCCAAAATATAATTGTTTCGCTGCTTATTATTGCCTTCCTTGTGCCAGTGGCTGTTTATGGGTGGATTAATCTCGTGCCAGGGATCCTGATTAATGAGATAGGAGGATTAATAGTAATATCAAATGGATTAAGGCTTTTGAAGTAACGGGAGGAAATTCCTTTTATTTTTTCAAAAATTATACAAACATATCTTTATTGGGTTTTTATCAACAGATTGAGGAATGATATTGAGAAAATATTCTGATATGCGCGCCAAGCGATGTGCGGGTACCGCTCAGCCAGCTTACGGATATTTCCGTGGTTGAAGGGCCTGCCCAGATAAGCCGTCAAAACGGAAGCAGCGTATCATAGTTGAATGTAACGTCCGCAGCAGGGATATAGGGAACTTCGTAGCTGAAGCACAAAAGACGAGAATATGCGAGGGCAGTTACGGAAGGTGTTTTAACAGAGGTTCCGTCCCGTTCTGATGACCGTCACAACCGATATAATCGGATTCATGCCTATGGCAGTATCCACAGACGTTGGAGCTGAAGTACAGAAACCGTTTGCAACGGTAATCATTGGGGGGCTGTGTTTCTCAACCTTTCTGACCCTTTTTGTTATTCCCGCTCTTTACAAATGGTTTCCAAAAGCGAAACCAGCCGCAGGTTCCGGTTATTACGGCACCGAATAACTCTTTTTTTTCAGGAGATTTGCTGCGGAAAAAAGGTTTACGTAAAAGCGTTCTGCTTGTTTGAGATATGCGCCTTTTAAATTATCGTAATCTTCCAGCATTTTCTGTTTATCGGAAACAACTCCTTTTAAAGATTCCAATTCACCATTGTATGCGTCCGCCCATTCGGCTATCATATTTCTTGTCACTTCAATATGGAATTGAACACCATAAATGTTTCTGCCGTATTTGACCGTTTGATTCTCACATAATTCTGAAGTGGCAAGCCTTTTCCCCCCTTCCGGTATACTGAAGGTATCTCCGTGCCACTGGTATACCGTTATTTCCCCGGAGAAATTTTTAAATAAATCATCCTTCAAACCGTCTTCATTAATGGTAACCTTATAGAACCCTATTTCTTTCAGCGGGTTTTTTGATACCGTACCGCCAATTGCCTTTACAATAAGTTGTGACCCCAGGCAAACCCCCAGAAAAGGCATGTCTCGTTTTACTACTTCTTTCAGTAATATATTTTCTTCCGCAAGAAAGGGATATTTTTCTTCTTCATACACGTTCATGGGGCCACCAAGACTTACCACCATTTGAAAATTTTTTTTTAATTCCGGTAGTTTGTCTTTATTTGAAAGGTCAGTTATTATATAAGGAACCTTGTTATCTTCCAGAAAGTCCTCAATCGTTCCCGGCCCTTCAATATCGATGTGTTTTATGAATAAGATCATAATTACCTAACGTTATGTAACGGTATTTGATGGAATAACACTCCCTTTGGGGATAATGATGATTGAATCACGGATCATGTAATTTTCCGCATCAAGATTTTCAATGTTTTTTGTGTTTTCTATATGAACATTTTCTCCGATATGAACGTTCTTATCAACGATAGCACCCACTATTTTTGTGTTATCTCCAATCCCGATGTTCGGTATTTTTTTTATACAGTTTGAGCGAATATTTTCTTTTGTTTCATAATAATCGGCCCCCATAAGGACGGAATTGCTGATCGTAACGTTCTTCCCCATTTTTGTCCGGAAACCGATGACAGAATTATTTATTTCCCCATTATCAATAACGCATCCGTCCGCTATAATAGACTGTGTAATTTTACAATTGTTTATGATAGCCCCCGGCAGGAATAGTGGATTGGTATATATTGGATTCTTTTCGCTATATAAGTTAAACCGCGGGTTAAGAGTTGCTAATTCAAGGTTGGCTTCATAAAACGATTTTATTGTCCCGATGTCCTCCCAATATCCGTCAAATAAATGTGCATACACCATCCTTTCCTTGATAATTTCCGGAATAATTTCCTTTCCAAAATCAGGTTTTTTTGTTTTTCGTAATACGTCTTTTAATACATTAATGTTAAATATATAAATACCCATCGAAGCCAAAAGTGTTCTCCCTTTTGGCTCGACTCCTCTCTTTTCAAAAAATGACGCATCTAAAGAAAGCGAATCAATAATCTCTTCGTCTTTCGGTTTTTCAAAAAAATCGGTAATACGTCCCTGCCCATTTATTTTTAAGAGTCCCAAAGCGTGAGCATGCCTTCTTTCCGCAGGAATAGCGGAAACGGTTACTTCCGCTCCGGAGCTGATATGTTCCTCAATGAACTTCTGATAATTCATCCGATATAACTGGTCACCGGAAAGAATCAATATGTATTCAATATTTGGCTGATCAAAAAAACGCAAGTTCTGCCGGACAGCATCGGCAGTACCCTGATACCAGTCCAAACTGCCTATCGTTTGGTTTGCCGCAAGGATTTCGATAAACCCTTTTGAAAAGTTATCAAATTTGTAAGCCCTGGTAATGTGCCGGTGGAGGGAAGCGGAATTAAACTGGGTTAAAACATAAATTTTGTTAATACCTGAATTCAAACTATTGCTGATGGGAATATCAATCAACCGGTATTTTCCGGCAAGGGGAACCGCCGGCTTTGATCTTTCTTTCGTCAGGGGATAGAGCCTTGTCCCGCGACCTCCTCCTAATATCACTGAAATTACATTATCCATGTTCTTAACCTGCTTTAAAAAAGGAATGTCACTATTTGTTGTTTTTTGAATTTATTTAATACTCTGGGTGAGTTATTTGGAAATTACAGAATTGTTTGTGTTATAAGAATGCTATCTGTGAAATACTGGCAAGTATTAATTAATTTTGAATTTGGTAATGGTGTCGATGTTGCTTTTTATTTCTTTCACTTCATTTATTTCTTCTTCAACGTTTTTAAACCCCTTCCTGAACTCGGCAAAACTCTTTCCGACATTTTTCATAATGCCTGGCAATCTTTTCCCAAATATTAAGAAAACAATCAAACCGATAATAATCCACTCCCATCCACCCGGTATGGAAAACATAAAACGATCCTTTCTTATTTTTTTCTGGTAATTATATACTCAGCCAGTTCGATAAGCGCTGTTTTGTATTGAGAATCGGGAAGCGGCGCTATCTCATCCTGTGCCTGTTTAATAATACTTTTTGCCTTATCAAACGCGTATTCTACCGCATCATGCTCGGTAAGCAGCTCTACTATCGCGTTCTTTCTTTCATCTAAATGACCTTCGAAGATCAATTCCTTTGCTGATTCCAGCTTGCTTACGGGAAGCTGATTTACCAACCGAATTAGCGGTAAAGTAAGTTTCCCTTTTTTAATATCCGTATTCAGCGATTTGCCAACTTCATCTTCATCTCCCATAAAGTCAAGGCAATCATCTATAATCTGAAAAGCGGCTCCTACTTTTAAACCATAATTTGACATCATATCCGAAAGTTTGTGGTTTGCTCCGGCGAAGGCAGCGCCTAAACGGCAGCTTGTAGCGCACAATGAAGCAGTTTTCTTTTCAATAATATCAATGTAATCTTCTTCACTGAGTCCCATATCATAACGTCTTTTCAGTTGAATCAATTCTCCCTCGCACATCGTATTTACCGTTTGAGAAAGCAGCAACGTCGCTATTTGAGAATCAAGGGAAGAAAGGATGGTAAAGCCACGGGAAAACAAATAATCTCCAAATAAAATGGATATTTCACGTCCCCACTTCGAATTCATACTTTCAACATGCCTTCTCATGGCAGCCTCATCAATGATGTCATCGTGTACCAGCGTTGCGGTATGTACCATTTCCACAACAACAGCAAGGTCAATGTGCTGGGGCGCCGTATCACTGATACATTTTCCGGAAAGCAGTGTTAACGCGGGGCGCAGTCTTTTGCCTTTATATTTACTTATGTGTACTACAAGATCTGCTAATGAGTTGTTCTTCGGTTGTAATTCTTTATAGAATCTGGCTTCCACCTCATCCATGAGGGTTTTAATTGAAGCGAAAATATCCTCGGTTTCCAAAACAAAATCTCTCCTTAATGTCACCTTCCAATAATAGTGAAGCGAAGAGTTATAATATCAGGCAATATTTAAAAAGTCAAACTTCTTTTCATCCTTAATTCACAGACTTTACCATACACATCATCGGGAGTTATGGAATGGATGCACGTTACATGATCGCAACTGCGTTTTGCGCAAGGACTGCAATAAATATCTTTTCTCACCACCAACGCAGTATCGTCATATGGAGCGTAAATGACCGGGTCCTTTGGGCCAAAAATTGCGATAGTCGGGATTCCGAGACATGACGCAAGATGGGTTGGTCCTGTATCCCCACCAATGTAAAGGGCCGCACATTGCAGTAAAGCAATTAACTGTTTAACCGATGCCGTCTTGCAGGCAATTGTTGACGGGAAACGCATGCGTGATTGAATGTCTTCCGCTATGTCATATTCCTTTCCGCTCCACGTAAAAACGACCGAATACCCGAAATCCTCTATCAGTTTATCCGACAAGTTCGCATATTTTTCCGGAGACCATCTCTTGTATTTACCAAACAAACTTGTTCCCGGGTGAAGAATCGCCATGGGTTTGTGCTCCAGTTGGTTTTGGCGGATAAAATCGTTAATATAATCACGGTATTCTTCCGGAACGGAAAATACCGGCCTTTGATAATATGCCTCAATACCCAATCCTTTCACAAGCGACAGGTATTTTTCAATTCTATGCATTACCTTTTGCGGCGGAGCAATACGCACATTTGTAAAAATATAATTGAATTCTTTACAATATTTTCGGGAAAAACCTACCCGTATTTTCGAGGCGCTCAAATATCCCAAAATCCCGCTTTTAAAATTACCATGAAAATCCAATACAACATCATATCTTTTCGCTCTTAAACGTTTAAAAAACACAAACATTTCAGAAATTAATTGAAAATATCGTTCAGGATGCCTTAACCATAATTGCCAGCGACTCCTGGGGAAAACATTCACTTCATCCACCTCAGAAACCGTTTCAACCAAATCTTTATTCTTATCCTCGACAAGCCATGAAATCTTACAGGAGGGCAAAGCCTCTCTTACCATTTTTACAGCAGGTATTACGTGGATAATATCTCCCATTGCACCCAGACGAATGACTAAAATATTCTTCGGGTTGATGATATTTTTTCCTATGTTCATGTTTGTTTGGAATTTTAAAGTCGAGATTCTTCGGTCATTCCGCCCTCCGAATGACACTTTTATTGCCACAATGTCATCTATGAAAAAGCTTGTCATTCTGAGCGGAGCGAAGAATCTAATTAAATGCTCAGGAATGCTATCCTGTTATTTTACAATTCTTATTACATTTCGATTACTGTACCCTCTGTGAAACTTATTTGCAACTCCAATTTAACCCGTGATATCTCTCTCCATCTCATTTTATGCGCATTAACTTTGCATTTGTATTCATAGAATTCGTGTAATATAATAAAAAATCATCAGACAATGCACATCAATTTGATAAAATATTATGTATGTCGCTTACAACAAAAATACCCCCACATTTTTCTATAGTGAAAAACAAGAAGATCACCTTATTTGTAAAAGAAGAGTATAAAGATTTCATTTCAGACATCATTTTCGATACACTGCCGGCAGGAACGGGCTATTCAGATGTTTTTCGGGTAAAACAGGGCCGTGGCAGTTATCTGTCGATTCCGGTTAAAAAAAATGGCGGTGAAAGACTCATTATCAGAAACTACAGACATGGAGGTCTATTGGGAAAGCTTTTGGGAAATGTATTCTTTTACAGTGACAGGCCATTCAATGAAATCTATGTACATGAAGTTGCCTTACAAAACGGCATACCTTCCGCAGAAGCCATTGCCATAACAAAGAGAAAAATACTGGGAGGCCTCTATTCGGCTGATTTCATAACAAAGGAAATTCCCGGGGCAGTTGACCTGATACACTTTCTTAATGAACATCCCTCAGAATATATCCGGGAGTCTAAAAAATTTATTATTCCTGTCCTTGCAAAACTGATAAGGAAAATGCATGACGCGGGAATATATCATGCGGACTTGCATTTAAAAAATATACTCGTAAGAAAAAATTCCGCTGAAACGTTTGAGGCATACATAATTGATCTGGATAAATCAACGGTTTTGCCAAAATTAACTCTTCCGAAAAGAATGAAGAATCTATTACGTTTAGATCGTTCTCTTGAGAAGTATTATTGGCTTCAAAGGGAAAAAACAGGAAAAGAACTTTTTCCTGTATCAAAGATCGACAGGATGAGATTTTTCAGGGCATACATGGCAAATGAACCCGTGATTGACAGCGATTGGAAGACATACATTCGTCAATATTATTCGCCTCACACATTTCACAAATTCTGGTGGCGTGTACTTCGGTTATCTTAAAAACAATTCAATGGAAAAGGTTATTCTATGTTCATCGTAAATATACTGTGTCCGGTTCTTTCCTATTTTATTGGGAGTATTCCATTTGGCTTTATCGTTGCCAAACTGGCAAAAGACGTTGACATACGTCAGGTAGGAAGCGGCAATCCGGGGGCAACTAACGTATGGCGGGTATTGGGGAAAAAATACGGGATACTGGTTTTTATTCTGGATATGATGAAAGGGTTTCTTCCGGTTTTTATTTTTGATTACATAACTCAGGGGCAGAGTCGCACAGTATACACGGTATTGTGCGGCATCGGAGTGATACTGGGGCATACGTTTCCGATCTTTTTGAGTTTTAAAGGCGGCAAGGCAGCCGCGACAGGCTGCGGCGTCTTTATATGGCTGGCACCCATACCGTTGTTCATTTCAGCAACAGCGTGGGTGTTAACCACATTCATTTCCCGCTACGTCTCTTTAGGGTCAATGGTCAGTTCCATCATATTAATAATCTGTATAATCCTGATCAATAAAGAACCCTTCGGGAGCAGACTGCCCATAACGTTGTTTTCCATATTTATCTCGGTATTTCTCATCATACGGCACAAATCCAATATCAGGCGAATCATCAACGGCACAGAAAACAAGATAGGCAGGAAATAATTCTAATATTTACATTCGAGACGTTTATTTCTTTAAATGTATTGTAATGCAATTTTTCTGGTACTCATTTTTCAACCTGATGTTTGCCTTTGTTAATTATGGTTAACAACTATTACATTCATCATATCATTTGAGGAATTCTGCAGATTTAGTTTTAAATATGTAATCTCATAGTCTAACGGTGCGCAGTTGAGCTGAGGGATAGAGTCCCTTCTGTTCCAACAGCGTGTTCACCCGCCGGGGGCGTTGCTTGCTGTTGGCTCAATGTCTTATTATGCCATAATTTTTTTGATTTCTGATGGCAATCTATTAATAATAAGTTCCTTCAATTTTACTTTACTGCTGGCATTATCTATATCAATGCCTACTAATTTCCCCTCGTCATCGTAATCAAACACTATACCTTCTGAAATTTCCATACTTTCAACACTTGTTTTTTCTGAAAGATCAATATAAAGAGAATCAGTTTCGGGATAATTTGCTAATTTCATGGCTTAAACCTCCTGTCCGGAAATGCATGCGGTAGCGTTTTTTATGCCCGTTGGATTATTTTGTTAGGTATTAGTGTTTTATGCAAAGACTAATCTGCCTTTTGGTTCAGGAATATGGCATCCTAATTCTTTTGTAGTCTCTATCCACTCCTGTATAACGACCTCAATATTGGCAAGCGCCTCCATATGTGTGTCACCATCTGCTGCACAGCCTGGCAACTCCGGCGCTTCTGCAACAAACGACTCATCCTCCTGACTCCAATAAATTATTATTTCATATTTGTATTTACCCATCTATTCGTTCCCCCAATTTGTATTTTACTATTACACTTCGCACTTGTTTAAAATGTACATAGGGCATTTTGTAATTTGTTATGATATGGACCAAAAGAACTGTCAACTTTATATATGCGCTTTCTTGTCTTTGTGCTCTTAAAATTGCCGTCATTCCCCTCATCGATGCTTTCAGTTACAAATTTGAAGTCTGTTGATCTAGGCAGGAGTTTATAACGAGTCGTTGATATGTTAAGGTCATCGTCCGATAACTCTTCAACTTCTTCCGGTCTTATGACATTTTCAAATTTGAATTTTACGTTAAAAAAGATCTCCGGAGATGTTTCCATAAAGGTTTTTGGATTAGCGCCTGCCCTCTCTATTTCTTTTACCATTTCATTAAGCCATTTCTTTTGCTTATATATCGCAAAGATATCTCTAGATTCTTTTTTAGAAATACATTCCGCATTTTTTATTTGCCCCACAAAATACTTTATGCTGTTAGTGATTGTATAGAGGAACAAATTGTAGATTTTGCCGACATGCTTGTCGGATTTCAAGTTTAGTGGCCGCAAGAAGGCATAGTGATACCCTTCAATCATGCGAGTTTTATCAAACACCCATTCCTCGTGGCCATAGCCATATTCCGCCTCGAAAGACTTTGCCGCCGCACTTTTGCCTTTTGAACCTGGTGGAAATTTCCAGCCTTCGGAATTCCAACATATCTTTGAAATCTTATTTTCCATCGAGCCCACCCTTCCGCACCGGACATTTAGCACATTGCATAACGACAACGCCGTCATTTTCTAATTTATATTTACGTACAACATGTATTCTTAATATTTATTCTTTATTTTCTCTATAGTATCGCTTGAAATCGTGTACACTAAGTAAATTTCACAAAAACAATGGTGCATATCAACACATATATCAACAAAATTTTGCAATATGTACTTTTATACGGAATTCGTATAATTGTTTTATTTTGTTATGTTTTGACTTTATTTAAGAGGATGTTAAGGTAAATAACTGCCGATAATTATAAAAGATTTAAAAACAAATTCAATCCGGCACCTAAAAAGTGCTACTCCACACTTTTCAATATCCGCAAATATTTTTCGGGATTGACAAAGCCAGTGATTGTTTTATCTTTCAACACCTTGCCGTCTTTATTCACAAATAGTATTGTAGGCAAGCCGACAATCTGGTATTTTTTCCACAGTTTTTTTATCTCTGGGTCATCAGAGTTTGTGGAATCTATTTTAATATTTACAAATTTCTTTGATTCTTCTATGACTCGTGAGTCAACATACGTAATCTTTTCCAATTCCATGCAGGCGGAACACCACGTTGCCCAAAAATCTATTATCGCTGCTTTCCCTTCCTTCCTTGCCCTTTCGAGTCCCTCTTTCTCGTTTGTGACCCATTGTATTTCTTCTTTGTGTACACCGGCAGTCTGAATAGTTGTCGATGTGAATAACGGCGGCACAATGAAACCTTTGCTTATCAGATATCCAATTAAAAAATAAGCACCAAAGATAAATGCTATTAAACCGAATGATTTCCTGGCACGCTGAAAATGCGAGCTGTCAAATATTAGCCTATCGAAGCCTCCTGAGAAAACTGCGATAACGATCAGGAAAACTCCGAGTATGATAATAAAAGCCCCCTGGGGAATGATAAGACGTAGATAATACAGAGCAGCTCCGATTAAGAGAAATCCGAATATCCTTTCCACCGTTTCCATCCATGAGCCGGATTTGGGAAGAGCCCGAACCGCACCCGAAAACGTTCCCAGCACGATAAGGATAACGCCTAGCCCCCACGCAAAGACAAACAGCATCCAGAAACCTAAAAATTTATTTCCAGTGCTCGCAATATATACCAGCAAACTGGCAAGGATCGGCCCGATGCACGGCGATGCCACAATACCGGAAATCAAACCCATGACAAAAATACCGGCAACACCCTTTCCCGTTTTCCCGCCAAGCCGGTTTGAAATAAATGGCGGAACTCTTAAGTAATACACTCCAAACATACTCATTGCAAGTGCTACAAAAACCGCCACAACAAAACCAATAACCCACGGGCTTTGCAACGCGGTACCAAACAATGCACCGGTAGAAGCCGCCGTTACTCCCATTGCGGAATATACGATGGAAATACCCAATACATAGACCAATGAGAGAAGGAACGACCTAAGGGGGCTCCTTTTCCCTTGCTGTTGTTCGCCAGTAGCTTGTCCTCCGATTATCGCCACAGTAATGGGGATCATAGGATATACACATGGAGTAAAGCTTAAGCCTATTCCTGCCAGAAATATAAAAATGAATGATAAGAAAATACCTTTATCTTCGATGGTTTTTTGTATATCGCTCACTTCTGATGTGGTTTCCTCTTCCTGCAATGTACGTGGAGCATCTTCTGCTTTTTCTGTGAATGTAATGCTTGAGGATGATTTGATTATTAACGGTAACAGCAATTTCTCCGTCTTTGGAGCAAAACAGATTGTAGCAGAACACCCTTGATAGCGAACCTTCAGTTGAATTGTATAAGGGCCTTCAGGCACATTATCGCTCAATTGCACAGACGCTGGTATTGTGACTTGTCCTTCGTAATAACGTACCTCTTTTTCCAGAAAGGGATCTATTTTGGTTTCCCCTTCTGGAAGTTCTGTTAAGAAAACCTCATATCGGTCAGGCTCACCACTCATTATTCGTAATTGATCCTTATAGATGTAATGGTCCTGATCCATTGCAATAGTAATCGTTACAGGGATTTGTTCTCCAATAAAAACCTCCTCCTGTTCTGCTGTCGCATGTGCTCTGAAAGGAAGGGAATTTGCTGATGAAACATTTTGAATCAGGATAAATAAAAAAAAACTATAGAGAACTTTTTTCGGTATGCTGGTTTTCATAATCTCTCCCTTATATTTATCGAAAGTGAAAAAAACAATTAAGTTCGTTTGTTTTTTTCATCTATCCTTTATGCCAACCTAAAGATGATTTTTGATTGTATATCATTATTACAAGTAATTTTCCCTGCAACAAAGTAGTTTGACTCATATGGCATATTATGCTATTATCAAACTATTAAATACAGCAAAAAATCTACGCACATATTATCACTATTTTACTTTTTAAATGGAGACGGTTTGCATTGCCAAAAGGGAAACTTATTATCGTTGGGTCACGAGGAAGTAAACTCGCATTAACCCAGACAAATTGGGTTATTTCTGAACTCAAAAAATTAAACCCTGATTTTGAATTTGAAATCAAAAAAATAGCCACCAGCGGGGACAAGATTACCGATGTACCATTGTCGCGTCTTGGAGGTGTTGGCGTCTTTACCAAAGAATTAGAAGTAGCTTTAATTAAGGCAAAAATTGACCTTGCCGTTCATAGCGCGAAAGATATTCCCACAGAAATACCTGAAGAATTAATAATCGGAGCGATGCCAAAACGTGTGGATCCCAGCGATGTCCTTATCAGCGCAAAGAATGTTACTCTTGAAAGACTTCCTGGAAATGCGCGTATCGGTACCAGCAGTTTACGCAGAAAGGCGCAACTCCTTGCTTTGAGACCTGATTTTGAAATTGTAGACTTGCGGGGCAATCTTGACACCCGTCTCAAAAAACTTGAAGAGAACGATTTGGATGCTATTTTAGTCGCCCGTGCAGGATTAATAAGAATTGGCTATACCGGGCCAATCAGCGAAATTATTCCCTTCGAAATAATGTTGCCCGCTGTAGGGCAGGGATCACTTGGCATAGAAATTCGCAAAAACGACGAACGGGTGAATAAAATCGTATCGAAAATGGATGATCAGCATACCAGAATAGCGGTAGAAGCGGAACGTGCTCTCCTGGCAACACTCCAGGGAGGGTGTCAGGTTCCGATAGGCGCACATGCTAAAGTTCTTAATAATGAAGTGCATCTCGAAGCAGTTATTTGTACGCTTGACGGAGAACGCACCATACGGGACAGCCATAGCGGTTCCATTCAACAAGCAACAACGGTTGGAAACGAACTTGCCCAGAGAATGCTGGACAATGGCGGCGACAAAATTTTGCAGGAAATCAGGCAGAAATTTTCAGGCAAATAAATAATTAATCAGTGTTTAGTATTTTACTGGAAACCTTCCTGTTTATTAGTATCAATAAAAAAGCCCATGATATTGTGAATATCATGGGCTTTTTATTTTTGCATTCAACTGTTTTTTTACTCAGTGGTTACTTTTTTTCAAGACCTGCTTCTCTACGTAACCTTGCAGCTTCAGACTGAATTCTTGTCATTGACATCATCATAGGAGCTTGTCCCCACCACCATGAAACGTCCTGCTGCGCATGCGCCGTACCTTTGTAACCCTGGAGTTTATACCAGAACCATAATCTATTGTATTCGTTCTCTATGTGAGAAGGATTATCCTGTTGTTGTAAGAACATACCATAAACACCCAGGATAGGCCCTACAACCGGGAATTTACCTTTTAACGTCTTAAAGGCATTATAAACCGGCTCACCAAGAAAATCTGCATTGAGTTCATTCACAATTCCGTCACTTAACGGATAAGGATCTCGATTCGCAGCATCAGGATATAATATTCCATCAGCAATCAAGTCCTCAACGATTTTTTGCGCCTGATCCGCAAGAGTATGCGCCTGGAACATGAATTGATCCAACGATTTCAGGTAAGTATCCGCAAATCTGTCGCTATGACAATTTGCACAAACCTCGAGCCAGTATGATCTTTTCGCGACATTTTCTTCAGAATAAATATCAATCTTATCAGGGATTAAATTTATTCCATAAGGATAATCTTTTAAAGACGAGGTATATTCCAGATTCGAAGGAGGAATAGTTCCCATACGCCAAATACCCTTCATAACAGGGTTGTGAATAAATCTGCCATGTTTCTCATACATATGGCAGAATTGGCATGTGGGTGTACGATAATCCTTTCCAGGACGAACTTCAACAAGTGGTTTCGTAAAATCAAAATGTTCTTCTTCTTTTTCATAGATAACACCATGCTTTGATTCGCCATAGGATTCCGCATCCGGATGATCAGGCCCCATGTGACATGTAATACAGGCTTCCGGCTGCCTGCCCTCTACGGCGCTAAACTTGTGTCGTGTATGACAAACATCGCATTTTTCTGCGCCAGAATGACACATATCACAACCATGCTGTCCGTATAAATAACCCCTTCGGGCCGCTTCGGCATACCATGGCACAATCGTGTTCGCCTCCCAGGATTGTAAGTGATTCGGACGCCCCATTTCCCTTTCCCTGAGGAATTCGTCAAACTGTTGTCTATGACATCCACCGCACACCTCTCCGGTCGGCATCCTTATTTGTTTCTTTTCCGTATCGGCATGACAATCAAAACAGTGAACTTCATTGAGAACCCTGCCAACATTCTTTTCTATCAGAGCAGTTCTGCTTGAAAGATAAGGAGTGCTTTTGGGATTTTTATGACCAGAACTTCTCCAATCCGCGACTATGCCGGGAGTAGCTTCTTCATGGCATATTACGCACAAATCTCTTCTCTCCTGTTCGATAAAAATAGAATGATCGAGATTCTCCATCGGTTCATAATGCCTGTTAGGCTGCCAGTACATATCAAGCATCTGAGGCTTGAAATATTTGCTAAATGGTCCTGCTCCCTCACTCAACCCGACATTATCTTTATAAACAGCCCTGTACCAGTCTGGTGTATCCTTATATAAATCCGGCGGCGGCAACTCCTCGGTTGTTTGTTCCGTAGCCCAAACTACATTTGACTGCCTTAATGCCCATTCCATTGTAGCGGGCAGCATCACCGCAAGCGCAGCCATGCCCAATAATATCTTTTTCATTTCAAAACACCTCCGTATGGTCAACATTTAAAGACAAAAACCTATAAATTTTTTATTCTTCGCATTCCTCTGGTTGAACAAGTGACATTACATAATGGGTTAAATACCATCTTTCTTCGTCGCTAAGTTCTTTGGCAAAAGAAGGCATCGGGGTTCCGTTCAAACCCGTTGTAAATCTCAGATAAACATCAGTTGGCGAATTCCCCCCTTTAAACTTACCCGTAGTAAAATCAAATGGTTTTATAGGAAATCCAAAATCATCTTCCTGCTCCGCAGCACTTGGGCCATCTCCGCGGCCTTCAACACCATGACACTTCCAGCATTCCAATTTCTCTTCGTATATCTTTTTCCCTTCTAAAATGGTTCTTTCCGTTGGCCTCAGCGGTAAACCAACTTCAACAGGAGCATCGGGTTCCCGATATTCAAAAGCTTCTGAAAAACTTTTGAGAACCGGTATTACGGAAGCACGTTGTTCCTCGGTCAAAATATCCCATGGAATCATGGTAGAGTTTGGCACACCATATGAGATTGTTCTGAAAATATCCTCATCCGTAGGAAGCGAACCACTTGGGGTTGATCTGAACTTATATGCCCCCCGTGTAAAATCACGTGGCTTAGGGATCATTGACCTTGAAAGAGGACCATCACCACCACCTTCTTCCCCATGGCAAGGACTACAATACTTTTTATACACATTTTTTCCTTCTTCAGTAACTTCTGTGGGAATTTCAATTGCTGATGCAGTAGTAGGGCGCATGTTAACAGACATCACTGCGCAGGAAAATACTGCAGCACTCAAGAAGCCAAATTTATAAAATAAGCCCTTAGGTTTCATATCAGCAAATCCTCCTTTCCGGTTGCAAATTTTAAAAAACCTAATTAATATTCATTATCATTAAAATTCTAATTTCCCCATTAATTCTACTCATAAACAAACTCAATATTTTCTATCTTTTTCGCCCGTACCATTACCTCCTTTTCTCGTTTTCCTAATTCTTCATGCCATACCCTAAATTTATAAGTACCTTCAGGAATATCACATATTTCAAAATATCCGTTCCTATCCGTTACATCAAAATAGGGATTACCAAAAACAACAATCCAAGCATATTCTTTGTGAATATCGCAAGAAAGTTTCACCGTTTCAGGAAAGTCAAATTTTTTCGATATCCTTTGTTTATACGCCATGCCAAAATTAAAGGGTTGATTTCTCATTGATGTGGTATGAACGTTATGCATTTCTTCATCACCATTAAGCAAATCAACCGTTGTACCAGCTAATATCGCCGTCACACGCGGAATAAATACACTTCTCTGCTGATCGATAACAGGATGAATCTGAGGAACCACTCCCTTCTTCCCCTTCTCTATATCCGAAATGGAAACGATAACATTCTTTACCCCATTGTTTACTTTGTTCACAGTGAGCTTTTCGGAAATAACCTGAGAAGCCCGGGGCAGTTCCCACCCGGCATATAAGTCTATTGAAGGTGCTCCTGCGTTTCCGGTACATTTAACATACCCTGCAACACAACCACCATCAGGCACCTCTATCTCTGTATAAAGTCCATTTGCAAATAACCCTTTTGAAGACAAAACATTACACAATAAAAACCACGATAAAATATACAGCAAAAGTGTTCGTTTCATTGATTCCGTCGCTTTCTTCAAATTCTATAATCCCCTTATAGACTGACAAAAATCGTTCCCCTGATATATAAAAAAATGAAAAACATAAAATATCTCATAAGTTGCTAATATTAAAGATATTAAATCAA
The DNA here is from genome assembly GCA_021646465.1 of Candidatus Kuenenia hertensis. GTDB lineage: Bacteria > Planctomycetota > Brocadiia > Brocadiales > Brocadiaceae > Kuenenia > Kuenenia hertensis. The sequence goes on along the minus strand of SOET01000040.1, from coordinate 14,411 downwards.
GCAAAAACCGTTTTGCTCCTATGATCCAACCACAAAAACAATTTCAGGTATGAAATGGCAGTTTCAAAATACAAACTTTATTAATCTATTTATTCAAAATAGTTGGTAGCCGTTTCTAAAGACAAAAACGAGCTATTCAAATGTTCTTTGCAAAGGACTGCTTTCAACACTTAATATTTCTTTCACCCTGTTCTTTCCATCGGAAAAAACAAGATAACTGTATTTTCCATAATGTGGTATTTTGTATCCTGTTTTTTCCACAGCTTCAGGACTAAATCCCGCAAATAAAGCAATCCCTTTTTCCTTATTAAAAGGATTCTTTATTGTTATCAGGAAGGCGTCTTTTTTATCTTTATACATAACTGCATCAACGCTAAAAACATCTTTGGCGAGAGATAATTTCCCGGGCAGATTCTTTTGAACGAGTTTACTCATTTTGTTTTCTTCTACGCCACCCAAAACAAACAAAGTTGCTTGCGATATTTCTGCCTCGGTAATTTCTGTATCCGCCTTAATAAAATCCTGTTCATTCGCCAGTATATTTGCCAGTTTTTTATATGCCCTCTTCATGGAGTCTTCACCCTTTGTGGGATATACAATAACTTTTCTATCACCCATTACAAGGTCTATCGCAGGGGGAATCTCCTCTGCATGCAAGCGCCGGAAGATTTCATTGTCAGGGTCTATTGCAATACTTTTCGGTCGGGATTTTACCTTTAGAGAAATACTTTCAGAATTATTCTTGATCTCTGTTGTTGTATGAAAAATGCCTTCTTCCAGTTGGAAATGTATAGGCAAGTGAATACGATATGGCTCGTCAGTTTTTTGCAAAATTTTTGCCGTTACACTCCAGGTATCCCCTTCCTTAATAACATGCGTCTCCCCTAATTCTATAATCGGAGCGCCTTTCCTGTTTACCCACTGATCAAAAAACCACGACAACTCCTGTCCACTCACCTCTTCAAATATATTTTCAATATCTCCCCAATTCGCACGCTGCCAGATCATCTTTTTATAAAAATCTTTTAGTGATTTATAAAATACTTCATCTCCTATCATTTTTCTGAGCATATGAAAAACCATCGCCGTCTTTCCATAGCCAATAGCCTGCGTTGCCTTGTTACTTCTGCCGATAAACAATTTTAAGGGGAAATCATTCTGTGTTGTCACATAATTTGTATATTTCCTGCAAACTTCATTACGATAATCATTTGCCGCTGAAGCCCCTTGTATTTCCTTATAATAATAATCTGCCATGTAAGTCGTCAGTCCTTCACACCAATTCCCCCCGGTATCATCAACAAAAACAGAGTTTCCCCACCAGTTATGCAAGACTTCATGCCCCAATGAAATGTCAACAATAAACGGAAGCTTTACTACTGCACTGCCCAGGAGGGTAAATGAGGGCATTCCATACCCTGTTTGAAAGAAGTTTTCAACTATGGCAAATTTTTTATACGGATATTCTCCAATGATATTTCGGTATATATCCAGGTATCGTTTTGTTGCATTCAGATATGTATCAACGAGTGACTGTTCTTCCGGGAAAAAATACGCATATAAATCTATACCATCATGCGTAACATGCGTCACTTTATATTTACCCGCCACAAGACTGCACCCCTCAGACACATTTCCTTCCTCCCAAGTGGTATATACTTTATTATCTTCTGTTTTTTCCCCAACAAGAACACCTTGCGTTACAGACTCATACTCTTTGGGGGTAACAACAGTTACCCTGAATGTTGCTAGTGAATTAATCATATCGGGGTACCATCTGCTGGAGGGACTCAAATAAACACCCTCTTCTCCGATAACCCCTGAGGTAACACCGATATCTTCGCCGCTGAATGAATCCGGTAGCGCTGGAAGCGTCCCTTCATATACAATATCAAAACAGATACTTTCTTTGTTTTTTAACGGTGCGGGAACAGTAATCGCAACAATTTTTGCATTTCCCGCATATCCTCCTTTTTCCGCCTCAAATATTACATTCATCCCGGAAGAAGTTATTGACACCACTTTAAATGACTTATTGATGAAAAATATAACCTCATCACTATCTCCCCTTTGCACACACATATGATCAACTGCTCTCAGTTTATTTTCTTTCAAATACAATTCAACTTCAAGGTCGTGACTTCTGATGCTGCCATGTATCTCTCCGGCATGTGCATGCAGAGACATTACGCCGGAAAAAACACATAAAAGAGGTAATATTCGATACATTGACTTAATAATCAAAAACATATTTGCACAATAATCCTTCATAAAAATATAGTTGAGTAGGCGGCTGGATTACTCCAGCCATCCCTCACAGAAAAATGCAGATGCAGTGGTGGCAGGAGGAAACTCCTGACAGCACGGGGAATAATTCTTTATTAAAAACGTTGTACTTATGTAAAACCGTGTTAATGTAACAAATGCCTCAATAATTATCAAGGAAACGAAAAAACAACGGAAACATTTATTTATTGTTTATGAAATGAACTGCTCAAATTACCGTAATGAAACTCTACTTCCCGGCATCTTTTAATATTTTTGATACGGTTATGCCGATATCCGCAGGATTATCAACCATAACGGTACCCGCCTCCTGCAACGCAACAATCTTTGTCACAGCCGTTCCTTTCTCACCGGCAATGATTGCTCCGGCATGCCCCATACGCTTACCGTGAGGCGCCGATTTGCCTGCAATAAAGCCAATAACCGGCTTTGTGACTTCCTGTTTTATATACTCAGATGCTTCTTCTTCCATACTTCCGCCTATTTCTCCAATAAGCACAATCGCTGACGTTTCTTCGTCATGCTGAAACATCTTAAGTATATCGATAAAATGCGTCCCAATGACAGGGTCCCCTCCTATCCCGATACATGTTGATTGCCCAACATCCTGTTGAGTCAATTGCCAAACAACCTCATAGGTAAGGGTGCCACTGCGTGAAACGACACCGACGCTGCCCTTTTTATGGATATATCCCGGCATAATACCAATTTTACATTTTCCGGGTGAAATAATACCGGGACAATTGGGACCTATGAGTCTAGTCCTTCCCTTTGCAAGGAATTTCACTACCCTTAGCATGTCCAGTGTTGGTATGCCCTCAGTGATACATACCACCAATTCTATTTCTGCATCCACTGCTTCCATAATAGCGTCCGCGGCAAAAGGGGCAGGAACATATATAACAGAAGCACTTGCCCCTGTTTTGTTAACCGCATCATGCACACTGTCAAACACGGGAATTCCATCCATGGCGGTGCCTCCTTTACCAGGAGTTACCCCTCCAACTAACTTGGTTCCGTACTCCAGCATCCGCAAGGAATGAAAACTTCCGGCATGCCCTGTTATGCCCTGGCATATGACTTTTGTTTCTTTATCAATTAATATACTCACCCTTTGACGCCTTTACCGCAAACTCTGCCGCATCTTTCATGTCTCTGGCAGAAATAATTTTTAACCCCGATTCCCCAAGAATTTTTCTTGCCAAATCCACATTAGTTCCTTCCAATCTAACCACTAATGGGGTATGAATGCCTACCTCTTTGACGGCACTTATAATTCCTTCAGCAATCACATCGCATTTCATTATTCCGCCGAAAATATTTATGAAAATGGATTTTACTTTTTTATCGGACAAAATTATTTTAAACGCCTGTTCCACCCGCTCCAAAGACGCATCTCCCCCCACATCAAGAAAATTTGCAGGTTCTCCTCCGTAATGTTTAATAATATCCATGGTAGCCATCGCAAGACCCGCGCCGTTTACAAGACACCCAATATCTCCATCAAGGTTTATGTAACTCAGCCTGTATTTCTTAGCCAACGTCTCATTGGGAGAAAGGTCCTGGCTTTCTGCAATTTGTTCGAATTCCGGATGGCGAAAAAAGGCATTATCGTCTATTTCCATTTTGGCATCAAGCACAACCAGTTTATTATCAGTTGTCAGTGCCAGAGGGTTGATTTCCAGCAGCGAACAATCCTTATTTACAAAGATATGGATTAGTTTTTTAATTAACCCGCTTAACTTCTTTGACGCATCCGCAGAAATAGTTAATCTTTCCGCAATACGGCGCGACTGAAAGGGAAGCAACCCAAAAAACATGTCAACAGGTTCTTTAAAAATCTTTTCGGGGGTTTTTTTTGCAATCTCTTCTATATCTACACCTCCTCCTGCACTTACTATTAACAGAAGGGATTGTATGGAACGATCAATCGTTATGGCAAGATAGAATTCCTTTTGAATTTCAACAACTTCTTCCAGGAGAACGTGTTTAATTTCAAAGGATTCCTGGTTGGTTTGATATGTAGAAAGTTTTGAGCCAAGCATGTTTGAAATACATGCTACAGCTTCTTCAGATGAATTGACGAATTGGATACCACCACTCTTTCCCCTGCCACCAGCATGGATTTGCGCCTTTACCACGCAACGGTTACATCCAATTTCATTATATAACTTTTGAACATCGTCGGCCTGTGATATCACCTTGCCGCGAGGAACACAAATGCTATACGTTTTTAATATATCTTTTGCTTGAAACTCATATACCTTCAAAGATATTACTTTAGCTGTTCAGATGATTTTATGTTACCTATTAATTAACAACAACATCATTGAGGTGAATTTTAACCTGTTCAACCATTTCTTTATCGGAAATAGAAGTAACCCTGCCGTTGGCATATTGTTCGTCAATCCACTCCTTAATCTTTGCTACCCCAGGATGGTCTTTAGAGATTTTCTTATCTCCCTGCAATTTAAAATAAATATCTATCCACTGCACGATCCCTGCAATTCCAGATTTATCCGTCACAGAAACACCTATCGGTCTATTTAATAATTTTGCGGTATCAAAAATGTTATAGATTTCCTCATTTTTTAATAATCCGTCTGAATGTATGCCCGCCCTTGTTACATTGAATTCTGAACCTACCAGCGGTTGATTAGGAGGGATCTGATACCCGATCTCATTTCGGTAATAGTCCGCAATTTCCGTTATGACCGTAGTATCAATTTCTTCGTCGTTACCCCGTAAGGCGAGATATTCAATCACCAGTGCTTCTACCGGAGTATTCCCCGTACGTTCCCCCAATCCCAGCAAAGCCCCGTTAATAGCACTGCATCCAAACAACCATGCGGCTGACGCATTACTCATCGCCAAATACAAATCATTATGACCATGCCATTCCAGACATTCGGAGGGGACATCGGCATAATGCGTTAACCCGTATATAATTCCGGGCACGCTGCGGGGCGGTGCAGCACCTGGGTAGCTAACCCCCATTCCCATAGTATCACATGCGCGAATTTTTACGGGAATACCGCTTTCTCTCGACATTTTCATAAGTTCCTTTGCAAACGGTATTACAAACCCATAAAGATCAGCCCTTGTTATATCCTCAAAATGACATCTTGGAATCATGCCCTCATCAAGGGCGGCGCGTACGATATCCAAATACATTTCCAACGCCTGTTTTCTCGTCTTTTTTAATTTTAAATATATATGGTAATCAGAAGCGGAGCACAAAATACCCGTTTCTTTAAGGCCCATTTCTTTCGCCAATTTGAAATCGCTTTTAACCGCACGGATCCAACCTGTTATCTCAGGATATTTATATCCTCTCTCCATACATTTCCGTACCGCTTCCTTGTCCTTCTCATTATACAGAAAAAATTCACACTGGCGAATAAGGCCTCTTTTGCCGCCAAGCCTGTGTATCATATCGAACAAATCCACAATTTGTTTCACCGTATAAGGAGGTCTGGACTGTTGACCATCACGAAACGTCGTATCGGTAATCCAGATTTCTTCAGGCATATTCATTGGATTAAGCCGATAGTTAAATGGTATCTTGGGTATTTTATCGTAAGGAAATATATCGCGAAAAAGATTGGGTTCTTCCGGATTTTGCAATTCAAAAGGATGTTCTTCCGGTTCTAAAGTATTACGCTGTTTGTTTAATCGGAGCATCTTTTACTTCCTTTGTCTCAAGTTTTTTTATGTGCAACATTAATATCGATAGTCTAAAGAAAATAAATTCTATATACATCGTTTTTACAAGTCAAGTGAAATGATTATAAAGTAAACAATATGATCAAAATAATAACGGAACAGCATGATACCACAAAAAACATTATAGCCATTTTCTTAAAAGAAGGGGGTCATGGTTTAGCCTTATTTTCCTACATGAATAGGGGCACGAGATTATACCCCTAAAGGATCTGCCTGCTTCTCTGGTTTTGAAATTTCCCAACCATAAAAATATCTAAAAAAAACGTTTCCTTGCCTGAAAACTATTTTTTTGTGTATAATTTTTAATGTAGTTTTAAAATTAGTTGAACACAAACAATTCACTATTATGGAAACGCAAAAAACTTTTACTTACAGGATACGATTTCACGGAAGAGGCGGCCAGGGTGCAAAAGTTGCAAGCAGGATACTGGGAACTGCTGCCTTCTTGGGAGGATTATATGCACAGGACTTTCCGCTTTACGGGGCTGAACGCAGAGGAGCCCCTATACTGGCCTGTACACGTATTTCTTCAGAACCAATACTGGAAAGGGGAGTAATAAATAACCCTGATATTATCATTATAATGGATGAGACTCTTTTGGACGATACCGCAGCAAACCCTTTATCAGACTTGAAAAAAGGCGGTATTGTTTTTATCAACTCCACCCATACCCCTGAAGAAATAAAAACAAAATACCATCTTACGGAACAAACAATTACCCTTGATATTACAAAAATCAGCCTTGAATTACTGGGAAAACCAATCTTAAGCACACTGGCAGGAGGAGTTGCTTCCAAAATTACCAACGTGGGAGAAAATTTCCTGAGGCAAGCCGTCGAAATGGAAGTATCGGAAATAATACAAGACAAAGAGATTATCGAAAAGAATATTAAAGCCGCTTTGCATTGTTTTCTTTCTACTCCGTCAGTAAAAATAGATATGATGGAAATTGTATATAGGAATAACCCCGTCATTTCTGTTCCTTTTGAACCTGCAACTATTTCAAGCCCAACCGTAAATTCCGTTGCAAACACGCCCTTGCGAAAAACCGGCAACTGGAGAGTATTTAAACCTGTATGGAATTACGATGCCTGCACAAAATGTATGATATGCGTCAACAGATGTCCTGATAGCTGTATTTCCATTAACGAAGAGGGTTTTCCGTTTACCGATTATAATAACTGCAAAGGGTGTATGATTTGCATGGAGGAATGCCCCTCGAAAGCAATAGAAAAAAAACGGGAGGTTCACGCTTGGTAACCTTAGCGGTAATTGGCGGCAGCCAGGCTTATGATTTGCTCCTTAGCGGTTGTATTAAAGGCAAAAGACTGGGAGAGATCAATACCCCTTACGGACTATCGCAACCAATATACCTTGTCCAGGAAACTAATGCAGAAATGCTTTTTTTGTCGCGTCACGGAGAGAAAGGGTACAGCATTACCGCCCCATTTGTAAACTACAGGGCAAATATATATGCGCTGAAAGAACTGGGCGCCAGACAAATAGTCTCGTGGTCAGGCCCTGGCGCGATTAATGAAAAGTATAAAATTGGTGAGTACGTATTGGCAGACGATATTATAGACGAAACGCATGGCAGGGAGTCAACTTTTTATAAAAATCTGGGAATCGGATTTATACGTCAATTTCCTGTTTTCTGCCCCACATTACGAGAATGTATCCTGCACACATTACAATCTTTCAGCGTTAACGCTACAGACAAAGGCACCTATGTATGCACACAAGGACCTCGGCTTGAAACTCCCGCTGAGATAAAAAAATATAAATCTTACGGTGGAGACCTTGTTGGCATGACACTTGTCCCCGAAGTCTTTCTTGCGAAGGAGTTGGAAATGTGTTATGCATCTATTTGTTATGTCACAAACTATGCAGAGGGAATTGTAAGCAGACCTTTTAGAGCAGGAGAATTGTTTGAGGGTCTTGCAAATGACAGTGACCGGGAAGCAGTGAAAAATGCCGTTTCACTTTTTCCACAGATTATAAAAAAAATTGCAGAAAATATTAAACGACAAAAAAACCTCTGCCAGTGCCAGTCATTAATGGAACGTTATAAGCGAAGAGGAGATATTGGCCCTGACTGGCATAGCTGGTTAGCTATACCTGCGCATTGAGGATACCAATGTATCGTTAATAAGAGATCATTTGCTTCACCGAGATATGCCAGAACAATATGAATCACAAAATAAAAAATCCTGGTAAGCGCTGTTCTGCCTTACCAGGATTTTTCAGATTCACAACAAGACCTTATCTTCTTCTTTTTAATTCAAAATTTACTGTAGTAGCCTTTCCTGCCTCCACAGTAATCTCTTCCGACAGTTCTTTAAGTTTTTCGTGCCACGTTTTTACTGTATATTTTCCCGGGGGTACACCCTCAATGGTATAATTCCCGTCTTTATCAGTCATTGCAAAGTATGGATTAGCAAGCGAAAGCACATAGCCTGCCATTTCTGCATGAACATTACAAAGTAGAGGCGTTTCCCCTAACACATCAAACGTCACCTCCTTGATAACACCCGTAGGATATGTTCCCAGGTTGAACTGCAATGCCGCTGTTGGAGGTGAAAATACATTGTGGCGCACTGCATCACTATTCGGGAAATCAACAACTGTACCTTTTTGCAATGCGACCACCCTTGGCACATACGTCAGGTTAAGCTGATCAACAACTGCATGGTCAGCCGGTGGCGGAAAATCGTTATTTCCTACTGTTTCAAGAAAAACAACCACATTCGCATTTGTCCGTTCCCTTTTGCATGTTACGTTTCCTGTGATAGAACCACCATTATCAATTTTTGGGATGTTATTGACAACCCTTCTTAATTTTTGCTGCGCCTCCTCCAATTTTCTTTGAGCCTCAGCAGCCTCTTCAACACTTAAAGCCTTCTTCTCTTCCTCTGCATAAACATTTTTCAATGCAACGGTCATTGATACCATAAATGACATCGCAAGAATACCAGAAACCAAAAACCTTTTCATAAGCCCTCGTTTTCCTCCATTTACAAAATTTTCATAAAATACACGAGCTAACAAACGCTTCAACTTCTGTAAACATTTGTTAGCTCGTTATCACAATCATTTTACCCTCAACAAACTATGCTTCAACTTTTATTAATTCACCATTCAGGAATTTTTTCATGAAATCATTTTCATTGCCGGCAGTGTATCCCGTTTTCACAGGGTCCCAAACTCCTTTTCCTCCGATACCACCATTCTCAGCCTTCGTAATCTTTACCAACGTCTCTTTTGGTACCGTATTAATACAGTGGTTATCCGCCTCAAAACCGAACACAAATTTCATTCCGATTTTCGCCTTGTGAAAGAGGCTGTCCAGCTGATGCATAGGCATCGACCAGTCCCTGGTAATACTCTGCTGCGAACCGTAACGGAAACTCGACTGGTAGCCGCTCGGTGATAAAGCCCTTCCATCCGGCCTTGTTTCATGACTCTGTACCGTCTTGTCAGATGAAATCCACGCAGAGTGTTTCATCATCGTACAGTTATACGGATATGCAGGATTATACTTCGCCCTCAACATAAGCCTTGAAACTTTATAGAACGGATCATTTGGCTTCCATCCCTCATACGGCCTGTCCGCAGGGTTTGCATCAACATATACATAGTCACCGTCCTCAATACCCAAGTCTTTCGCTGCCTGTGGATTGATATGAATCTGATGCTCACCAACACCCGGCATCCTCTTATCCATCCTGTAAGGGTCGCCAAAGTTGTTGTTCCAGATAAAGTTCCAGTCGGTTACCGCCCACTGTGAATGTACCGTATGCCTGGACTTTGGAGTTACACAGTAGAACTGGTATCCCTTTTCCCACAAGAAGTTCTTCGTCTTCTTTGTTTCTTCCCATGACTTCTTGATATTCCTCACAGTCCTTTCTTCCCAGTGCTCTGCACTTTCCGGAATACCGTAGTCATCGGGACGAATATATGGGTTGGTACTGACGATGGCATTTGGCAGATACGGCGTGGCCTCAGGCCCTTCACGATGTACTATGAAATTCTCACCATACTCAATAACTTCATTTTCGTCATTATACGCCTGTAGTCTTCCTGTAGGTGTATAGAACGGTTGATCTTCATGAACCTGTTCCCAGAAAGGATGCCGTGGGTAAGTACGGAACAGCAACAGGGCAACCCCTGGCTCACCATACTTACCTGCCAGGATATCTTCACACGTATATCCATGAGCGGTCGTACTACCATCGAGAAGCCTGTTTATATATACCTCTGATCTGCCATCTAATGCAAATTTCCAGTTATCGGCAAAACGGGTATCCTTAAGCAATTCGCCTAACTTCGCCGCCATGCCCGCGAGGATATTGATATCATCCCTGGAATCATAGACAGGCCTGATTCCGCTCTTGCCCCAAATCTGGAAAAACGGGTTAGAACAGGAAGAGGTAATCTCATACTGTTGAAACTCGACCCAGGAATTGGCAGGAAATCCAAAATCCGCATATTCTATGGAACCGGTTAACTCAATATCGGTGGACATGATTTGCTCAATATTTGGATTTACATTTTTCAACATCTGGTATACATGTTTTGCATTGTTTATCAGATTCACATTGGTAAACCACATGATCTTTGTCGGAGTAGGCATGTGAGTTGCGCCAGTAAAGACCTTTCTTCCGTATTTCGGAGTATTGACAATGAGAGGCCTCTCACTATGATTCCAGTAAGCAACTTCCTCATCCAAAGCACGCCCTTTAATCTTTAAATCCTTTGCAGATGCATACGGGTCCAAATTCGGATTAAACACATCCTCTGCAACCCAGCCATAGAAACCAGGTCCACACCACTTTGCTGACTGGAAATTACCTGCCTTATAATTCCCCGCCCATGTGTGTGAGCCGGAACCAAAATATCCTACATTTCCAGTAAGCATCAAAGGCAAGTAATAAGAACGATTCATCAATGTAGCATGGAAATAGTGGTTTACCCCTTCACCACAATGAATTGCAACCGGTTTAATTGTTGCGATGTCCTTCGCCAGCCTTTCGATAAGTTCTTTAGGGGAATTGGTCATTTCAACAACTGAATCAATATCATAATCCTTCAGATGTATTTTATACATCTCAAGGAGCGTCATAACCTCTATCTCTTTTCCATCAACCGTTTTCAGCTTAAACGAACCTTCCAAAGCAGGGTCTATACCTTTTTTAACTAACGTATTACCCACATCATCTCTGGTGATCGCTTTTGGGCCTTTGGTCTTTGCGTCCCAGACAACAAAATCTCCAACGATTTCTCTTTGTTCATCTTTTAAACCATGAATATGATAACTAGGACCATCGGAAATATCCTGCAATTTATAATTCGGAATGATATCTTTTGGAGACAATCTCTTTAAGTTATCGGTCCTTACCAGCAAGGGGAAGTCGGTAAACTTCTTAATATAATCGGCATCATACCATTTGTTGTCTATCAGTATTTTTGTTACACCAAGATAAAGAGCTGTATCAGTATTATTCCTAATTGGTATCCAATAATCAGCCTTTTGAGACGATGGGCTATATTCTGGTGTAACAACAACTAACTTTCCGCCCCTTTCCATTACCTGCGTGAGCCAATGAGCCTCCGGCATTTTATTTTCGATTAAATTTTTACCCGTTTGGATAACCAATTTTGAAAACCGCAGATCATTAAAATCAATATCGGATGTCTGCAATCCATGGGAGAACGGATGACCCGGAGCCTGATCTCCGTGCCATGTATAGTTCGACCAGTTCCTGCCTCCCAGTGCCTTATCAGGACCAAGGCCTCTGTTATGGGAATCCACAAGAGCAAGGCAATTATTAAACCGGTACATACCATATTTACCAGTAACACCCAAAAGCCCCATACCTCCACGTCCCTTGAATGTCCTCGTACCGGCACCCTGCATTCTATCAACCATCTCCTTAGGATAACCTTGATCGATAAGTTTCTGTGCACCTTCGGGACCACTATACTTCTTGGTAATGTGGATAATGCCTTTGGCAGCGTAGGTAAATGCTTCACCCCAGGAAGCTCTTAGCAGTTCGTCATTTCCCCTGTTATCAAACATGTATTTCGTTTTATTTTCTGGCGTTAATTCCGGAAAACCATCGTCAGCCCAACGCTTCCATCCTTTACGAATTACCGGATAGCGAAGCCGGTAGGGACCATACACCCTTCTATGGAAGGTGTACCCTTTCAGGCACATTCTTGGGTTCCAGTTCCTGGTCGCCTTGTTCCCGTATAAATCAGCATATCTCTGATGATCGTAATTCTGCTCTACCCTCATGATTACATCATTCCGTACAAATGCCCTTATCCTGCAGGCGTGCGTATCGTTCGGAGAACAACAATAGGTAAAACTCCTGTCATACATATACTGATCCCTATAAACATATTCCCATCTTCGGTCAGGATATGCGTCTAGTGGGTTTCCCACCTCAACTGCAGGCTTTAATAATCTGAATGCCATCGCCTTTTTTGCAAGCGTCAAGGTTGCACCAGCCGCACCCGCTACCTGTAGGAAAGTCCTCCTTGTTAGCTTCATATTTCCTACTCCTTTCTTAAAAACATACCTCAATACAAACTATTATATTAAATTTTGAGAAATTGCTCTTCTTGATTTATACATCTCGACACATCGATCACAAGCACCATCCTCCGGTGACCAATCAGGAAAATCGCTTTTTATTACCTGAACAATTTCCGGATCCTTTTCAAGATTATCCACCCAACTGTAAGTACGGAACTGACATAAAGGACAGACAGAACCCGGTAATAGCACTTTCTTTTTTCGGCGCATATCTTCAGGTAAGTTATCCTTTGCAATCTCAATAACCTTATTAACATCTTTAGCCAATTCCAGCATGCTTCCATGGGTATGGTTTTCATCGTCCCACAGCTTGTCGAAAATCTCTCTGTTTGTCTCTTCGGGAAATCCCATATACAGTGCGGCAAACTCTTCATATCTGCTGTCTCTGCTACCGATCGTTTCTTTGCCGTCTCTTATTAAACGGCTGTCAACAAAGATATCCCAAAAAGTACTGTAACGCTCGGTTATAATACTTTGTTCCATAGGATTTCCTGCCAGCACCTCATCTCTGTAACCAAACCTATCGTTGAGCATATCTGAAATATGCATTAGTTCATGACGCATAAACTTCTGCAAATAGCTCTGGTCATGAAACCTTTCAAGCAACAACTTCACCTTGATCTTCCTTTTCGCTTCTTCATCGTCCAGGCCCTTTATAAGGTTCGATCCTTCATCGTGAGTACTCTTTGCTTTTACAACCACCATGCCGGCAACCGAATCTTCAAACTCCGGAAATTCATTCAGTGCATTTTCAATTAATGCAACAAACCCCAGTTTCTTAAAAAAATCCCATTCTATCTTTCTGAATTGTTTCGGACGATCCTCTATAGAAAAATTCTCATAAACAGGGTCAACAAGAGAATGATATTCCTCAGTAAGCTGAGTATCCCCCTGCTCTTCTCTCGTCTGCATTTCCTTGAATAACACCTCTCCAATCAAACCAGGATCAAATTCTATATTCATTGCTTAATTAGACTCCGTACCATCAAAACCAGCACAAGATAAACATTCATCCGGCGCCCCAGCAACCTCTTCCTGGTTGAGATCCGACTCTTTCATCATCTCTGTCACCACACCCAGTAATTTCATTTCCAGCTTCATAAATTCCTTTGTTAATTCGGATACGGCAAAGTAAAACCCTTCTCTTGCTTTTTTACCAAGAAGAATCGATAAAAGAGGTATCCATTTACCAGCATGCTGCTTCAGGAACTTTTTTTGTGCCTCCAAGCAAACCTCGGCCTCTTCTCTTCCATGATTTTCCAACGCGTAAGCCTGTTTAAATAGCAAGAACTGCAGAAATTCAAACTCTACGCCAACGTGATCACATCTTTCTTTCTCTTCCTCGGAAATATCAAGCCCAAATGCCCTGTAAAAAGCCTGAATATCAGCCAATTCATGTACCTGCTGATGCACATGGGCTGCTCCATATTGACCTTCATAAAAAGGGCAATCCTTCGATATCGTATGCCCGACAATTCTATTATACGTACTTTGCAAATCTTCAATATCGATCTTTTCAAACTCTGCACGTACCGATTTTAAGAAAGTTATCAACACTGACGTATCGCCTGCTTCATGGTAACAGGTATTTATTTTTCCAAGATTATCTACCAACTCCTGAAAATCTTCACTCTTCAAAAACGAAAGTTTTTCGCCTTCAGGATAGAGATAACACGCCGACAAAACCTGATAGAGACTACTGCGTATCAATAATCCCTCAACCTCTTCAACATGATCTGCTTCCCGAAGATCAACATTATTAACCACCATAAACCACCTCGAAATTAAATTGAATTG
>SOET01000039.1 GCA_021646465.1 Candidatus Kuenenia hertensis | reverse complement strand
GGTCTTTTTCTTTCAAATGGCATCTTCACCTCCTTGTCTTGAGGTAAATATGCCATAAAAAATATCATATTGCAATATTATTATAGAATCATTGTGCTAGTGATGGAATATTAGCAGGCATAAAATAAACTGGCATGACAAAGACTTTCTTCATAAGCTGATTCCAATAATCCCGGCCCAAGATGGCTATGTACCTCGATTGCTGCTCCCAAAATTTCATTCGATAGCTTATCTTCCTCTTTTGTCATTTTAAGTTTTTCTTTGCGTTCTTTGCGTCTTTGCGGTGAACTATTACCAAAAATCCATTAATCGGGCGCCCTTTATACGCTGCTGCAAGTTTCTCTAAGTCATACTTGCTTTTAGATATTAAATCAGGCAAAGAATAGACCGGAAATGGGATACCATGACAGTCAGCCAGCGTTAAACGAAAATACCTTATTAAATTACTACTCAAGTGTAACATCTGGTGGTGTGCTGACATCTTGTAACTCTAATCTAACATACTGAATTTCATCCTCTATAAGCCTGTTCATGAGTTGCTCAAAACTCATGTCATAATTCCAACCTAATTTCCCTTTAGCCTCCGAATTATCTCCGTATATTATTTCAAGGTCTACAGGTCTATAAAGATTTTTATCTATCGTTACAAATTTCTCTAATTCTAAATCTAATTTTTCAAAAACCTTTTGAACAAATTCTTCCAGACTATGTGCCTCTCCGGAGCAAATAATATAATCCTTAGGAGATTCCTGTTGTACCATCAACCACATTGCTTCAATGTATTTAGGCGCATATCCCCAATCTCTATAAATCTTCAGATTTCCCAAATTTAATTTTTCAGCCTCTCCCATGCTTATTTTAACAGCCGTATTAAGAATCTTTTTTGTAACAAAATGATTGCCTCTTAAAATCGACTCGTGATTAAAAAGAATACCGCATGCCGAAAATATACCATAAGCCTCTCTATAGTTTACCGCTATCCAATGTGCTGCAGCTTTAGAAATTCCATAGGGACTTACAGGATGAAAAACAAAATTTTCCGTCACGGGTAGATTTTCTTTTCTGACATTACCAAACATTTCACTGCTTGAAGCCTGATAAAATTTTATCTTTGGATTAACTATTTTTATTGCTTCTAAAATATTTGCAACACTAACTATATTAAATTCTAAGGTTCCTATTGGTTGTTCAAAAGATAAACTTACAGAGCTTTGAGCTGCTAAATTATAAAATTCATCGGGTTTGTTTTTGTCCAGGATTCTGATTATGTTTGACAGATCTAAAAGATTAGCTTCTATGAGCGCAATTTTATCATAAACACCAAGATATTTCAGGTTTTTAGCATTCACTACTGATGCATTTCTTACAATACCAATAACCCTATAATTTTTATTTAGCAAAAAACCCGACAAATATGCTCCATCTTGGCCCGTTATACCCGTTATAATCGCCGTTTTCATAGTATACTTTTGTATAGCATCTTTGTTTGATTTGCTGTTTTTTCCCAGGAAAAATTTTTTAACCTTTCGTATCCTTTATATTTTAATTTACACCTCAAATCATGATCATATATTACCTTCTTAACAGTACTTGAAATTGATATTTTATCAATTGGATCAAAGTATTCCGCAGCATCACCTGCAACCTCGGGAAGTGAGCTTATATTACTAGTTATAACAGGACATCCACAAGAAAAAGCTTCTAAAATAGGAATCCCGAAACCTTCATATAAAGATGGAAATATGAAAGCCAATGCATTTTTGTAAAGTTGCGCAAGTATATTATCATCGAATGAGCATTGAGTTACTTTCTTTATAACTCCTAACTTTTCTAAATTAGCTATTTCTGACGGGGTAAATTTACCTCCACCCGCGCAAATTAAGTAAAGATTTTTATCCTCTTTTAATAATGGTGAAATCGACTCAATAAATGTATCAAAATTCTTATATGCCCTTCTGTTACCCACAAACAGTAAATATTTTTGAGGGTTTTCATTGCTCATTCCTTTCACTTTTTCAGTGATGCCGAAACAAAGTGAATTGCCAAGATAAATGACTTCTACTTTATCCTCTTTAATGCCAAATAGTTTTATTACATCACGTTTTGTATTCTCGGAGATGGCAATTATCTTTGCAGCTTTTGAGGCTAGTAATTTTTTATTTACACTTGTTTTATCTCTTGTGGAAAAAATTTGAGGAAATAGTTCGTAAACCATATCATATATGGTTAGTACAAAAGGCTTATTTCCTATGTACTTTAAAAAATAAGGATCGTAATATGTTGGATGAAAAACATCAAACCCTTTCTTGCGCAATATTTTTTTCTCGGTATATTTATGTATAAAATTTAGAAGTCTGGTTTTGCCTCTAAAATTTTTTGCTTCCAAAAAAGGTTTACACTTTAAAAAATTTGTCTTTCTTATGTAATGGTTATTTGAATACAGAAGTGGCAGATCAAAGTGAATGTCTTCTTGATTATTAAACACATTCGTAAGTTCGTAGAAATATCTTGAAATTCCTCCATAATCTTGAAAAACAAATATTTGGTGGTCATATAAAACTTTCATAAATTTTAATTTCTTCCAAGAGATTTCTCGTCTTTAAATATTTCCAATGCTCGATTATAATCCTCCGGGAAAGTAAGATTGAGATAATCTCCAGTAAAAGTAAATGGTTTCAGGATCTTTCCGTCTTCGATCATCTTCTGAAGCACATCGGTAATCTCAATCTCATTTCTCAGCGGCGAGGTTGGGGTCTTAATGATGTAATCAAATACATCGTGATCAAGAAAATAGTATCCCATTCCACAAAGTTTGTTGGGAAGCAGTTTCGGTTTTTCTACAACCCGAAAGATTTTCCCTTCTGAAATTTCAACTGAATAACTGCGTTGAATATCATCGGGACAATTTGTCTCATAAACGCCCACGCCTGTTTCGAAGGTGGGTGACAATTGAAAACTTCCCTTGCAAAGGCAATCACCCAAAACGACAATAAATTGCTCACGAACCAGTTTTTCAGTGCAAAGCAGTCCGTTCGCTATACCTCTCAATTCGTCAGGTTCAGCAAAAGACGCATGAATTGAAAGTGAAGAAACGTATTGTATAATTTCCTCTTTTTTATATTTAACAACAAAGATAAAATGTGAGGCAAAGGCAGACCAATAATCGATAATATATTGAAGAATTGGCCGTTCATAAACCGTAATCATGGTCTTCTGTTTTTTGAGGGTCAGAGGATAAGCCCTGCTCCCCTTCCCCCCGCAAAGTACAACGCAGCTTGTTTTACAAGGATTCATTTAAAGATCAACTTTTCCTGTCAGAGGCCTTCCGGTAAATTTCATCAAGACCATCAAGTATCTTGTTTTCATTGAATACAACTTCTGCTTTTTGCTGGGCGCAAGACCCCATCATCAGGCGTTTTCTTTCAGAAGAAAGTAAGCTGTCCATTGCACGCACAAATCCATCCACATCGGTTCGTTCCACGAGGATACCGGAGTAGCCGTCAGATATAAATTCCGGTATTCCTCCCACCCTTGAAGCAATGACCGGCTTGGCCGTATACATAGCCTCGCACAAAACCACGGGCGACATGTTTTCCCACTGTTCGGGAATAATCAAACAATCGCATCCTTTCAGAAAGGCAAGAAATTCATTCCGTTTCAATCGATCAAAAAATACGATACGTTCTTGTAATCCAAGGTCGCTAATTCTCGATCTGATTTGAGCTTCATATGCTTCGTTAGCGTTGAATTTTGCAATAACGAGGCGGGCAGTTGGATGAGAAGAAGCAATTTTTCCAAAGGCATCGATTGCAATATGCAGCCCCTTTTTTGAGTCCATCCAGCCTGAAAATAATATTGCAGGAAAAGAAAATTGAAAAGGAGGAACTGCATCAATTTGTTCGTACTCAACAATCTGGGGAAGAATCCTGATCTTGCATTCTGATATCCCGCTTTTTTGGAGGATATCCCCGGATGAACGTGAAAGTACATGAAACAGAGAAATTTGTCTGAGAAAGGTATGAAGAAACTTTCTTCGCCAGTGATGGTAGGCTTGTTTCACCCTGTTTTTCGGTCTGCCATAGCAATCTGCACACATACGCCCTTCCATTGCGATACAAAACTCCCCGGATCTATCAAGCGAAATTTTTGGACACAGTATCCAATAATCGTAAATAGACATAACCATACGTATCCGGGTTAAATAATTTGCGAATATTGCAGGAAAGAAGAGATACTTACAATTATGGATATGAATAATGGAATTTGCCGGAAGGCGGGAAAACAATTTAACCAGATCCAGACAGGCTATTAGATCAAAGTGTGTAAAGTCAGCAACCATCTGCCCAAATTTCATTTTCGATGAGGCGCTTCTGATAAAATACGCATCCTGGTAAATTTCCGGTGTTGAAGGGAAAAGACAAATGATAAAATGTCTCCCTGGCGCACGTTTCCGAAGTGCAGAAATATATTTTGCCGTAAGTTGTTCGGCTCCACCCCAAACAGAATGGCTATATGGGAGTGTATCAGTTAGATGATAAACTCTTGGCATAAACCATTCTCATAATAGTAAGAAACTGTTTTGGAAGAAGACCCGGTCTGTATTTAATGAGAAAGATTAATCTGCACATATACTTGAAAATTGCCGGAAGCGACGATTCCCTGATCCCAATCCACTCAGCCCAACGTAACATCCGGTTAGATTGAGAAGACAAATCGTTATCAAGAGGCACTCCGGAAGAGGTCTTGTTAAAGATAGCATCTATTTGTAAGCCTTTATCGAACGGAACATATACGCTAAGATGGGCATTAATCCCATGTTTCAGGATAAAACACAAGTTCTCGATATCATCCTCCATGGTAGTTCCCGGCAGACCGAAGATAAAAAATCCATTTACAGAATCAAAACGTGGCTTGGCAATTGAGACAGCCTTCTCGATCTGGGCAAGGGTTTCACCTTTCTGTATCCTTTCCAAAATTCTATCAGAGGCCGATTCAGCGCCAAAACTAAGGTGCCGGCACCCGGAAGCCCGTATCGCATCAGCGATTTCCTCATCAAACAAATCCGCGCGAAGCCCGTTCGAACAAATCCATTCCAAGTTAAGCGGTTTGGTCTTTGCGGCAAATTCTAAGACACGCCCTTTTTTAAGATTAAAACAGTCGTCCATGATGCAAAATTTTTTAATGTCCCATTTCACCTGGGCATGTCGCAATTCGTCAATGCAATTATCTACCGACCTGGTTTTATAAACCCTGCGACGACTCATACAATAGGTACATTGAAACGGGCAGCCAATGCTTGTCATAAGGGGGTAATACCACTCACCTGACTGCCATTTTGCCAGAAAAATCTGAAACGAATCAAGCAATGAATAATCAGGAAACGGAAGATGGTCTGAAAAAGGGATATCAATACTCAAGGTCTCATCAAACGTAACAAACGGATAACAGCACTGGATATCCAGAATGCCCTTGAGGGTCCGAACGCTGGCATGTGGGCGTTTTAAGAGTATCTCTTCTTTTATCTTCCGGGCATGACCGTAATTCCTTGATTGAACCGACAAAACATAGTCATTTTCCTTTTCATCGTAAAAGCGGTCGCCCGGATCGGGCATCGTATTAAGATCGATCACCCTGCTTCGGTATACTGTAGTGGCATAGGAAACGGCAAGGTTAGGAATATCTTTGTTGGTACGGCTGTCCGGGTTAATGAAAATCACGCTTTACTCTCCCAGAGTTTAAGTTCTTCTGTATTTTCGTGATACGTAGATACATGGAACGAAGGACAAAACTGACACTGAACGGGTACAACATTATTATGAACCCGGTTGCGAAATTTGTAATATTTTTCTGATTTCCAAATTTGCTTAAAAGGAGTTTGAAAAATATTTCCCATGGCATATTTACGCTGGAATTCACGACGATTCCCTTCGTTACCAGCACAACACGGTATAACAGTGCCATCCACAAAAATAAATGGCATACTCCAATAGGTACAATTGCAAACATCTGCCTTTCTACGGGGAACGTTCTTATTCCAGGCTGCGAGTACATTCAGTTCCAATGCCCTGCGGTTGGTAGCCTCTACAATTTCTTCGGGAATAACCGTAGGAAGTCCTTCAATTTCCTTATATTGATGAAGGATACTCGTAAAGAAAACAGAAGGACGCTCCTTGCCCCGGGTCACTTCGTAAAGTAATTCAATAAATTTTTCTGTTTCATACAAATTATATTTGGAAATGATATAGTGAAACACCACCTGAGGATAAATTTGCCCAGCCTCACGACGGATATCAAAAAAATCGGAAAGGTTTTGTTTCACCTGTTCAAAATTTGAACCGATGCGAATTTTTTCATAGGTTGCCGATGTTGCGGCATCAATAGAGGCAATGATCTTATCGACCTTCAGCCGTACCAATTCCTTTGCCCGGTCTTTTGTTAAGAGATGAAATGCGTCATAGATCTCAACGTCTATTTTTTTTGACTTAACGTATTCGATCATTCTCAAAAAATCTTTGTTCAGAAAACTGGTGCCGATGCCTGTCATGCCTACCCATTTCAGGTGGGGAAATTGCCCAATAATGTAAACAAATTCGTCATAACTCATGTCCCTCCCAACTTCATTCCAATACGTATGCTCGCACATCACACATTTCAGATGGCATCGGGTTGTTGTTTCCACCTCGATTAATCTCGGCAAATGGAGCAAATAGGGAAAGAGTGTTTTTAAAATCAGCTTGCGGGGAGTATCTTTCCCGTAAGTCATAGTATACCATAGTTTATTATATACACCCCGAACACCCTGTTCCCGGAATATTTTTTTAGCTTTTTGTAATGAAGGCATATTTGATTAATTCACACTTTCTTTAAACGGAAAAAATTCAATATCTTTTTCTTTACATGAGGATTCTGCTCAATTATCTTTGTAACCCTGCCCTGAGCTATAATATCCATGGCTGATTTAACGAGGTTTATACTGCCTCTGATAGGTCCATAAAGACGAACGAGAGCCAGGGGCGATATCAAGTTTTTATAATTATGAACATAAAGCTGTAATTTATTCAATTCCTCTCTTGAATAGCGTGCCGATGGGAAATTTTCTTTACAATATAAAATTCGGCCTTGTTGCGCTGTATCAAACCATATCTCGTCATTGATCTCGCCGTTGTTTTTTAGTTGATTATAAAGGGGCGTGCCTGGAAAAATCGTCATGATCGGAGCCTGAAAAACATCCGGGTACGCCATCAATTTTTTGCTTGCTTTAAAGTCTGCTGGTGTCTCATCGGGGAGTGAAAGGATAAAAGAACCAACCAGCCACAAGCCCAATCTTTTACATTCAGTCATGGTTTCAATGAGTTGTTTTGAGGTGATACCCTTTGCAATCACTTTTAACATGCGATCAGACCCTGATTCAACCCCCAGACCTACCGCTACCAACCCAACCTGACATAATCTTCGAATTACCTCCGGCTTGGTATCGCCTCTAATTAGTACTCTGAACTTTACTTTTAATGATCGTTCTTCAAGGAGATCACAAAACCGCGTCACCCACTTCTTATTTACCGTAAAAAGATCGTCATAAAATCGGAAATATTCAACACCATATTTTTTTACAATACGTTCCATGTGACTAACGAGCACATCAGGACTCATTGGACGCCAGCTCCGTTCCCAGTGATCATTTGCGCAGTAAATACATTGAAACGGGCACCCTCTTGAAGAGATAAAATACACCTGCCGTAAATTGCGGAGATTCTCAGGCGCCTCATTGTCACCACTGTAATATGACATGTCAGGTAAAAGATCATAATCTACGTATAGTGAGTCAATATCTGCTAACAACGGTCGTTTTGGGTTCTGAACAATGTGCTCTCCGTTGCGCCAGGTAAGACCATCAATCGTTGACGGATCTGCACCTTGTACCAACCCAAGCAATGATTGCTCACCCTCTCCCCGGATAACCGCATCAACGAACGGATAATGATTCAAGATAAGTTTGTCCAGAGTGAAACAGTGAGGACCTCCTACCACAAGGAATTTATCGGGATAGCGTTCCTTCAGTCTCTTTGCAAAGTTAAAACAATAATGGCGAGTATCGGTGTAACATGCAAGGCCTATGACGTTATAATCTGCCATCGCCTTCAGGGTATCCTCGATGCTCATTCCCTGGGGAAAGGGATCGAACACCCGACACGTTATTCTACCATGATCCCGCAAATAGGTTGCTATAAAGCCCAGATTCAAAGGAGGGCTATGAACGGCACCGCTGGTCTCCCAGTTAGACCCTTCGCCAAAATATGGGTTAATGAGTGCAACTTGCATAGTAAACCATTCCCGTATCATCACCAGGGATTAACTCTGGCATGGGCCAACAGTCGCTTGAGTGGTTCAAGCATTCCGCGACGGGCGAGATAATTTTTTAGATTAAATAAAATATCAGAACGCAATAAAGTGTAATGGGCAGCCGAATATACCAGAGATATCAAACCCTTCCAGCCATTTCTTTTAAAAGTATTGGCAAAAGATTTCAAGTTAATAAGGTCATAGGACATAGCAATTTTTCTCATTCCTTCATTCATGGAAAATTCCGCCTGCGGAAAAGTCTCCTTGCAAAAATATGTATCTGAAGGAATCGTACGGTCAAGCCAAAAAGATTCGTGCATAAATTTTTCTGCAACGAACTCCTGGTAGTATGAGGTTCCCGGATAAATCTTAAAAAATTGGATATTCAGTACATCAAAATATTTGAACAAGTCCATAGTCTGCCTTCGGTCGTGCTCATCTTCATGGGGAAAAAAGTAAATAAAAAAACCAATAATCCAAAACCCCAAATTCTTGCACTCCTGAATAGTTTCAAGCACCTGGCGCCTGGAAACACCCTTACCGACTACTTTTAAAAGTTTATCAGAACCGGTTTCCACTCCAAATCCTACCACATCACAGCCGGCTTTTTTAAGCAATTCGAGGGTGTTTTTTCGCGTACCGACCCGGATATCGACCCGAAAGTTTACCGATATTTTTCGTTCAATAATTATTTTGCAGAATTCCTGAATCTTCTTTTCATTGGCGGTAAAGAGAGGGTCATAAAAACGAAAGTAACCAATCCCCCTATTCTTGATAAGCCTCTCCATGTGGTCGACCAGAACGGGCGGTTCTGTGCCCCGCCACAAACCCCCTCCTAACTCAGGAGCCGCACAAAAACGGCATTGAAACGGACACCCCATGGAAGCCATAATAGGCAGATGCCTTTTCCTGAAAAGCCATCCTGGCACTTCAAAATCCTTCCAGTCAACAATAACATCTTCAATAAAGTCGTAATCAATATCCAGGCAGTTAACCTTTTTGTCCCTTACGATTGGGTTTTCAACAATCTGACCGTCTGTATCCCGGTATACAAGCCCGGGAAGAGCTGAGTAATCAGATCCCTTGAGAATCCCTAATAATGCCTTTTCTCCGTCAGAACGAATCACAAAATCAGCAGCAGGGTACTCTTTCAAAAAGGGACTACCCAATGACGTAACGTGAGGTCCCCCAAATATGAGTACTTTATTGTGGTCTGCCCCTTTGATTGCCTGTGCAAGGTCTACCGAAGAAAAACGTGACTCGGTATAACAAGAGATACCTACATGGGTATAATCCTTCGCAATATCGACAACCTGTTGAAAGGAATACCCCTGAAGCGAGGGTTCTAAAACTCGTACCGATATACCCATTTCCCTGCGGACTGCGGTAGCAAGCACAAGAAGTCCGATGGATGGTGTATACACACGGCCTTCAAAATAGGGATTGATGAGCAGGAGATTCATTTTATTTTGTTTCCTTCAGTTTGATATGGTTTAGTTAAAGCCTATGCAACACCTGTCATGCTTAACTCTTCAATTGAAGAACGATTCATCCACTTCTTGACATAAATGTATATTACAGGCTGATCTGTTTCTCTGTTTTTTAGAGAGGTCTCTTTATGCCAATTATTGAATCCTTCTTCCCCTTCAACCTGGAATATAATTAGTGCATTAGCTGGGATTTTGTCTGTAAATTTCTGATTTTCCATTAAGTATCTATGAAACTCTGTCGAGACCATTGTCAAAAATTCAGCATATTTATTCATCACTTGCTTTCCAGAAAATCTTTAATTTTATCGTGGATATCCACTGCAAATCTATGAAATTCTTTTGCATCTCCTGTGGCCGGCTTTCCATAAGGCAGAAGCCCTAATTCTGAAGGATAACGCGCATCAATGTAAAGTTTGCTTAATAATTCGAGTTTATCTTGGTCGAGTTCGATATTGAACACATGATTTACGTCCTTGTAAAGCTTCAGCAGATTGTGGACTTTATCCATCTCTATTTCGTACTCTTCAAAAACAGCCTTAAGGCATTTTTCTATACATTGATGTGAATGGAAGGCAACGACGTGGGTTAGATGTGGGTTGTCAATGATTTCATCAATGGTTTCAATATCACTTTCAGCAGATCTTAACCATTCACCAGCCAGAAACTTCATATCAAAGTAATACCCTCTCTCAAAACCTTCCTCGAAAACATACTCTTTAACTCAACAAATTTTTGATACATAGGTTTTGTAAATACAATCAGGTCAATAGGTATTTTTACTTGAATATCTCTAAGCCGCCTAGAAACTTTCAAATACATATCGCTATTTTCCTTGAAATTTTGTGGTACAAAGCCGTCCGCAGTGACCACAATCAGATCGATGTCACTATCCCTGGAGGGGGTTTGTCCATATGCATAACTGCCAAAAAGAATAACCCTTTCCGGATTTAGCGGTTTCAATCTTTCTACAATTTGATTTTTTATATCTTCATCAAGTCTCATGGTTTATTTGGCCTATCTTATAAACTAAGTGCATTCAACAAATCTTTCATACATAGGCCTTGTATACACAATCATGTCTATGGAAATTCTCCTTTTCAAATTCCTCAGGAGTGCGGTCGCTTTCAAATACGCCTCCACATTCTCCTTGAAATTTTCCGGCATAAAATCGTCTCTTAGAACGACCATCCAATCGATGTCACGGTACTGACAAGGCCGTTCAAGTGCATAGCCTCCAAACAATAGGGACTTTTCAGGATTCAGAGGTTTCAATTTTTCAACAAGTTGCTTTATATGGACAAACGAAGCTTGTCCATGCCACCCGGCAATTCCCTGCGTACTGTGTGGTAGCAAGCACTAAAAGACCGATGGATGGTGTATAAACACGGCCTTTAAAGTATGGATTGATGAGCAGGAGATTCATTTTTCCATCTTGTGTTGTTTAGAGCCAAGCATGCCATTTTTCTCTACAAATCTCTTTTTGTCTATCACAGAAATTCCACTCTTATTCGCTTGGTAAATACAGAACTCAGGATTCACCTTCTCCCGAATGATTTTGGGTACGTTTGCTAGTTGTGACCAGGAAGAGGAAGTGAAACTCTCTCAGCAAGTTACTTGTGCTAACTCACAGTAATTATTTATTTAATTTTTTCTCCCACCCAACCATCACTCTTGCCATATTTAGCACCTTTTCTGCATCTTTTTCCATAGGCTCACCCCATGGCAGAAGCCCTAAATCAGAAGGATATCTCTCCCTGTAATGCTGTTCAGGAAAATGGCGTCTTCTTCATTTAGAATTGTTTCATATCATACACAATCTTTCCCATCTTGAGAGGGATGTTGCGCAAAAAAGAAAATCTCTCATCAAGGAGAAGTTTATATTCCTCAGGTGTGTAAATAAACAAATCTATCCCAACCTTTGGTTTGAGGAGTTTCCCCAATTCTAAACATCTTTCTATCGGTCGCTTTGTTGTTTCCTTAACTATCAAGATATCAATATCACTCCACTCATGAACCATCCCATTAACCAGGGAACCAAAAACAATTATCTTTTCGGGTTCATAATACCTTTTAATAATTTCGATGATACGATTTAACTCATCGTTTAATAGCTTTTCTCTTTCTGCCACCGGAAATGTTTTCATACAAACACCTCTGTCTGAATATCTACCTTCTCAACAAAATGACGTTTAGAAAGACCTTCGAGCAATGGAAGGAGAAATTGGCTTATATCCACTGTCTTTTAATCTCTTCATAGTGTTTTTTGAATGTGTTGTTTTGACCAGAACCTCACCCAATTTTGGTGACATAACAGTCATTTATGACCTCCTTTTCAAAATAAAAAAATAAGGATGGTGACTATTTATTGTTTGATAAATAATTTTAACACATTCTATTCAATTGATAAATAAGGAAGTTCGGAATTCACATTCTTCAGAATGGGCACGTAAGTCTGCCAGTAGTGACCGGGAAAAGGAGAAGAACCTCCTTCGGCCAAAAACTGGAAAAATGGATTACAGGTTTTGGCAATAGTTTGAATATATGAGAGGATCACATACGGTGTTCCTTGTCTTGTAAAATCAAACTTTTTATCGACCTTGAGTGCTGAGATATCTAATTTGTTTTTATCCGTATATAGCACTGGGGTAACAACAACTATTGAATTTGGATTAATATGCCCGAAGTCAAAGTTTCTCTCAACTTCTGAAATGTGTCCATGGTTTTCTAACCTAAGTTGGCCAGTTAAATTAACCCCGCGTAATTCTGATTGCGTCCAGATACTGCGTTCATAATCCTGGTCTTGGATAAATACAATGTCCCTGCCTGAAGAATATTGCTGGGCAATATAAGATAAAAAGGCCCAATCCGCCTTGCTCGATGCCTGCATAGAGAGTACTTGGGCATAAATACCTGGCAAGTTAAAAAGGAACATTGTAAAGACAAGATACCTGAAAATCCAGGCCTTTATCCTTGTTTTTGAAGGAAAAAAGGCATTATACCCATATGCTATTATAGGAACCAATAAAATCGCACCAGGATACAGATATCGAAGCGCCCTGTACGGTGTCAAAATATGAATCGCTACACACGTGGTAAATGAAAAAAAACATAAAAATACCACAACATTACACGTCAGTTTGTTTTTGAGCATGCAAACCAGCTGATAGATTCCAATAGCAAAGAAGAAAAAAAGGAGTAACGTCGTTAGCGCAATATTTGTCCTTAATAAAAAAGTATCTCCGAAAATCCACAGCAGATTGGTAATCATTGCCATCAAGGGATGTCCCGTATTTTCATCGCCATGCGCATATGGTTGAAAAATTGTCATATAACAACGCTGGAATTGGAGCAGGGTTGCTAATGACATAATTATGTAAAGAGTCTTCAGAACGCCTGCTTGTTTTCTCCACAGAACAAAGTAAAAAGAGATAAGGAAAACGAAGGAGAGAGGCGCTAGGATTTCCTTGCACATGGTCATGAGAATAAATGAAGCAGTGGTAATGATGACCAAGGATACCTTTGTATTATGTGCCCCCGCCTCTTTATGCATAGACATAAAACCTATATACGTTATCAACAACAAAGGAACTAACAGCGTCTCTGCAAATATAAGCTGGGACTCCGGGAACGCAGGGAAAAAAGCGATAAAGAGCGTCCCTATAATTCTTGCATGATTCGAGCAATTGAAACACCCTAAAAGCTTCCATACAAGCGCAATAGTCAGCAATCGAAAGGAAAGTGTTACAATATGCCACATGCCCGGATGTCCTTTAAATACCAGGGAAGACACCCACTCAAAAGACTCAGGAAGCGGGCGATGCAGCCATACGTTGGTATCGAAGGGATTAAAATAACTTAACAATCTTTGAGGCCAGCTTTCAAAGTAACTTATATGATAAGGCCGAAAGTCGTTGACCAGAAAATACTCACACTGCTGTAAAAGCATCATCGCTGGAATATAAGCGGCAAAGATACAGAGAAGAGTAATCATTCCGGATTTTGACCGTAAAAACATACTATGTTTTTTTCACCTCGTTGAGAATTTCCCGGGCTTTTAGCCTGCTCGTATTGATAGAGTTGGCTAAAATAGCCTCTACTGTTGGAGTGGGAACAGCCACCATAAATATCTGGTAAGAAAAAAGACCCTTTGAGACATGTATCAAAAAATCATTGATCGAGAATAATATTTTGAAAACAAATTCAGTCCTACTGCCTTTGGAAAAGGCGCAGGAATGCCCCGTATTTTCTCAATTTTGTAACCGCATTGCACAAAAAGTTTTTGCAGTGTTTTGAACGTGTATAACCTGGAATGGGTAATATCCAAAATACCCCTCTGCCCGTAATTGAAACGACCCATCAGCAACTGTAATCTCACAACAAAAAAAGCCACATTACCCGTTGTCACTATCAATTTAGGATGTTTAGTACTGGCACACCTTCGTAAACTATCTAAAAATGCCTCTGGTTTTTTAAAATGCTCAATAACATCTAAGAGGAGAACAACATCGTAAGAGCTTAAATCCTATGCAAAAATATCTTTTGCCTCGTCCCACAGGTAAAATTTTTCAAAAACCTCTTTGTCTTTTGGTTCATACATATCTATTCCTGTTAACACACAACCTTTCTTACGTAACTCCCTTGCAAAGTTACCGGGACCACAGCCTATATCTAAGACTCGGCTTCCCTGTTTGATTTCATCTATCGCAAGTGTATGAGATGACTTGTACCCCAGTTTTAAATCATAGAATAGATTGGTATTCTTATGAAGGTCAAATTTTCTGTCATACAAGAGATTAACTGCGTGAAATCGACTTAACAGCGTTGTCATAATAACATTTTTTGCATATTTGATCCCATCCACCCGGCATATTTCATCTCCATAATAGGTAGGAATAGGCAATTCTTTAACTTTAAAATTGCCCATGATGAGCTGAATAATTATTTCTGTGTCGAAATGAAAATCGTTTGAATTATATTGAAAGGGAATTTGTGAAAGGGCTGCAACACTATATACCCTGAAACCTGAATGAAACTCGGAAAAATTCGCTTTCAGTAAGAAATTTTGAATCTTTGTTAAAATTTTGTTACCTATAAATTTGTAGAGAGGCATCCCTCCCTTTCGTGCAGCGCCTTTTGTTAACATACGTGAACCAAAAACTGCATCGGCAGAATTATCCAGCAAAGGTTCAACCAAGGCCGGTATATATTCAGGGGCATATTGTCCATCGCCATGAAGTAAGACAACAATATCAAAATTGTTTTTTATTGCATAAGAATAACCAAGTTTCTGATTTCCTCCATACCCTTGATTTTCTACATTATATAAGACAGTAATAGAATATTTATTTTTGCTTTCAGAGTATTTGACGCCAACTTCAAAAGTTTTATCTTGAGAAGAATCATCGATAACTAAAATTTCGGTATCATAATGAAAAACATCTTCTGGAATTCTGTTTAAAACTTTTTCGAGCGTTGCCTGTGCCTCATAAGCAACAACAAAAATAAGTATTCTAGGTTTTTCTCTCATAAAGAATAAATAAGTTTTTCACAACTATCTGCTTAAAATACCTTACTAAGAATACTGACTCTGCCTGAAGAAAAAATATCCGACGTGACTTATCATTCATAATGTTTGCTAAAAATGCGCCACAAACATATGCAGTCACTGTGGAAATTGCAGCACCGATACCAGCATAAAGAGGTATAAGTATAAGATTAAGAATAATATTTACCATTGCCGTAATTAACGTTCTTTGTAACGATAAGTTCATAAGACCCTCTATTATATTCCATGGACCCTGCGCAATCCCCAAAAAGTAAAAGAGTGTTGCCCAAATATGTATTGCTAAAATAGGACTTGCGGCTGCATAGCTTTCACCAAAAAGCAGCAAAACCAGCGGTCTCGATAAAAACGTTATAGGAATAGCAATCACAAACGCTAGTCCTGCTATAAGATTAAAAAGCCTTTGCAATCGCTGATAATAGAGTTCCTCACTCATTTTCTTAGCATCTATGATTGAAGGAGAGACAGAAGAAACAATTACAACAGGAAGAAAATACCAGACTTCGGAAATACGCGTTGCTGCGGAATAAATTCCCACAGCTTCATTTCCAACCATTTCCCTCAGCATAACCTGATCGATTTTCATAAAAAGCCCCACGACCAGACCCGATAGTATCAGCGGCCAACTATCTGTAAGTAACTCCTTCGCGTATTGAAGACTAATTCGCCACTTTTTGAGATAATATCCATGTAATCGATAGGCAATGACGAGTCCAATTGTACCTAAAATGATCTCTGCAAGCCCTGCACAGGCAAAGAGAATGAGCGACGATCGGGTCATAATAAGTATAATCTTGACGATGGTAATGATTAAAAATGCTGTATTTCTGACATAGACAGTATATTTTGATTTTACCTGAGATTGGAACCAGAAATCTATGGCATCAAAGGCCTGAAAAATTGTTCCAACTGCGATGATTCCTACAAACCAGCAGGTCACACTATCGCCCGAGCGCAAAAACAAAACGGTTCCTATGGATACTATGAAGGTTATAATTCCCCCGGCGAGCTTCAGGAAAAAGGCAGTACCCAAGATCTCATCTTTGGATGTAGGATCACGAACTATGTTGCGCACAACGATACCATCTAACCCCAAATTGGATAAAGCAGAAAACATAGCAACAAACACTATGGCATAGTTGTAGACGCCAAACTGCTCAGGACCCATATATCGGGCAATCCATACGCCAACAAACAGCCCAACACCCATACGGAGGATACGGTCCGCAAAGAGCCAGCCTGTATTCGCCAGGATATTTTGCAGGTTATTGCGCCCTTCTAATCTCATGCGGATAAACGACGGCAGGCATTTCTTTATAGTATAATTCATTTCTGACTTTGGAAGTGTCTGGTTTTCGAAGGTTAAGACTTAAAAAACATTAGGTTAAGGTTGAGATTAAGGTGTGGTTTTTTTCTAAAGGTCCGCGGTTCAAAGTTATAGCTATAATTGAACGCAGGACGCCCCTTGCATTCTTTCTTGTTACGAGGGTCAGAGGGTCACCTTCATTATTCAATATCAATATTTTATCATTTAAATTGCATCATCCTCTTCGTAGGCTTTTAATAAATGTTTTTTAGACACTTCTTGCCTAAACCCGCTTCTTCTTTGTCATCTACAATGCAGATTTTAATATATGCTCCTTGTTGAACAGGAATTGGTTGACTTAGCGCTAAATGAGTCGAATCAAGAACTGTTCTCTCACCTCATTTTTGCAAAACTACTTTATAATTATATTTATCTCTTCAGCGTAATTAATAACACACCCCTAAATCCCCTCTTAATAGAGGGGACTTACACGTTTTTATGAAAGTTATGCAAGGTGAATCCCCTCTAAAAAGAGGGGTGGCAGCGTAGCTGACGGGGTGTGTATCTCACGCTGAATAGTTACCAATAAACTCCCATTTTGTTAAGTCGGCCAATTTCCTGGCTATACCTATAGAAGTATATCCTCTGTTTTTAATATTATGCAATTACGACTTCAATATTTGAAATTTGAGGTTTTGGAGTTTTCATTGTGACCACAAATACAGGTATCCCCTTCATTCTATTTTCTTCCAGAATCTTGTAATTTTCATCATACAGAATCTCATCATCTTCTGGTAGTATCACAAGAACCGCTCCTTTCGGTATCCTATCAAGCACATCCGGATGTTCAAAAACATACCTCATCCATTCACCATGAAAATCTAAGTTTTTTTTAATAATTTCATCTTTCGTCATATTTAATCCCTTCTGCTAAAGTCTTCTCTATATTTTTTCCAGTTTACCTTCAAATCAATTGTAGCAAACGTGAAAGCAAGGTTATAAGTTTCAAAGAATAACGGTTGTTTTATTGTTTTACCATCCGCTTTCATTACATCTTTATGCGCGAAACCATGTGCTGTATCATATCTCACTATCGGTTGCCATTGCTCTGATATTAATGCTTCATATTGGACAACAAATTCAAGAATTATGCCCTTCTCTTTTTGTGCGCATACACGCAACCTGTCAATTGACTCGGCTGTCAGATAAATAATGTAATCTATTTCTTGCATTCAGATTTCTTGCTATATTGATTTTTTGTTAATAAACAGGAGAACATCTGCCTCGCTATCATATTTTATTCTCAATATCTTTTTCCCCATACCTTCTGTCGTTATTCTGCATGTTTTGTCCAAATAATCTTCATTTTACCTTATTTAAAAACCTACAAAAATCATCCCTAATTTTCCCATAGTTTGAGTTCTTCACAATCCTCTTGGTACGTAGATACATGGAACGAAGGACAAAACTGGCACTGGACGGGTACAACATTATTATGAACCCTGTTGCGAAATTGGGAATATTTTTCTGATTTCCAAATTTGTTTAAAAGGAGTTTGAAAAATATTTCCTATGGCATATTTACGCTGGAATTCACGGTAGTGGTTTTTATACAAAACCCATATTTAAAATATGCACCCTTGGCTCCAGAAGTAGCAGCATCAAAAATACGCATCGTTACACCATTAGGCTGGTTAACCAATTCCTCTTCTGTAGTAAAATAAGAACCGTAATGCCTACACGCGGATGAAACCAGACGGGTATAAATAAAACTATCTGAATAATTATCCGTCTGGTTCGTTATTCTTATACCAGCGTTATATTTCTTAGCCACCTTGGTTTGTGCAGAAAAATCAGCACCTGCCTGAGGTAAACCATAACCACCAGTGACTAAATATATTTCTGTATCCGTAAAATATTTTCTCGCTATACTGAGCCAAAAATCAGACCATTCATTCATTGATTCTACATACCAGGTAACAAAATCTGCCCATCTGTGCTGCTCATGCATCAAATATGTTTTTGTAAAATCCGAATTTAGCCTCTTGATACATGGACTTACTACATTAGCCCAGAAACTTTTAGTAGTTTTGTAAAAAGGGCGTAATAGCTGCTTTACTTGGCCAGGCAATGTTTCTTTTATCTTTAGTTCCAATTTATCTAAATTAGTTTGTTTTTTTCTTGGGAATGTTATCTCTTGAAAATCAGTAAAGCAGGTCTTGTATAAATCATTAATTTGTTTAATATCCTTGTATTTTTCAAAAAGATACTATCTATAACTCTCAAGAGCATATTTATCACCACACCACCATCCGCTATGGGTATGAAAATTTGTTCCAAACCCTCCACCCACTGGATACATAGCTTCACCCCAGTTTCCACTTATTCCAAGCGTAATACTTTCAAACAAGTTATGCGATTGATAATGTTTTGCGAAAATACCAATAAAACGATCAACATATTTCGGTAAATATGGATTCCATATAGATTGAATCTTTGATTCGATACTATGTTCGATACACTTTGCAAAAACGCTCTCACTAGAAACTTGAAACCATTCAGGGGTGGCATAACATGGACCTAAAATTAGAAATGGTACCCATTTTAGATTATGCCTTATTATCTTCTCCACAAGAGGGTCATAGGAGTTACAATTTTTTTAAAAAGCGACGATGAGAAGATACTAACACAGCTAATAATATATGAGCCTCCTTCAACATTTTTTTCTATAATGGAGTGTGCGGGCATGTCATATAAAAAAAAACTTATATTTTTACTGATATGGCTATTAATATCTTTATGCTTAATACCCAACTTCCGATGACTAAACCATGAATAGGGTAACACATCAACTTTATACTGTTTCATACTGTTTTTACTTTGCAAGAGGATGAAATTCCTCTTATTCAATAAACTCACTGGCATAGGCTAAAGCGTCGCTGATTTCCTCTTCGTTCACCTCATATTCCTGTATTAACTCCTCCTTAGTCACCACTTGCAAGCCCCCACAATAATCCGTACGACAGTGGGTCTTGTTCCCTTAATAACAAGCTTACCATTCTGTATATGAGTATCTATAATAATCCGATCATTCATAAATTACCTTCACCCCCTTTCAATCGCCACAGAAACCAATTCCCTGCAGTGGCAGGAGTTTCCTTATAAATTTCCTTCTTGTTTTTTAACTTCCCTTTCAAGTATTAAGGATACTAGTCTTTGAATCAGCGTCTTGTTATCGTTGTAAAACTTCATTACCTGCCAGCGAAAGTTTAGATACCGGTGGGCAAGCCTGTTTCTTTGTATGGCTAATTTCGCCAGCGTTTCTTGCTCATCCTCTGAAAAACCAAATAACTCACCTGTTCGCCTGAGGACATCACCATAATTCTCACAGCTTATTCCTTCCTGAGTGAGAATGGTTCCACAAATTTCTATCAATGCAGTCAGAATATTCTCAACAGTTCTATCCATGAGTTTTTGAAGTTTCTTATCAGATTGATAATCGCTCCAGGTCTTTTCTGAATAATCAGATTCAAACTCTTCCATCTCTTTTGAGATATATCCTAATGATTCACTGATTCGTCCCTTTGCATAATAGAATTCAGGCATTTCTTAACCTCCTTAAATTCTCTTTTGCAATCAGAAGCTGCCATCCAATTCCAAAAATGCTGAAATCCTCCATTTGATAAATCGCCTCATTCTTTAATGAAATATATCTCTCAGTATTTTTAATATAAATTGGTAGACCTAAAACGATTGCATTATAATAAAGCATTGGTTTTCTGAAATCTGCGTGGATTAAAATAATATTTATTTCTTTTTTTATTATTGCTGAGAGCCGGAGAGAAATATCTGTAATCATACTAAATTCTTCATCTTCAAAATTCTTTTCCGGATAAGAAAAGACAGCGATATCCACATCAGACGTCTCTTTTGGAAATCCCTTCGCCCATGAACCATAAAGAAACGCCATATCAATATCATAAAAACAGGCGTTTTTGTTAAAGAAATCTTTTAGTCTTATGATTAACTTGTTTCTGCTCATCATTGCACATCTTTTTTACAAGAATGCCTTGTGCACTCCCGACTTTCTGTAAAGATGCCATTAATAGAGGGAGAATAATAACTCAAGCTTCCAGTTTGAGGATAAAATATCACAAAAAAGGTGTCATGTTATAGCAACTTTTTTAGATTGGAGAGTAATACTGACTTCACCTGAGAAGTATATCCTCTGCTATATAAAAGAAATGCTATTTCCTTGTATAAGCTCTCTTTCTACTTTTTCCCCTGGTAGTTTAATCGTTCTTGGCAAATGTTCCGTCTTCATTATTTTTCAAGTTCTTTTAATGCCTCCTCAAGACTAAGGGACACTTTATTTTTAACCTCATTCATTGCCCGCGCTAATCCCTCATCTTCTATCCAATCAAGGAAACGTTGATAGTCATTATCTTTCATGTATTTCCTCTTCAATACCATGTTTAAGGTGTATATAATACTTAAAATCGCTTCGGCCTCAATTCTGATGCGAAGTTGAGATTTATTATCAAACGGTCTTTGAAGGCTACAATTATCAAAATAAATTCTCATTTTATTTAAGAGGGCTTTACTGTTTCAGAATAATAAAAAAGCAACCTCATTACCAATCCCCTTATACAGTAAAATGAAAGTTGGCCTGGTTTCGAGATTTAGGCCTGAAAGTCCGTTAAGGCATAAAAGCTCGACAGCTTTTCGCACAAAGTAGTTAAAAGCTCAAGCCGTCCTATTCTATGGAGTAGTATAAGAGGAGATGCGTTACAAACCCACAGATTACCCACGGGCTAGCTCCTCTTTGATTTCCTCTATAGAATATTGAAAAGGTGATACTCCAAATTTTGCCAAAGAAAATATAAATTCTGCCCTGGATAACCCAGCTATTTTGGCTGCTCTTTCCTGTGATACTATTCCCATTTCATACCATTTTACCGCTGCCGCAAGACGCAATTCCCTAACAAACTCATCCGGGTCTTTACGAAGCGCCCCAAACGCGTCTTCTGGCATATCGAGTTTCAAAGACTTTAGTAAGTTCTTCTTCTGGTATAGCATCAATCATATCCTTAATAATCTTTCTTATGGTAAGCATCTTCTTCATCCTCTATTACAGCCTTTGAATCACAAGTTCTGTAGGCAGTATCACAGAAAAACAATCAACGTGTACGAAATATTCTGGTGGGCAATGCCCACCCTACGAACTACTGTCCGGGTTAATAAAAATCACGCTTTATCTATCAAAAACTAAAAAAGAATTCTTTGAATTAAAAAATCTTATATTTCAAGATACAAACCCGCATCTTTGTTCTCTGCATTATCTTTTTTTCTGAATCCTTTTTTCTCAAGTATCACCAAACCCCCGGAAAGTTTCAAGAGATCAAAACTTTTAAAGAATTTGTCAAAGGCTGAAAAAATATCTTCTAAAACAGGCGGGTGAATGTTAATGCGAATAATCCCATGATACTCTTTGGGTGGATACAAAAGGATGTTTCAAAATGTTTGTCAAATGTTATTAAGGTAAAACCTTCTTTCTTTCACCGTGGCTGGACACTGAAAAATCCAGACAACGTGCAAACAACAACACCGTCTTCCTCCGTTAACAATATATGCAAATGTAAGTGAGGAACGCTTTTAATGTTTCCAGTTAAAGCTTTTATTGGTTTCATGCTAATCACCTCATACCTCAAATTTAAATTTATTCCGATATTTTCGCATTTATACGTTTCAAAGAACGTTTTTATTGTATTTAGTGTCTTATCTATCCGCGATTCCTTAAAAATCGGCAAAAGGATTCCATTTCTTCTATAAACTTTTCTAATACAGGCTCAAAATGGACAGATAAGGCTTCCAGCCTTTTCTCATCCAGTTCAAAACCATAAACCTGTCTTACTACGTGCCTAAAACCAAGAAACATTAAAAGTTGGCGATACAATTCTTTTGAAATTACAGGAGGTCTTTCACCTATACAGAGGCTCATATCAAGCAACAATCTTTTGTGCCAATCCTCCCCTTTTGGAGTTCCTCCGTTTAATTCCTCAGCAATTATCTTAAATATCCTCTCAACACCCATATAAAAATCCGCCAGAAAGGATGCCTTTGTCCTTAAAAGGTATCTATCCAAAAGAGGGTATTTCTCAAGAAAATTTTTATATTCATCTCTCAAGGCTCTTAAACTACTTGTTTCTTCTTTTATTTCAGAGATGATCCTTTCAATAGTCAATTCGTCACTCACTGTACAAGACCTCCCCTTTATCTATATATCCTTTCATTCTTTCTGTAGCATTCTCTATTGGAATGAGGTCTACATTGAACTCTCCCGCCTTTATTAATAGTTCACCAAGTGCCTTGAAATAAAGGCTGCCTTCAAGTCCTTTAACGCAAAGATCAATATCAGAATGAAAATGAAAACTATTCTTATTTAAACAAGAACCTATGAGGATAATCTTTTTTATATGGTATTTTTCTACCAGAATCTTTACGAGGTCTTTTATAACATATCTGGCCCTAATATACCTTTTTTCTCTTTGCCGATTAAGACCGCTTAAAAGACTTTCCATATTTTATCGTTTAGTTTTTTGAAATACTTTTCCGGAACAACTACTCTACATCTTAACAATATTTTTAATGTTTTCAACAAACATGGTCGCTTTTTCCAAGGTATCGAGAGAATCATCACAACTGAAAGATGTTTCGGGATAATAGTCTGCCTCTTCTCTTAGCTTCATGAGTCGTCCAATAATCTTTCCTATATCAATGCTTATCTCATTCACTTTTACATAATACAAACTAAACATCCTTACGACTCCCTCGTGGCTTTGAGGGACTATTCCTTTGAGCAAAAGAGCGGCTTTTGCCGCATGATATACCGAATAATACGCGGTTGATATGCTTTTATAATAAAATTTGTTCTCATGCAATATCCTTGCAGCATTGAGTTCATCTATTGCCCTTTGTAATTCATCCTGAGCGAGAAGTTTCCCTTCTTCCTTGCCTATTCGCTCGACCATAGAATTATTCCCTCTTTTCTTATTTTCATGAAAAGTGTATTCAATTTATTTTCAAAATCTGCTTCGGATACCAGGATAACTGAAACAACAATATCGTTTAACAACTCATGCTTGTAAACAATATCGAATATCTGATACTTCAACTGCATCGAAATATTGCCTTCAGTAATGAGGAGTAAATCTATGTCTGAATTCTCGAGAAAATTACCTCTTGCCTTTGAGCCGTAGAGGATTGCCTTTTTTATAGTTGGAAAGTTTTTTGTTAATTCGACAATGATGTCTCTTAGCCCAAACCGTTCAGGGTAATTTAACTGGAAAATATTTAATACATCAGTTTTTTCCACTCGAAAATCTTCCGATCTGCTTACCTTAAAACGCGCAGGTTACAGAGTAATACAAAAAATTACGCAGGCACCTCATTAGCATAAACACAGATATCTGTTTCCTCTGCGTCTTTTGCGCCCTTTACAATAAACTATTCCCGCGCTTTCTTTATAGCATCAATTACCTCTTTTGCCTCTTTCAGAATAGGCATGACAGTTCATTATGCGCTATGTCAATATCACTCGTTTCACCGGAATCTCCGGTTGCCCGTGAACCATAGAGGTATATCCTGGTGGGAGTTGCATGCTTTAATATAATTTTCCTAATCATACTCAAGCAGTTCTTTATAGTGCATGACTAATCCGGCCGCAACGAAAAAACTTTTTGTATCTTTTGTCTCATTATATGCAACGCAAATAATGCAATGATCGCTTTTAACAAGAAGATCATTTTTAAGTTTTAAACTTTTTTGGAAGGATTTTATTGATTCTCGTTGGCCAGATGGACTTCGTCCCTTTCAGTTACATGAAACGAAAAGCTGTAACTTACTATTTATTCGTAGATTATGATATGCATTTGGCTATTTCCTCAAACGAATTTTTAATTTATCGTTCTGCAGGAACTGCCAAAGAAAAATAAATCGTGCAAAAATATGCAAAATTTATTCCTCCAACAATTAAGAAATTGTTGGAGGAATAGGGGTCTCTCAGTTGGGAGATGTGAGAGATTGTTGTTTGCAATAATAAACGTTTCTTTTTTAAAACGTTTAGAATTCTAAACAGTTCTTTATGCAATGTCAATACAGAAAAATAAATAAATCGTAACATACATTAAACTTATTACTTATTTACGAAACTTATCTCATATTTACTTATAAAAGCAGACGGCAATCCGATGATCATCGATTCAAAAGATTTTGTACTATCTTTAGGAATATCTGGAATAGTAAATTCTTCTTCTTTAAAAAAGGCGCCCCGATCATCATAAATTTTCACTTTAAACTTTGCAAAGCGGTAATTTTTACCGGATTTATTCGTGATTTCTCCTGTAAATAAGACGTTTTCACCGAAAGGGCTAAAACGTACGTTTTTGACAAAAAATCCATTACCAATATCCTCATATCCCTCCATAGCGGGAGGTTGAATAAAATTCTCACTATAAACTTCTGCATCCATCCTTCTTTTCGATTTCACATCAGATGGCGTCTCCCCGGTAACTCCCGTGAGATGTTTTTCCAGTACATTAATGCGCTTTTCGAGCGATTCGACCCGGGATACCAGATTTGAAATAACAATTTCCAGCAATTGCAACTTATTTGACACGTCCTGAGCAAATGAATTTTTGCCAATAATAACAAAAAATATTATAAATAATACAATAATAGAAAATCTTCTCATCTGTGTTTCCTCTCAAAAAATTAATAAAACTTTCTCTTTTTACCCAGATAATCATATCATAATTAAAATAATTAATGCAAGTACGTTGTAATTAAGTAATTACATAAAATTAAATTAAGCGTAAACGCTTGACATTGATCAACACAATTGCTACTATTCACACTTGTCATTCGTTTTTATTATTATTAAATTATACCTTTCTTTAATACTTTACATGCAACAAATTTTAACCATCCGGTACGGCGTATTAAAAAATACTGCTGATTTTTTTGCACCAATGAACTCTATAAAAAAGGGCGATGATGTTATAATCCGCTCGAACAGAGGTATAGAATTTGGCACTGTCGTTGCCAAAGTGAGAGAAATAGAAGACGATGCTCCCGTAGAAAATCTTGGCGAAGTTTTACGAAAAGCGACCCCGGAGGATAAAGAAAAACAAAAAAAAATAGATACAGAATTCATTCCAAACGAATCGAAATTTTGCCAGATGAAGATAAAAGAACATAAGCTCCTCATGAAACTTGCATACGTAGAGCATTTATTTGGGAGTAAAAAAATCATCTTTTATTTTCTTGCCAATGGACGTGTTGATTTCAGAGAATTGGTAAAAGACCTGGCAAAAGAATATCAGGCACGAATAGAGATGAAACAAATTGGCGTACGTGATGAAGCAAGGCTCCTGGCGGATTACGAACACTGCGGGCAGGAGCTTTGCTGCAGATCTTTCCTGAAAAATTTAGAACCGGTTACTATGAAGATGGCAAAAAACCAAAAAGCCACCCTGGACCCCTCAAAAATATCGGGGAGATGCGGCCGGCTTATGTGCTGCCTGCGTTACGAAGACCGCGTTTATGAAGATCTAAAACAACGCCTTCCTAAAAAAGGGACTTCTGTGAAGACTGCAAAAGGCATTGGAGAAATAATCAACCACGATATTTTGCAACAACTTGTCACCGTTGAATTAGAAAACGGAAGCCGGTTTACCGCTTCAACTAAAGATATCTCCAGGGTGCAAAATAAGCCTGCACAAAAAACGCAAAAAGAAAGAGGCGATTGCCATCAATCCTGCAAAGAGGATTGCAACCATGGGTAAGCAGTCTTTCTATCTTACCACTCCTATTTATTACGTAAATGATATACCGCACATTGGCCACTCTTACACCACCATAGCAGCAGATGTTTTAGCCAGATACAGAAGGTTGCAGCAATGTGACGTATTCTTTTTAACCGGCACTGATGAACATGGACAAAAAATTCAAAAAGCAGCCGAAGTCTGCAGCAAAACCCCCCATGATTTTGTCAATACAGTCGTAGATAAGTTTAAAGACTTGTGGAAACATCTCAACATTTCCAATGATGACTTTATACGTACCACTGATGAAAGACACGTTCGGCGTGTAAAGAATATATTCCGGAAGTTATTCGAAAACGGCGACATCTATCCAGGAGAATACGAGGGAAGATACTGCGTCCCCTGTGAAACTTTTTGGACAGAAACACAACTCGATGAAGGACGGTGTCCGGAATGTAAGCGCAGTGTAGAAAAAGTAAAAGAGAAAAATTACTTCTTTAAGTTATCCAAATATCAAACACAGCTTATTGAACACTACAATAAGCATCCTGAATTTGTTCAGCCTGAATCAAGAAGAAATGAAATACTTCAAAGAATAACCTCTCACATCGAAGATATCAGTATAAGCCGGTCGGCAGTAACCTGGGGAATTCAGGTACCCATGGATACTACACACACAATTTACGTCTGGATTGACGCACTTTTAAACTACATTACCGCTCTTGGCTATGATGATGATATGGAGCTATTTCAGAAATACTGGCCGGCAAACGTCCATATCATAGGAAAGGAAATCTTGTGGTTCCATGGTGCAATCTGGCCTGCTATTCTTCTATCGCTCAACATAGCATTGCCTCTGAAAATCTTTACCCATGGGTGGTGGACGATTGAAGGTCAAAAGATTTCTAAATCATTAGGAAACGCAATAGACCCATTGAACATTATCCAACTTTATGGCACCGATGCTTACCGGTATTTTCTTCTGAGGGAAGTACCTTTCGGGCTTGATGGCAATTTTTCTTATTCTGCTTTAATAACCAGAATTAATTCAGACCTTGGCAATGATCTTGGCAACTTGTTACAACGAACACTCACTATGATCGAAAAATATTTCGATGCGGTGATACCTGAATATTCGGAAGAAGATGATGAGTTGAAAGAGGCTTCACAACTTACCCAAAGTAAAATAAACCACGAACTGGAAAATCTTCAATTTAGCAAAGCACTGGAAGTTATCTGGGAATTTATAGGAAACGCAAATAAATTTATTGAACAAAAAAAACCATGGACGCTTGCAAAAACAAGTGAGGACAGACCTCAGCTTAAAAACGTCATCAGCTCGCTGGCAAAGGCAATCAAAGATATTTCAATATTTATTTCCCCTTTTATGCCAGATACCTGCATTGAAATACAAAAACAACTTGGTATTTTGGAAAACAATGAATCCCCTTGCCTGGAATATCACCAGTCTATAAAAAATGGTATTATCGTAAAAAAGGGAAACCCCCTATTCCCAAGGATTGAAAAAGAGCCTGATATACCCGGAAAAGAGACAATCATTCCATCAAAAAAACAATAAAACACTTTTTCTTGGAGAAATGAATATGAAAAACTCTTGGAGCAAAATAAAGGAAATAGTCAAAAACGACCCTAGCTATTCTCCTCTTGCTTATCAATTTGTATTCGAGGCGCTCGAATTCACCACAAACATGCTTGGTAAAAACCAATATAAAACCTCTGATTATGACCGCCACGTAACCGGAAAAGAACTCATGGAAGGGATTAAACGTTTTGCATTAAAGCAATTCGGTTTTATGACCTTAACCGTATTTGAGCAATGGGGGATAAAAGAGGATATAGATTTTGGAAACATCGTATTCAACCTTGTTGAAAGCGGGTTGATGGGAAAGACAGAAACGGACTCGAAAGACGATTTTAAAAATATTTATAACTTTAAAAAGGTTTTTGAAGATGAATACGAGTTTAAAGGCAACTATGATATCCGGATGTCATTAAGCGCCCTGGGAATTAAAAAAAGTTAATTATTCCACATCTTTTACGCAGCGAAAACCTACATTGTTATCCCGTCCTTCCGGGTAACTGCAACTGCGATACACACACCTGAGAATATAATGATGATTCAACCATGAACCACCCCTCACTACCCGGTATTTTCCTTCTTCATACCAATCTTCACACCATTCCCAAACATTTCCTGCCATATCATAACAACCATAAGGACTTGCTCCCTCCTTACGATCTCCAACCGCTGCAGGCATACCGGTATTTGGGTCAAGATTAAAAACAGCCATGGTATGGTCAGGCTGCATGTTTCCCCATGGATATTCCCTTCCATCAACGCCCCGCGCCGCTTTGCCCCACTCCTTTTCTTTGGGAAGCCGTTTCCCCGCCCATTTCGCATATGCAACAGCCTCACTCCAGCTCACCCCCACCACCGGCTGCAATGGCTTGTTAAATCGTTCGTTATTCCAAAAAAAGGGGAGCTTGGCGCCCGTTTCATCAATAAACTTCTTGTATTGAGAATTTGTTATTGGAAATTTATCAATATAAAAAGCATCTACAAACACAACCTTCTTATCTTCCCCCATAATAAAATTACCGGGGGCTACATACACCATCTCAGAACCATCTTTTTCGTTAATAATACTTTGTTGTGTCATATGCATACTTTCCATAAAAATATTTCAGTTTTCAGTTTTTACTGTCACCGGATTCATCATTTGCTATAATGCGCGGCATTCTTACCACATCCCCCTCCCGTACATTATGAATTTCAAACCAATTCGATTTCATTTCCAGGGCATAACGCACCTTTTCCCGTGACTCATGGAGATCGAGGCTCTGCGGTTTCATCGTTTCTATTTGAGTAATCCTTCCTTCTGCATTGATAAAAGCAACAGAAAGCGGTACATAGGTATTTTTCATCCAAAAGGAAAGGTTTTTCTCCTCGGGAAAAACAAAGAACATTCCTTTGTTATCTTCCAATCTATCACGATACATTAACCCTTTCATATGCTCTTC
The DNA here is from genome assembly GCA_021646465.1 of Candidatus Kuenenia hertensis. GTDB lineage: Bacteria > Planctomycetota > Brocadiia > Brocadiales > Brocadiaceae > Kuenenia > Kuenenia hertensis. Next base: position 11,420 of record SOET01000039.1, on the reverse strand, counting down.
ATGGGTAACCGCCAGCTCGACCTCAATATCTATTCCGGAAACAGTCATCTGCTCTATTTTTTTCTCAGGACTGCCGTAACACCTGATTTTCGGGTAATTGTATACTATACAAACAGAAAGTACAGCAAGAAAAAAGTATTTTAACATTCTATTTATTTTATTATCTCCTACCAGGCCTATCATAATAATCAGCGATTTCATTATATATGAATATTTTACGAACCTCACTGCCAAAGTCAATCCATTTCTCTACTTGATTTGCTCAGGATAAAGATATAGTCTTAATCAATATGAAATTGCACCCATTTGTCAAAAAAACACTCGCAGTTATTAATAAATACCAACTCATTCAGCCAAATGATTCAATCATTGTAGGCGTTTCCGGGGGACCTGACTCCGTTGCACTCTTGAAAACACTTTGTGCTCTTAATTCCGAAGAAAATCTCCGTCTGCGGCTCTATGTGGCACACCTTAACCATCAGCTCCGGGGCGATTTTTCTGAAGAAGACGCACAATTCGTTCAAAATCTATCAAAAGAACTTTCACTTCCCTTTATCTCAAAAAGGGTAAACATAAGAAAAATTGCCTCAGAAACCAAACTTTCTCTGGAAGAAACCGCACGAAAAGAAAGGTATAAATTTTATTTGGAGGCATCGCAGAGTTACAATGTTTCTCATATAGCAACCGGGCATACCGCGGACGACAATGCAGAAACCTTACTCCACAGAATAATCAGGGGCACCGGTGTCCTTGGCCTTGGCGGGATACCCATTAAACGACCGTTATCGCACCACACGTCAGTATTCATCATTCGTCCGCTCTTATTTGCCTGGAAAAGTGAAATTCTTGAATATCTCAAAAAAGACCATACAAAATACCGGATCGATGCTTCTAATTACGAAAAGGATTACACACGGAATAAAATACGTCTTGAACTCATTCCTTTATTGGAAAATAAATATAACCCTAATATAAAAAATGCCCTTTCTCAACTATCCCAAATCCTCAATATAAACAATGAACATCTTTTTGCAGAATGCAAAACAGCATTTGAAAATGCGACCATTTACAAATCAGATCGTACACATATTCTTGATACTGATTTTCTCTTAAAACAACCAAAAATTTTACAGTATTTACTCCTTCGAAAACTGTTGCACACAATGGATATTCCTTTAAAAGCCTTAAATTATGGACATTATTCCATGATACTCGAAGGACTAGCGAAAAAAGGGAAGAACTGGAGGTTTCAATTACCGGGGAAAATCACCTTATGGCATGAACAGGGAAAACTATTTTTAGAAAAAGAACTTTTTCAAAAAACATTTAGAGAATTACCGGAGATTTTCGTCAAAATACCCGGGATGACACAGATCGGAGATATTGGAAGTTTAACCGCAGAACTTTTGGAAAGGAGTGATATATCACTCGAAAAATTTAAATCCTCGAAAACAAACTACGAAGAGTTGCTGGATTTTGAATGCATTAAAACTCCTGTAATCATTAGGAATCGAAGAAACGGAGACACCATTTCTCCATTAGGTACTCATGGTCATAAGAAATTGAAAAAGCTTTTCATCGATAAAAAAATACCCTGGAGAAAACGCAACCACATTCCTATAGTTTCCATGAACAATCAACCGATATGGGCTGTTGGAGTTTGCCTGGATGACAGCGTCAAGATTACTCCCGGTACAAAAAAAGTGCTTAAGTTAACCTTTCACACTCATAGAAAAAATAATCCACCGTAAATAAGGCTTTATTATCATTGGAATTATATCCATTTGTTGTAAGCAGGATATCATTCAAACAGGTCGCTATGGCTGCCAGTACGTTCCAAACGTAGTCTATTTTCATCGGTGTAATAGATGAGAATCCAATCTGGTTCAATATGGCAATCTCGATAGGTATTCCACTCGCCTATCAAAGGGTGATCATGGTGTTTGGGAGGAGTGTTTCGTTATTGGCAAGTTTGGTCACAATGGATTGCAACTTTTTAATATCTTTGCCCCGTTTTCTCATTCTTTTAACATCTTTTAAGAATTGATGAGATTGGGATAGTTTTTTCATTTCTCCCAACTATCAAACATTTCTTCGAGAGAGTTAAAGGATTGAATATCTTCGCCCCGGCTACTTTTTTCCAGGGTTTTTTTAGTCGTCTCATTAGGGATTAGAACGGGAAAGGGGAGACCGCCACGAAGGCAAATTTGCTTATAAAAAATGCGGATTGCTTCTGTGGGGCTTATTCCTAATTTTTTCAGAACGCCTTCGGCCTTCTTTTTCGTTTCGGGCTCTATTCTTGCATGAACAGTTGCTGATTTACTCATGGTAAAATTGTCTCACAAATGCAACACATATGCAAGTATTTTTTATGCATGCGCCAGGAGAAGTCAAAAAACGAAATGAGACTGAAAAAAACTAGTATAATTTTAGTACTGTAGACAAAAAAAAGGGATCACGGCAGAAGCCGCAATCCCTTATGTTATTTGGTAGCGGGGACAGGATTCGAACCTGCGACCTCCGGGTTATGAGCCCGACGAGCTACCAGACTGCTCTACCCCGCGTTGCCAAAGTGTAAATAGCATAATTAAAACAAATTGTACATTTTTGTGTGCAGTTACTGAAATCAGTATATCAGCCAATGCAAAACTGTCAAGAGCAAAAAAACTTTCCTTTTTTCTTCCTTATTCTGATAGAATGTTTCAAATTACTTAATACGATCCAATTACAATGAGGTGAATAATATACATGAAAATACTGATTATCGGAAGCGGCGGAAGAGAACATGCTATCGCATGGAAGATAGCACAATCGCCGAGGGTAAAAAAAATATTTTGTGCTCCCGGAAATCCCGGAATCGCAGAAGTTGCCGAATGCGTTGATATCGACGCCGACAATATAGAAGACCTTTTTTATTTCGCTTCCAAACAAAAAATCGATTTGACCGTTGTCGGCCCTGAAGATCCATTGTTGGCAGGCATAGTTGATAAATTTAAGGACGGCAAACTCAATATTTTCGGCCCCAGCAAAAGGGCATCCATTATTGAAGGAAGCAAGGTCTTTGCAAAAAATATTATGAGGAAGCACGGCATTCCCACTGCCGACTTTCGCGTATTCGAAGACATAAAAAAGGCTGAAAAATATCTGGAAAAATGTTCTGTCCCCATTGTGCTTAAAGCAGATGGCCTGGCTAAGGGAAAAGGCGTTTTTGTATGTAAAACGCTTGAGGAGGCACAGGAGCATTTACAAGAGATAATGGTGGAAAAGATATTCGGCAGTGCAGGGGATAAAGTGGTGATAGAAGAATGTCTCCAGGGTGAAGAAGTATCTATCCTTGCTATTACTGACGGGCAGACTATTATCCCGTTTTCTTCTGCAAGAGATCATAAAGCGATTTATGATGGAAATAAAGGCCCCAATACTGGGGGCATGGGGGCATATTCTCCCTCGCCTCTCATTACCAATGACCTGCAGCTTTATATAGAGGAAAATGTCTTAGTACCAATCGTCCATGCCATGAAAAGAGAAAATCGTCCTTACAATGGTATTATTTATGCGGGCCTGATGATCACAAATGCAGGACCAAAGGTACTTGAGTTTAATGCGAGATTTGGAGACCCGGAAACTCAGGCCCTTCTGGTAAGGATGAAGAGCGATCTGGTATCACTTTTCATGGCTGCTATCAACAACTCTTTGGATAAGGCAGAAATTGAATGGTATGACAGCCATTCAGTTTGTGTGGTATTGGCGTCAAAGGGATATCCTGGAAGATACAAGAAGGGACTGCCCATTTCCGGATTACAATCCGTGAAAGCATTTAAAAACGTACAGGTATTTCACGCTGGTACTGCTAAGGATAACGGCAATATCGTAACAAGCGGAGGGCGTGTCCTGGGGGTAACGGCATTGGGAAAGGACGTGAGTGAAGCAAGAACCATCGCTTACAGCGCAATTAACAGTTTGACTTTTGAGGGTATGTATTACAGAAAAGATATTGGCATTAACGCCAGTTAATGAAAGACTACTTCCGGGAAATTTTTAATGAAATATCCAATGCCTTTGCAGAGTGGGTAAGGGCTCCGATGGAAATACGATCAACGCCTGTCTCAGCGATTGATTTCACATTATCTAAGGTAATATTCCCGGAGGCTTCTGTTAAGGGCCGATACGATTCCTTTCCATATTTGCAATTTTTGACCAGTGAAACGGCTTTTTTTATCCCGGCAGGATTCATGTTATCAAGTAATATAACGTCAGCTCCTGCATTAATTGCATCTTCCACTTCAGTCAACGTACGCGTCTCCACTTCAATTAAAATATTACTTCCGGTTTTTCTTCTCACCTTTGAAATTGTTTTTTTGATAACACTGGCATCTGCAATTTCCTCCGCCGATAACTCCTTTTTCATAAAATCCAGGTGGTTGTCTTTTATGAGCACCTGATCATAAAGACCCATCCGGTGATTTACTCCCCCGCCCATGGTAACAGCATACTTTTCCAAATAACGCCAGCCGGGAACTGTTTTTCTTGTATCCATAATTGCTACTTTCAGGGGTTTCACTTTTTCAACAAATTGCGCAGTAAAAGTCGCAATGCCGGAAAGCCGCTGAAGAAAATTCAAAGCAATTCTTTCTCCTGAAAGCAATGACTGCACCCTGCCATTGACGGAAGCAAAGACTTCACCCTTTTTGACAAACGTTCCATCCGAAATAAACGTTTTCAAAAAAATATTTTCATCAATTTTTGAAAAAAAGTGACCAATGACAGGCAATCCTGCGATGATTCCGTCTTCCTTTGCAATGAATTCCCCTTCACCCATTAAATGGGGGGAAAAAATGCTTTCCGTTGTGATATCGCCCGGGCCAATATCCTCCTGGATAGCAAGTTGAATGAGTGTGTTTATCTTCTGTGATTCAAAATTCATTTATTATGTTTCTAAGGAACAGCCAGAAAAAAACATTTTTAACTGGTTTTTTGTCTTTCCCACAACCTTTCAAGCGCCAACTCAAGTTTATCTACATTTACCGGTTTTGCAAGATAATCATCCACTCCATATTTTTTTGTATTTATTGCGATATCCTCATCATATGCCGTAAGAACAATTATTGATACGGGCAATTCTCTCTTTCTTATTTCCTGGATTAACGTCAAACCACCCATTCCCGGCAAATTTAAGTCTGTTATGATAATATCAAATTTTTTTTGCAACAAAACATCCAGCGCCGCATCTCCTGAAATAACACCAGAAACGGCATATCCATAACGTGATAGAATTTTTTTCAAACCATCAAGAGCGTTTTTATCATCGTCTACTAATAACAATTTTGGTTTTGCCATCGTAATCTGGTTGCAACAAACCTAAAAACAATTTTTACATCGGAAAATACACCTGTTAACAACCGCAGGTTTCCCGCCTGCACCCGGTGTTAGCTGGTGCAGGCAGGATTTGACAACTATTTAGTTAGACACTACACAGGAATCACTATTAAAAATCATTAAAATCATCATCTTCCATAGGAATTATGTTTCGCGGGTTTGTCTTTGTTTGTGCAGCCTCCTTACCGTTTCCTTTCAGCGCAGGTTTTTTCCTTACTGTCGCCGCTATTTCCGCCGCAGGGATTGCCTGCCTCTTTCCCGCTGCCGGAGCCGTCACCGCCTTCCTTTCCTCTTCCTTCAAATCGCTCCCCGTATTTACCTCTATTGCTATCTTATCCACCAAATCATTCAGCGCTTGCGCCTGCGCCGTGAGTTCTTCGCTTGCCGCCGCCGTCTGCTCCGCATTTGCCGCATTCTGTTGCGTCACCTGATCCATCTGCTGCACCGTCTTCCCTATCTGATCTATCCCGTTCGACTGCTCCTCCGAGGCGGTCGATATCTCATCCACCAATTGCACCACCTTCTGAACCTGTTCCACTACTCCGGAAAATACCTCTTTCACCTGTTCAACCGCGCTCGACAATACCCCTTTTGTCTTATCCACCAACTCCTTCCCCGTCTCCGCCTTCTTCACACTATCCGTTATCAGCGCCGTTATATCCTTCGCTGCCGTAGAACTCTTCTGCGCAAGATTCCTCACCTCTTCGGCCACCACCGCAAACCCTCTCCCATGCTCCCCTGCCCTCGCTGCTTCTACCGCTGCGTTTAATGCAAGCAGGTTCGTCTGGAACGCTATCCCCTCTATGATCTTTATAATGTCCGCAATCTTTCCGCTACTCTCCGATATCTCATTCATCGCCCCTGCCATTTCTATCACCGCACTGTTTCCGTTTTCAACCGTGCCCACTACCGCCTGGTTTCCTTTTTCCACCGAATCATTACACTGTTTTGCAAGGGACGCTGCCTCCTTCGCATTGTCTGCGTTTTGCTTCGTCATTGACGACATCTCTTCCATTGTTGAAGACGTTTCTTCTATGGATGCTGCCTGCTCTGAGGTAGCCTCCGAAAGGCTCTGGCTTGACGCCGATATCTGTTCCGACGCTGACGCAAGCTGTGTCGCGCTTCCCGTCAATTCCGCAAGGAGGTTTTTGAACAGGCTCGATATCCTGTTCGTCAGTTTGATTACAATGAATCCCAGCCCTGCCACAAACCCGCCGGACAAGGCGCCGATGACGATCATCCACATGCCAAGTTTGTTTACCGCGGCAAATGCCTCCGCCTTGTCGATCTCTGCAAGCAGCGCCCATGTTGTGTCTCCAACCTTAATAGGAGTGTAGGAAGATAACACCGGATTCCCGTTATAGTCGATAATAATCCTTGAACCGGTATTTCCCGCCAATGCATCCCTGCTCGCTTCCGTATCCACCTTTCCCTTTGCAGGGTTGGCAAAGGAAGCCTTTACCGTATGGTTATTTGGATCGAGATAGGAATCCGATCTCATAAGTTTGTCGTTACCAACAAGGTACGTTTCTCCCGTTTCTCCCATGCCTTCGCGTTGCATCATGATACCATTTATCGCGTCAATGGAAAGTTGGAGCGCTACGATTGCCTCCACTTTGCCGTTGTTTATGACAGGCTGTGCGATGAAGGATGCCGGTTCTCCGTTACTCGGGGCATAGGGTTCGAAGTCGGCAAGACAGAATTGCTTTGTTTCCAATACCTTGCGTGTAAGTTTCCCCAGGTTGGAACTGCTGTATTTCCCGTCTACCATGTTGGTCTGGTAGTCTGCCTCCCTGGTTACTGTATAAAATACATACCCGTCGGGATTTATGAGAAACAGATCGTAATATCCGTATTTTTCAATATATTTGGCAAAAAAGTACTTTCCATCGCTGTCAAAAGGACAGAATGCTTCTGCTACATCTATCTCGGCAAGAAGCGCCCACGTCAATCCTCCCACTTTTACCGGAGTATAGGCGGAAAGCACTGGATTGTTGTTGTAGTCTTTTATTACCTCTGCTCCCTTTTTACCAGCAAGCGCAGAATGTAAAGCGTCTGTATCCACATTACCCTTTACGGGATTCCTGAACGATGCTATTACCGTATGATTCTCCGGATCAAGATAAGAATCCGATCTCATAAGTTTGTCAGGACCCACCAGATATGTCTCTCCCGTTTTCCCCAACCCTGACCGTTCGCCCATTATGGCATTCAGGCGGTCTATAGGCATCTGAAACATCGCAACACCTATCTTTTTGTTGTTTTCGTCAAATATGGGAGATGCAATAAAACTTGCCGGAGCCTCATATGAGGGAGTGTATGACGCGTAGTCTACCAATACCACTGTATCATTGCTTGCAGCCGCATTTGCCCTGCGAAATGCCTCACCAAAATTGGTCTTGGCGTAAGGGCCATCGATGAGCGAGGTGGTGTAGTCCAATTCTTTGAATACCGAATACACGATATCTCCTGTTTCCGAGTCTGCGAGGAAAATATCGTAAAACCCAAACCTCTCCAAATAATTTCTCAATATAGGATGTATCTTTTGGTGTATTTTGCTGTATTGAGAATTATCGTTTGCCCGATCAAGCAAATGCTTTGAACCGAGGGGATTCTTATTATCACGGATATAATAATATTGGAGCACTATGGAATCTTCATCCAGCATTGTAAAATAGTTATTTATATTGGGTGTTTTCCCTTGGTTTTTTTCTTTGTATTCCGAAGTAAACTCTCCGGTGTAATATGAAAGCACTTCATTCTTCATATGCTCAAAGGTTTCATTACTTACCGTATTTTCTGCACGAACATTTCGGAGAGATTCTTTAAACTGGCGCATAGCATCGACGATCATTTTATCTTCAGAGAAGGAAACAACCTGATCGCTTATCGTTTGAAAGTATCGTTCTACCTCGGCTTTCTTTACTTCACGAATTGCAACAAGTTTTTCAAAAGCCTCTTTTCGCAGTGTACCGACGGTATCAACCAGTACCCCCATATCACCTTCACGTTCACGGAAAAACTGCTCTATTTGCGCCTTTTTTATTTCGCGTACCCCCTGTAACTGGTTGTATGCCTGTTTTTCTAATGCTCTGCTGGAATTTATATAACTCAACACACCTATGGCAATTAAGGGTATTACTCCCGCCATGACAAACAATAGAATTATTTTTGCCGTTAAGGACATCTTCATTCTGGGTTCTCCCTCCCAATAAATCATAACAAAATATCAGCTATCTTTATTTCTATAGACGACTCGTATTTTATTTTGTAGATTTCATATTTCACCCCCTTTACTGACGAAAGCAAACTTTATTCCCAATAAACAGATCAAATTCAACGTAAATTGTAACCTTTTAAAAAATAAAGAGTTATGTGTGCCCTACTCCTCGTCCTTTTAAAAAAAAATTTTATAAAAGATAGCAAGGCGGCATTAAGCGAAAAAAATGCGGAAAATTACTCTTTTGAGCAAAAAGCAACGAATTTTTTTCGGGAGAAGTTGTTTTTGTTCCGCTTTTAATACTTTTATTTCTTGTACTTGTTCATAAGCAATGCGCATTTTTTGTGCCAAAATGATGAATTTTTTCGTATGTGATTATTTAGCAATATATTATGCCTTTACAAATAACTTTTCAGATAAAAAATTGGCTGAAATGCACTAGTTCCTCATTCATGGAATCATATGAAAACACAGTTTCAGGTTTTATTGCAAAGATATTTTACAATTCTCCATTCAGTATTTTTTTGCATAAACATTGTTACGAAGGTAAAATATTATTGTTTTCCTGAATATATCACCAATAAAAATAATGTAGTTCCGAAATCAGTAATAATTATAATTAACAACAGACATTTATGAACAACGAAAACCCAATAGCAATTTTTGATTCAGGAGTTGGAAGCCTTTCAATAATAAAGGAAATTAGAAATGCGTTGCCCTGCGAGAATTACATTTATCTCGCAGATAAAAAACACTTTCCTTATGGGAAAAAAACACATACTGAACTATTAAACATTGTTCAAAACACAATCGAGTATCTTTCTAAAAATTTCAGCCCAAAGCTCATAGTGCTTGCCTCCAATACTCCTTCCATTCAGGTGCTTCATGAAATCAAAAAAAACGATAGTGAAATTATAGGAGTATTTCCACCGATACATGAGGCAATAACGGTATCAAAAACAGGACATATCGCTATTTTGGCAACGCAAAACACGGTAAAGAGTTTAGAACTCGACGAGTATATACAATCGCAGAATATTCCGTCTCCGGTAAAGATTACAAAATTTAATGCTTCCAGGATGGTAGAGCTCGTGGAAACGGGGGATTTTTTATCAAATAAAGAAAAAAGCCGTCAGGTGATCTCAGAAGAACTTTCAATGCTGGATGAAATTGATAACTTAGTTGACACAATTACTCTTTCGAGTACACATCTCCCTTTTTTAAATGAATATTTTACTACACTAAGGCCAGGGCTTCATTTAATAGACCCGGCAAAGCTCGTCGCCGAAAAAGCGACAAAGCTATTGGAAGGAAATTTTACTACTGCGGCAGGAAAAGGACGTCTGGAGATATTAGCATCTCAGGAAAAGAGATCACTCGAAACAGTAATAAGAAAACTTGGGATTCAAGAAGAAATACGGGAAATATGCCTGGATTTTTAATAAGGAGAATGTTATGGGTTTTACAAATAATCATTTTTCTCGCAGGGATTTTTTAAAGCACACCGCCATCGGCGCTGTTGGCATCGGAATAGGCTCTATAGGGATTAACGGCCTGAGAGAAGCCATCGGTGCAGATTCGGTTCCTGATGAAAAAAAAAGAAGCACAGTAGTTGCCGTAAAAGACCGCGGGATTATAAGCAAAGGAACTCCCGATCAAAAACGAGTGCAAAAAATGGTGGATGAAGGGATGTTTGCGCTTACCGGCAAAAAAAATACTAAAGACGCTTGGCGCTGTTTTTTTACGCCAGAGGATATTGTAGGTATCAAGGTGAACCCCATAGGCGGAAAAATGCTCTCTACGCGGCCGGAGGTTGTAAATGCTATCATACTTGGCCTGGTTGCCGCAGGGGTAAAGGAAAATAATATTATCGTCTGGGATCGTTTTGAAGAACATTTAGTCAGCGCGGGCTATGAATTAAACAGAGGAACCAGCGGAGTACGGTATTATGGCACGGAACATAGTACCGGGTATGACAGAGATGTTTATTATGAATCGCATAATGATGACAAAAAATTACGTCAGGATGACGGCCCAAGATCACTTTTCAGCAGGATTGTCACGCAACAAGCAACTGCGATTATTAATGTGCCGGTAATGAAAGACCATGGTATTGCCGGGGTAACCTTATGTCTCAAAAATATCGGATTTGGGGTAATAAATAATACCCCGCGGTTTCATCCATCCCCTTATTATTGCGACCCTGCTTCGGCTGAGGTATGTGCCCATCCTGCCATTAAGGATAAATTACGATTACATATCGTAGACGCATTACAGGCATGCTTTTCAGGAGGTCCCAGGCCAAAAGCACCCAACACTATCTGGAATGAAGATCAACTGTTTTTCGGAACGGATCCTGTTGCAATAGACAGGATCGGACTTGATATAATAGATGCAAAACGCAGGGAAAATCGCTTAAACCCCGTCTTTCAAAAAGCAAAACATATCGCAAATGCAGAAAAGAAAGGAATAGGCAAATTTGATATGAAAGATATTGAGTACATAAAACTCCGGATATAAAAATATACCGTAAGAAAAGACAACATCAGGATAGCGTGTGTTTTTAATTCACCACCTCCTCTGATATCTTGTAAATCTCGAGTATCCGTTCTCAAATAAGGTTTGTTACCTGAAAAGCCGAATCGGAAAAACAGATTGGGAAGAAAACTACACTTAATACTTTGACAAAAAACAACTTATCCCAAATAATACTACCTTAAGGAAAGTAAACTTAAATATTAATATGTTTATTTTTTAAAGTTAAAGTCGGTATTGTCCGGATAAGTATTTGCGTAGTCATAATTTTTTGTATGTTCTTTGAAAT
>SOET01000038.1 GCA_021646465.1 Candidatus Kuenenia hertensis | reverse complement strand
TGGTGTACATCACATCCCGGCTCTTTGTGTTTTTGGAAAATAGGCTCTTTCGGTTTCCGGTGTGCAATATGCGACCAAACGGCTGCATATCCTCTCCTCGCCAAGATAAACTCTCATATCTATAAATCCCTTTTGGTCAATTCGTTTTTTTACATGTGATACCAAGTCTATGGCTTCTGCATCGGAATCGGGGCTTAAATAGACTTTGACTCCCTTGAATAAACGACTTAAATAATAGGCCTTTTTTTCCTGGATACTTCCTGATACAGAAAGATCAAAATAGCCTAAGTCCCTTATTATTAAATCTCCTTCCTGAATCTCATTCAATACTTTTGCTCCGTTTTTCTGGTCTGAATAAGAGCCGCCCGTAATGAAAACCTTTTTCAACAGATGGTGTGTTGCCTCATATAATACATCCAGCTTTATGGATGATTTACTCGCACTGCCACCCATTCCTTTGAATTCTTCCGATAACCGCTCACTGAGTTCTATTTGGGTACTATCCTCGAGATACACATTCGAAAATCGCTCTAAGGCCTTGAGTTGTATAAGCGATGTCTCACGGGCGATTTTATTCAAATTGTCCTTATCCAAACACTTTATATGTTTTTCGGTGATTTCTTTCAGTTTTTTTATTTGAGACACGCTCTGATTCGTATTTTTGAATTACGAAGAAATTATTTAAGCTGTAATATTTCCTTTTATATCAAAAAAATTCTTGCGTGTTCTGAAAAAAATGTGTTTCTTTAAAAAATTTTTTAACCTCACAGTGAAAAAAGAATATCTTTACTTCCGTTTTGCTTCAACGGCCCATTTTTTGCTTAAAGTTAGGTTGATGCGAATGGGGTGCGCCTTGCCTCGTAAAATATCAGCAATAGCAAGGCACGCCTTGCCACTACAAAAAAAAATTTTCTTCTGTTATATACCAGGCGGCATGTGAATGTCCTTTTCCAAAAACTAAATTGTTGCGTGAATTTTCATATCATAAACTGTTAAAAAATATTATAGTTAAACGGATTTATATGATCAATTTGAAAAGACAATTAATAGTTGTTTAATTGATAAGCAGATTGTATTATTTATTCTCCTTGAATATAGCCAAACAAAATAACACTTATTCTCAATGAAAAAATCGATGACGGGGAAAAATAACCAATCGTTAGAATCGCCAAAGCACTATCCTTATCATACCCAAACAAAACCATGGCACCGGATGGTCGCCAATTTTTGCATTTTTTTCTTGATAGTAACTTTAACCATGGTTTACTTCAGCTACACAGGTAAACCCCAGGCAGGCCTTTTAGAAATTGGTGTTTCCGCTTTTCTATTTTGTATCTTGTTCCATCTCGTCATGAAGTACTTCCCGTTAATATCCAAGATCATCACTTCCCTGCTTGCAATCGGATTCGCTGTCTCATTGGTTTACATAAACTATCACTTTTTAAAGGTAGAAAAAAAAGACGCCTCTCTCGAAGAACTCCTGGTTGGAGATTTGTTTGTCGATAAAATCAGGAAAACATTTAAGAAGGAACCTGTTTCTCTCGCCGTAAGAGAAGGTGTTTCTGAACAACTTTCCGTCCAAAAGGATCAAGTATCTTTAGGGATACCTTCACTTGATCAATTAAAAGCAACATTATTCAATCCGGCCAGCTCCCCGTTTCAATCAGAATATGTTACTATTCTTTCTCCCGTTCTAAAAGAAGGAGCAACATTATTAGAGCAGCCATATGTGAGAGAAATTGATAGCAAATACATTCGCCTGGGCATTCCTGATATACCGCCTGTTGCGGGAAAAAGCGCCCGTCAGATTTATGAACCTCCTGACAAAAACAAATTTTTATATTTTTCTCTTTCTCCGTGTATTAAGCAAAAAAATCTTTCTCCATCAGATCATCGAAAAATACCACTGCCGATATCCGAAGGGATTGGTATAATTCACGAAATGAAACCATGCAAACCTATCGTGGAAAATCGTATACCTCCCGATTCAACATATATTGAATGAAAGGAACGACTATGAAAACAGCTATTATTACAATGATTATTATTCTTACATTAACAACCTTCGGTTATTGCCAGAGCAAAGAACAAGGGGAGACCATAGATGCATCCATCAATGCATTTAAACAGGCAATAGCAACAAATCCAAATTTTGTCGAGGCATATTACAATCTTGGAATTCTTTATGATGAAAAGGGGATGGTTGAGGAAGCTATTGGTGCATATAACAAAACAATCGAATTAGATGCAAATTTTGTGAAAGCGTATAACAATCTTAGTGTAATTTATTACAAGCAAAAACAGCTTGATAAGGCAATTGAAACGATACAAAGCGCCCTTGCCGTATCGCCAGATTACATAGAGGCGCTCTATAACCTTGGAATTTATTATTATGAAAAAGCACAATACAATGAAGCAATAAAGACTTTTAAAATTACCGTAAAACTAAATCCTGAATTTGACATGGGGTTTTATAATTTGGGCGTTGCATATGCTGCAATTGACGCCACAGACGAATCTATTTCCGCTTTTAAAAAGGTAATAGAAATGAATCCTCAATATTCTGATGCTTACTATAATTTAGGAGTTGCCTATGCAAAGAAAAACCAATTCGATGAAGCTATCCAGTTACTGAAAAAGGCTTTGGAAATTAATCCGGATGACTCAAAAGTCCATTTTGCTTTAGGAATCATATATAACGCCAAAGACAAAGCAAAATAATTTTTTCGGGTACAAACAGCAAGAAATTGCATCACAAAGGCAGACTCAAAAGGGGGCAAAACGGCACAGTTTTTAAGGAGTCATTACCATGTTTTTTCCTCTTTTTTTTGCCAATAACAATGCTTCATCCGCAGCCCATACAAAAGCCTTACTTTCCGTGCCGTGCACAGGAAATGTCGCAACACCAATACTGATTGTCAACGCCGGATACCCTTCTCCGTTTTCCATTTCAAGTCGTATCGATTCTACACGTTGACGGATTTGTTCCGCTTTTTCCATTGCGTTCATTGTATTTGTTGCAGGCATTATAATGACAAATTCCTCACCACCATATCTGGCAAGGATATCTGACAACCTTATACAACCTTTCATCACCTTCGCAACATACTGCAAAGCCCGGTCTCCCATTATGTGCCCATACTTATCATTCAATTTTTTAAAGTTATCAATATCGGCAATAATAATACTGAGAGGCTCTTTATTCCTGCCCGCTAAAGCAATCTGTTTTTCAAGCATTTCATCAAAAAACCTTCTGTTATAGATACCGGTGAGTGCATCCGTTATCGCAGCATGTTTGCTATATTCCAAAAGCCTCACCCGGTATAGCGCCGAAGATGCTAATCCCATACAAACCAGCAGCAGTTTCTGCATCTGTTTCTCTTCCCAATAACAACTTTGTTTTTTTATCAGCAACATCATTCCAATAGGAACACCGCCTACCATTAATGGAACACACGCATATCCTCCTTCTTTCAGTTTGTGAACCATACATTTACAGGACGGTTCATATCTAATGTCCGTAACGAAATGCTCTTTTCCCGTTCGTAATACATCACACTGGGATGGGTTTATTAATACCTCTTCTCTTATAAACTCACTCGCAGGTATCGGAGGGTCAATTAACGGAACAACGAGACAGTTTTTTTCCATATCAATCGTTGCAATTACAAGGACATCCGGTTCGAAATGCTCTTTTATAGCCCAGCTCATACGTTTAATCAGGCTATCCTCCTGCATTTCATCATTTATAAGGCAGGAAAAGTACATCAGGTAACCAAGTTCTTTGATGTTCCTGTCTCTTTGATCCAATGCTATTCGCAGTTCTTCCTCTATACGGTTGATTCCCGCAACATTTAATGCAGCAAACAGCGCCTCCTGAATCTTTCTATCCTGACCGTATACTGCTGTTCCTGACAAAAGGACGGGAATCTTTTTACCATTTTTTGAAAGATATCCCGTCTCTCTATGAAAGATAGAACCCTGCTTCATTAACTCATTGAATACATTTTCCAGATATGGCTTGCCCTCTTCAAGAATTAAGGAAAAAGGGCTGCCAATAAGTTCCTCTTTTTTATATCCTAAAAATTCACAGGTGATATGGTTCACTGCTTTAATAACGGCATTTGGCGTGACTACAACAATTGCGTTGTTTCCGTCTTCAATAATAGCATTCATATGATTTTCCGGCACGTTATATTCAAAAGTGAATATTATGATTGATGTGCAGGTTTAACACGGAAAACGCAGAGACGCATTGCTATGTGTCTGTACAGTCCGCTCCACCCCTGTATAAAATTCAGATTTTGCGAGCATCCTGAGCATAACACCTCTATACCCAGATACATTTTTCGAATTCATCCACCAAATGATCAATGGATTCCTTTGTTTTTGTCTCTGTTACACACAGAAGCAGGCAATTCAACATTTCCGGATAATAGCGTGAAATATCTATTCCACAATTAATGCCTTTTTGCTGCATGTGGTTGATAATAGAATGAATACCGATGTCGGCTTTCACTTTTAAAACAAATTCATTAAAAAAAGGTTTTTGAAAAACCGGTTCAAAAACATTCAAATTACCAAGTCTTTCAAATGCATAATGACTTTTTTGTATATTTAAATTGCCAATTTCTACGATCCCCTGTTTCCCCAGGGCGCAAAGATAGATACATGCCCTGAGAGCAAGCAATGCCTGATTGGTACAGATGTTAGAGGTGGCTTTTTCCCGCCGGATATGTTGTTCCCGTGGTTGCAATGTCAGTACAAAACACCTTCTTCCTCTCTTATCAATCGTCTCTCCGGCAATTCTCCCGGGCATTTTTCTCAAGAATTCATTTTTTACTGTAAAAAATCCCAAGTAAGGTCCTCCATAATTTAAATAGTTCCCCAAAACCTGCCCTTCTCCGACGGCAATATCAGCATCATACTCACCGGGAGGAGCAAGAATACCCAAAGATATGGGATTTACACAGGCGACAAAAATTGCATCATGTTTATGAACTATTTCGGAGATCTCTTGCATATCTTCAATGCAACCAAAAAAATTCGGATTTTGCACCAATACGGCTGCAGTATTATCAGACAGTGAATCCTCCAACTGATGAATATCTGTTGTTCCTTCACGGGAATCAATTTCGACTATTTCCGTATTAAAACTTTTTAAATACGTTTTCAGCACCTGACGGTACTCGGGATGTATCCCACGGGA
The DNA here is from genome assembly GCA_021646465.1 of Candidatus Kuenenia hertensis. Classification (GTDB taxonomy): domain Bacteria; phylum Planctomycetota; class Brocadiia; order Brocadiales; family Brocadiaceae; genus Kuenenia; species Kuenenia hertensis. The sequence goes on along the minus strand of SOET01000038.1, from coordinate 36,221 downwards.
ACAAACAATCTTATTTTTTTCCTTATGCCGTATAGATAATAATGCTGCCTCAGCCAATGCCGTAGAGCCATCATACATGGACGCATTTGCCGCATCCATTGCAGTCAATTCACATATGAGGGTTTGAAATTCATAAATCACCTGTAGCGTGCCCTGGCTGACTTCCGGCTGGTAAGGCGTGTAGCAGGTATAAAATTCACTGCGTGAAGCCAGATGATTTACTATTGAAGGAATGAAATGTTCGTAAGCGCCAGCGCCTAAAAATGAATGGTAATCCTCCGTTGTCTTATTCTTTTTGCTTAAATTTTTTACGGTTTGCAGAACCTGCGGTTCCGACAAACCCGGAGGTAACGTCAGAGAAAATTTTCTTAATGCCTCAGGGATTTCGCCAAGAAGTTCTTCCAGGGAGGATATCCCCATATCTTCAAGCATCTTTTTTTTATCGGCTTCCGTATTTGGAATGTAATCCATAAGTACTACCCCCAAAAAACAATTACCGTTGATAGCACTCCTGAATTGGCATGACATCAAGAGACCCGCTTTTTAGTGCTTCTATTGCCCTTGCCGCCGCTACAGCCCCCGCAACTGTTGTAAAATAAGGAATTTGATGTACGAGGGCAGTTCTTCTTATCGAAAAAGAGGCTTCCTGAGCAGCCTTTCCTTCGGCAGTATTAATCACAAGCTGCACTTCATTATTCTTTATATGATCAACAATATTAGGCCGCCCTTCTATTACTTTTAACACTGATGTAACAGATATATTCTCTCCGGAAAGTACTGATGCAGTGCCCTTTGTTGCCATGATTTTGAATCCCATTTGCAGAAGTTTTTTTGCTACTGGTATTATAGGTTTCTTATCTTTATCCCTTACACTTATAAAGACGGTGCCGGAAAAAGGAAGACAGTAATTGGCAGACATTTGCGCCTTTGCGTATGCACGCCCAAAATCCATATCCAAACCCATAACCTCTCCGGTCGATTTCATTTCAGGTCCCAATAACGTATCAACCCCCTTAAACTTTAAAAAGGGAAAAACCGCCTCTTTCACGGCTGTGTGTTTTAACACAATGTTTGCCGGCATATTTAACTTACTGAGTTTTTCCCCTGCAATTACTTTCGCTGCTATTTTTGCCATTGAAACGCCTATCGCTTTACTTACAAAGGGTATTGTTCTTGAAGCGCGGGGATTTACCTCCAACATATATACCACTTTATCCTTTACCGCATATTGAATATTAATAAGGCCGATAACGTTCAGCGCAAGGGCTATAATCTTTGTTTGTCTTTTTAATTCTTCAATGATTTCACTATTTATTGAATAGGGCGGAAGCGAACAAGCGCTGTCGCCGGAATGAATTCCCGCTTCCTCTATGTGCTCCATTACGCCTCCAATAAACACTTCCTCTCCATCACTGATAGCATCAACATCAATTTCTATGGCATCCTGCAAAAAGCAGTCTATGAGAACCGGATGTTCCGGCGATACTTGCACCGCCTGAGAAATATAATTATCCAAACCCTGATCATCGTAAACAATACGCATTGCGCTTCCGCCCAAAACATACGATGGACGCAATAATACAGGATAGCCTATTCTTTTTGCGATACTTTTTGCCTCTTCGGCAGAATTTGCACAACCGTTCTCAGGTTGCTTCAGTTCCAGCCGATTCATAAGTAACGCAAAACGTTCACGATCTTCAGCGATATCAATATTCTCAGGAGAGGTACCCAGAATTTTCACTCCTTCTCTTTCCAAAGGGACCGCTAGTTTCAAGGGAGTTTGCCCCCCGAATTGAACAATTACCCCTTCCGGTTTCTCCTTATGAATAATTTCCAAAACATCTTCCAGCGTTAATGGTTCAAAATAGAGCCTGTCAGAAGTGTCGTAATCCGTACTTACCGTTTCCGGATTACAATTCACCATAATAGTTTCATAGCCTAACTCTTTTAAGGCGTAAACACCATGCACACAACAATAATCGAACTCAATCCCTTGTCCGATACGATTCGGACCACTTCCCAAAATAATAATCTTTTTCTTCGTTGTTGGTTCCGCTTCGCAGGAAGTTTCATACGTTGAATATAAATAAGGGGTAAACGCTTTAAACTCAGCTGCGCATGTATCTACATGTTTAAAAACCGACCGCACAGAATTCTGGTACCGATATTCTCTTATCGCCTTCTCACCGGAATCGCACAACCGGGCTAAAAATTTATCAGAAATACCATACTGTTTTGCTTTTGTAAGCAATTCGGTATCCATATCAAAACTTCTGTTTTTTTGAGACGCTTTGTTAATCTTTAAATAATTTTGTTTAATCTCATCTTCCAGATCTATTATTTGTTTGATGTTATAAAGAAACCATTTGTCAACACGGGAATAGTTATAAATTTCATCAATGCCCATACCAATACGAAATGCATCTCCGATGTACCATAATCTATCAGGGGTTGGAGTTATCAGCTTTGTTTGTAAATATTCCAATTTTTGTTCATCCGTCCAGCCACCGCTCTCTAAAGGTAAAAAAGTTTCAAATCCGGTTCGCCCGATTTCCAATGACCGAATTGCTTTACCGATAGCTTCTTTAAAAGTCCGTCCAATCGCCATAACCTCGCCAACCGATTTCATGTGAATCGTAAGATCTGTTGGAGTATCGGGAAATTTATCAAAATTGAATCGTGGTATCTTTACTACACAATAATCTATGGATGGTTCAAAACAAGCAGGGGTATATCGGGTAATGTCATTAGGAATTTCATCCAGCGTATACCCGATTGCTAGTTTTGCCGCAATCTTTGCAATAGGGAATCCTGTAGCCTTTGACGCCAATGCAGAACTCCTTGAAACCCTTGGATTCATTTCAATCGCCAGCATTTCGCCATTTTCAGGGTTTACCGCAAACTGAATGTTTGACCCTCCCGTCTCAACGCCTATTTCCCTGATTATTTTGATCGCAGCGTCCCGCATCTTTTGGTACTCCATGTCAGTAAGCGTCTGTGCAGGGGCAACAGTAATACTGTCTCCCGTATGGACTCCCATAGGGTCAAAATTCTCAATAGAGCATATGATGACAACATTGTCTTTTAAGTCGCGCATAACTTCCAGTTCATACTCTTTCCAGCCAAGAACGGAACGCTCTACTAAAACTTCATGGATGGGACTTGTTTCCAACCCTGTATTTATATACTCTTTATATTCTTCAATGTTATACGCTGTGTTACCGCCTGAACCGCCAAGTGTAAAAGAGGCGCGAATAATTGCGGGGAACCCGATGGTGTCTATAATACTCAATGCGGCCTCCAGAGAATTGACATACACACTTTCAGGCACCCTGACACCAATACGCTCCATTGCGGACTTAAATTGAGAACGGTCTTCAGCCATTTTTATAGCTTTTAATTTGGCGCCTATTAACTCCACATTAAACTTTTCCAATATCCCTTTCTCGGCAAGGTCTACAGCAACGTTTAGCCCTGTTTGCCCCCCGAGTGTCGGCAATATCGCCTGAGGACGTTCCTTCTCTATTATTTTTTCAATCATTTCCGCTGTAATTGGTTCGATATACGTTTTGTCAGCCATCTCGGGATCCGTCATAATAGTTGCCGGATTGCTGTTTACCAAAACAACCGTATAACCCTCTTCCCTCAGGGACCGGCAGGCCTGAGTGCCAGAATAATCAAATTCGCACGCCTGGCCAATAACAATCGGGCCGGAACCAATAATCAGTATTTTTTTAATATCAATTCGTTTGGGCATCTTATATTCTTTCAGTTTTTCATTTCATTGCGTGCAAAAATCTATTAAACAAATAATCTGCATCGTGTGGTCCGGGAGAGGCTTCCGGGTGATATTGTACGGAAAAGGCGGGCACAGAATGGCACTTCAACCCCTCAACTGATTGGTCATTTAAATTAAGATGGGTAATTTCCACATCCCCATATTGACTTTTGTGTAACATTCCCTGCGGTGGGATTTCCACTGCAAAGCAGTGATTCTGAGCGGTAATTTCTACTTTTTTTGTTGATAAATCCATGACCGGCTGGTTTCCTCCATGATGTCCGAATTTCAGTTTGTAGGTTTTAAGCCCCAATGCAAGCGCCAATAATTGATGACCCAAACATATTCCAAATATCGGCTTTTTACCTAACAAACCTTTTATGTTTTCGATCATATAGGAAACAACCGAAGGGTCTCCCGGCCCGTTGGAGAGAACAACACCATCAGGATTCATCTCCAATACATTTTTAAACGGGGTTTTTGCGGGAAGGACATGCACTGAACAGCCAGAACTGTATAATTTTCTTAAGATATTGTATTTTACCCCACAATCGTAAACAACCACTTTGTATTTTCCTGCGAAAAGTTGCGCTCTTTCTTTATTCTCCCAGTCATAAGGCTCATCACATGTTACCTTTTCCACCATATCCCTCCCAATAAGGCCAGGGGCCGATTTTGCTTTTTCCTGCAACCTTGATACATCAAAATCAACGGTTGAAATAATTCCCTGCTGCGATCCAAAATCACGAATATGGCTTGTAAGCATTCTGGTGTCTATACCCTGGATACCAACGATTTCATTTTTCTCAAGAAATTCCGATAAATTTATTTTTGACCGCCAATTACTGCGAAACGGAGCACATTCTTTAACGATAAATCCTTCAAGAAAAAGCTTATAAGATTCACCGTCCTCTTCATTAATGCCATAATTACCCACCAAAGGATATGTTAACGTAACTATTTGGCCTGCATATGACGGATCGGTAAGGACTTCCTGATACCCCATCATGCTCGTATTGAAAACGAGTTCGCCAACAGTCTCGCCAGTTGCTCCTAATGAGAATCCACGGAAACATGTCCCGTCTTCCAGTACCAATATTGCTTTTTTTTCATTCATAAACTTAAGGATCCAAAAAAAAACATATACTATTCTAATGTAGAATTTTACTATAAATTTAAGTAGATTATTGTAATAATTTTAGAATTTCAGATCGTACATCTTAAAAAGAAATGTGTCAAGGCAAATTAAAAATGTTTACCAATATTTATAAGGCATGAAATTTTTCCCAACGCTAACACTTTCAAACAAAATCAGCCTTATCAGGATTTGTTTTATCATGCCACTTTTTCTTTGCATGATACGGGTGCAATATAATCCTTTTTACCGTTATATTTGTGTTTTTATAATGCTTATCATAGGATTGAGTGATGTGCTGGACGGATATATTGCACGTAAAAGAAATGAAATATCATTTTTGGGAAAATGTTTAGACCCTATCGCAGATAAAATGGTTATTGTGATTTCTTGTCTTGTACTTTCTTCCGGCAATATCTGGCCAGAACCAAGATTTCCTTATTGGCTACCAACCATTATTATCTGCAAAGACCTCTTGCTTATATTTGGGTCGGTAATATTTCTTCTCATAACAGGTGAAATACGTTTTCGGCCTTCAGCCATAGGCAAAATAGCAACTTTTTCCCAAATTATGGCTGTTATATCAGTACTTATTGGCAATCATCTCCCGCTTTCAATCCTCATTGTTTTTTGGAAAATGACCATTATTTTTACGCTTACTTCCGGTTTTTTTTACACGTATCGCGCTATTAAACAATTATAGTTATTTGTAATTATTGTTCATATTAACAAAATTCTTTACATTGTTATATTTTTATACTACCATTAAAATCAATATATAATAATGTATAACATGAGTTTTATGGTACATATCGGCACATGCGAATTCTTTTACGGCATGGATAGTATTTTATGACAAATTGATTGTGGAGTGTTCAATGCAATTCAATTCAATACAAGAAGTAGTAGAAGACCTGAAAAACGGAAAAATGGTGATATTAATAGATGATGAAAGTCGTGAAAACGAGGGCGATTTGATTCTTGCAGCTGAAAAGGCTACTCCTGAATCAATTAACTTTATGCTAACACATGCCCGAGGAATACTTTGCCTTGCAATAAATGCAAAAAGAGCAGAGGAACTTGATTTTTATCCGATGGTTTCTCATAACACATCAAGCTTCCAAACGCCTTTTACTGTTTCCGTTGATGCATCAAGAGGAATCACTACAGGTGTATCTTCCAAAGACAGGGCAACAACAATATTAACCGCTATTGATGACAATGCCACTGCGGAAGACTTCGTCAGGCCAGGCCATATATTTCCTTTGAAGGCACATAATGGAGGAGTTCTTGTCAGAGCAGGCCATACAGAGGGGGCTGTGGATTTAACCCGCATTGCAGGGCTCAAGAATGCTGCAGTAATTTGTGAAATTATGAGAGAAGATGGAAACATGGCAAAACTTCCTGATCTCAAAAAATTTGCCGAAAAAAACAGTCTCAAAATATGTACAATTGCCGATATTATCAAGTACCGCCACGAACAGGAACGATTAATTGAAAAACGCGTGACAGTAAAGCTACCAACAATGTATGGAGAATTTAACCTCCACCTCTATCGCTCTTTTGTAGATGAATATCTCCATCTTGCTTTATGCTTAGGCGTTGGCAGCAACGATATAAACAACCCCTCCCCATTGCAAAATGAACCGGTACTGGTAAGGGTGCATGACGAATGCCTGACCGGAGATATTTTCGGCTCTCTCCGCTGTGACTGCGGAGAACAGCTTCACAACGCACTCAAAAGTATAAAAGAAAATGGTAAAGGTGTTTTACTCTATATGAGGCAGGAAGGGCGCGGGATTGGTTTAGAAAACAAATTGCATGCGTACCATTTACAAGATAAAGGGCTGGATACCGTAGAGGCAAATGAAAGACTTGGATTACCCATCGACAAGAGGGATTATGGAATTGGTGCACAAATTTTAAGAGATTTGGGCATTACAAAAATGCGGTTACTCTCGAATAATCCAAAAAAATTCGCCGCACTCGCGGGATACGGGCTGGAAATAGTTGAACGCATCCCTATCGTTATGAAACCAAAAGCAGAAAACCAAAATTATTTACGCACGAAAAAGGAAAAGCTCGGACACATGATAGAAACATTATGATCATCATAGCATAAACTTAATTTCAAAATACCACATACCACTGCCATTATATAGCTTTTCACTCCTGTCTGTTTCCTTCTCAAAAACCGTCTTAAAGAGCATTTTACGTCAAAAACATTAAAAAAACACTCCCTTGGTTTCAAAAGAAAAAAACACAGAATATATTTCCTGAAAATCGGAAAAAATTACTTCCTCACCTACCGAATGTAGAAATTATTAACGTTTCAAAATATATCCCTCAACTCTACAAACCCATCTATCTCATTGAATTTATTTGTGTTATCTAAATTCACATCCGCAATCCTGTCTTTAAAATCACATTTGGCACATTCCTTGCGAGAATTACCGAACAGATGAAATTGTTCTCCTTAGAATTACCAAATTTAAATTCTACTCAGTAGCGAGGAAAACCAACATGACAACAAATACGTTAAAAATGCCTGTTTATCATAAAAGATATTTGGAATCTACAAAGGATTTAAACCCGGAGATACAAAAAGATCTTCAAAAAGTACAGGATTCATTGTCTGATATTAAAAGGCTTACCAGTTTATATCATTTATTACAGCGTCCTCGCTCTTTAAGCATTAGAAACAATGATTCTATTACAAACATTAAGAATTTGAGCATCAAGGAGGTTGGCCACGCATTAATTTCACAAATCGAAGTCGATCGGCTTTTTCCACTTATTAACAATCTCACTATAAACGGCACAGGAAGTACAGCTGGTATTATAGCATTGATTAATAATGATAATGAACTGTTGTTAAAAACTTCGGAAGGTATTGCAAACCATAGCACCGGTAATACATCGCTCAAAATAAATGACAGCATTCTCAAATGGGCAATAAAACATGGAACCACCCTTGTTGTAAATGACATCAACAAAGACCCCCGTTTTAAACAGAGCCAATCCAACTGGATACTTGGAAAAACAATTCTTTGCGTCCCCATTAAAACAAAAGGGAAGGTTGCGGGAATTATAAGCGTGAGCAACAAAAAGGCCGGAAATGTATACGGAACAGATGATGCCAGGTTTTTGGAAACGATTGCTGCCTATACCTCCATTGCTATTGGGAATTCCCATTTATCAGAAAGCGTAAAGGGAGGAAACACGTTAGAACAGCTTACATTGAATTATTACAACGAAAACAATAAATATCTTCCTGCAACTTTAAGAAGTATTAAAGCAGGAGCTTTCGCCGGATGTGATTTATATTTACAAACCATTGTAAACAATGAAGTCAAGCATCTACTGTACTGTAAAGGTTTTAAATTGCTGGAAGATGAGAGGAAAGAATCTTTCGTAAGGAAAAATATTAACAGAATATATGTCGCAAAAAATGGCACTGAGCAATACCTTCGATATATGGAAACAAACATGGGACAGTTTGTTCATGACGGAACAGTAGAATTACAGGAAAGAGCACACATATTATACGATATTGCATCAAATATAATAAATGATGCGCACAAAAACACTAACATCAATATCATTGCCGAAAGAGCACGGGAATGGACAACGACAATGTTAGACTTTGTAGTAATAAATCAGGAAAGCCACTCACATTTCATAAGGACATTAAAATACAATGGAAAAGTATTTAATCATTCCGTAAATATGGCCATACTCGGCATATTATTTGGGTATTATTTAGGATATTCAAAGAAAGATCTTGCAATATTAGGCGCCGGCATATTACTTCACGATATCGGGTTCACATGCCTAAACACGAATACTATTATTGAAGAAAATGTGGAAAACCTATCAAAACAAGAAAAAGAGACCTTTAAGAAACATGCTGAACTAGGATACTTTCTTTTATCTAAAAATAATATTGTTCCTAAAGAAGCTTGTCTTATCGCAAAACAACATCATGAACAATTCAATGGAAAAGGTTATCCGGAAGGCATGTTTGGTGAAGAAATTCACCTTTATAGCCGTATAACTCATATCCTAGACGAATACGAGTTGCAAATGTCCAGGGACTCTCTATACGAACAAAATTCAGCGTTCAAGGTATTACAGTATATGGTAGGAAAAATGGACGGGAGTTTTGATAATGATATATTAAAAAAATTCATAAGTTTTCTTAATGCAAGCGTAAATGGAATTTCTCTATAAAAATACAGAATCAGTTTATTACATTTAACAAGGAGGTTTTAAAATGAGCAGGATTAATACAAACATCGGTGCTTTAAACGCATTGAAATCATTAAATGATATTAACAACCGCTTGTCTGTATCCCAATTAAGATTGGCAACAGGCAAGAGAATTAACACAGCAGCAGACGATGCTGCAGGATTTTCTATTGCCAAAAAATTTAATGCCCGTTCACAGGGTCTTGGCCAGGCACTTTCAAACATCGGTTCAGCAAAAAATCTAATGGCAGTAGCAGAAGGTCATCTAAACAATATCCTTGACATTTTGACACAAATGAAGACAAAGACTACACAAGCTGCAGATGATTCACTTGGAACCCAGGAACGCAATGCCATAAAAGCTGAATTGTCACAATTGGCGACCCAAATTGATCTTGAAGTTACGCAGGCCACATGGAATTCAAATTCAATATTTGGTTTAGGTAATTCTACAACTACGGCAGGGGCCGCAAGCAGTGTTCAGTTTAAATTCCAGATTGGCTCCGGTTCAAGCAGCACCAATGATGTGCTGAAATTTGATTTGCTACAGAAGAGCAATGTGAGTCTTGAGTCTGGTAACAGAAACTTTAAAGCGGATGGATTGAGGGTAAGTGTTGGAACGGCCGGCAGGGCGGTTAGTTCAAATGCGTCTGCACTTGCATTGATGGGTAATATAGACACCGCCATTGCGGATGTATCAGAGGCCTTGAGTTACATTGGTTCAGTAGTAAACAGGTTAACATACCAGGAAACCAGTTTAACGGTGGCAAGAACGAACACAGATGCGGCAAGGAGCAGGATTGAGGATGCTGACATGGCATATGAACAATTAGAGGCAACCAAGCTGCAGATATTACAACAAACAGCAAGCGCCATGCTTGCCCAGGCAAATGCCAGTCCTCAAATTATAATGCAGCTCTTTCAATAATTGAAATATTTTATTATTTAAAAAAGACACAAAAAGGCCGTTTTATCAATAAAACGGCCTTTTTTTATCTTGAAAATTCACACATTAAGTTTTATAAATCCATGTTATGGTCAAACTTTCTGCTTGTCTGATAGTTAAAAACGAAGCCGATACTCTCCCTCGTTGTCTGGAAAGCATTCACACTCTCGTAGATGAAATAATCATAGTAGACACAGGCTCTACTGATAAGACTGTGGAAATTGCACAGCGTTACGAGGCAAAAATCTATTATTTTCAATGGAATAACGATTTCTCGGCAGCCCGCAATGAATCATTACGAAACGCAAATGGCGATTGGATACTTTACATTGATGCGGATGAGATTGTTGATATTACGAACGCGTTAAAAATTCGCACATTGATTAACAGAGATGATATTATGGCGCTTACGGTAAGGCAATGTATTCCTCAACAATTTAATAACATAGCAACCTCTTTTTACAGTGAATACTGTAGAATTTTTCGGCGGCATCCCGAAATTCGCTTTGAAGGATCCATCCATGAACAAATATTGCCTTCCATTAAAAGATTAGGGGGTAAAATACTCAAAACTGATATAATAATCCATCATTGGGCCTATGCGCTTAGTAAAGAGAAAAAAAAACTCCGGGCAGAACGCAATCTTAATTATTTATTAAAAGAGATTGAAAAAAAACCAGACGATTCATTTATCCTCTTTAACTTAGGTATGACTTGCCAGGAACTCGGAGCCAATGATTTGGCAATTCAAGCATACCTGAGCATGCTTGAAAAACCAACCGACATTAAAAATGAGATCATCGGACAGTCACACGTGAATTTATCAAAGATATATTTGGAGATGAACGATACTGCTAAAGCCATATACCATGCACTGCAAGCTTCAGTTTTAGACACTGCCAATCCTTTACCGCCATACATACTTGCAACAATCGCTGTGGCGGAAAAAAAATTTCGAAAAGCCACTGAATATTTAGAAGCTGCAATACAAATATCGAAAGGAGAAACAGGTTTATCTCCCTGTATTGAATTAAATCTGGCACAAATATATCTTGAGTTGGGTAGTTGCCGCTATTCTCTCCATGACTATTTTGGCGCAGAAAACGATTTTTTACGTGCTATAGTATACGATATGTCTGCCGCAACCCCATACCTCCTGATTGGGAACTCCCGGTTCATGCGTGGAGATAAAACGGGAGCAAAAGAAATGTTCGAACGTGCCTTAACCATTAACCCGCAACTGAAAGAGGCACAAATGGGTCTTTCCCTATGTAACAATGCGACGTCAATCCTTGTGAATGAATAAAAGCATGGATACAGAAGAAGTCGTACAACACGGAATACATCTTGCTAAACAAGGAATGTTGCACAAAGCACTTGCGCTATTCAAAAAAATCTTACAAACACATCCCAATGAACCCCGCGCACTTATTAATGCTGCTTTAATATTTAACACGTTCGGAGAGAAAAACAAGGCATTATCTCTATTGCAACATTGCACCCAAATAGCCCCTTCATTTCCGGATGCACATTACTCTTTAGGAATAGTATATTTACAAAATAATCGTTACACAGAAGCCTGCAATGCTTTCAGGAAAACAATAACTTACGACATAGAGTACAACCCCGCCTATGAAGGCTTGCAAAAAGCTTTATCCGCAATGGAAACAACCATTATCGAAGATGCATCAGATGTTGTTTTTTATACTGGCGGCCTCCCCTTTCATGGAAAAACCATGGATGAGAAAGGGCTCGGAGGCAGTGAAAGCGCTCTTATATATATGGCAAGGTCTATTGCTGCAACTGGAATGCGTGTTCGGGTATATTGCAACTGTAACCAGCCCGGCAACTATGATGGCGTTGAGTACAGCAACTTAACAGACTTTCATATATACCGCAAATTACATATTTTTCCGATACTTATTTCTTCGCGCTCTTTGCTTCCCTTCAAATTTGATTTAAAAGCCCATAGGCGTATTTTGTGGATTCATGACGACACAAACGTTGCTTTTCTGGCAGAAGAGAACCCAGCCGGCTTACCTATTGATAAAATATTTACCATCAGTAAATGGCAAAGAGATGAATGGTCGAATCATTTCAACATTCCACAGGAGCGTTTTTTCTTAACGCGAAATGGCGTTGATTTAACAATGTTTGTCCCTGGGGAAAAACGATATAAAAACCGCCTTATTTATTTCAGCCGCCCCAACCGCGGATTGAACATACTCTTAGAACTGTTTCCTCATATACGCAAAGAAGTGCCGGATGCGGAACTGCACATTTTTGCTTATCATGTCCCTGAAGATGAACACATTGAATCTTTGCTTTACCAATTAAAATGTCCAGGAATATTTGCGTATGGAAGTTTAACCAAAGAAGATTTAGCAAAAGAAATCGCCCGATCACGCCTAATGGTTTATCCCTGCACCTTTAGAGAAACCTCCTGCATGGCTGCAATTGAAGCACAGGCAGCGGGTACCCCTGTAGTTGCCAGCACACTGGCAGCCCTTCCGGAGACAATTAATGATGGCGTTAGCGGACGTCTTATTCCCGGCGATCCTCACTCTTCTGAATTCAAAGCAAACTTTATCAACACGGTAGTTTCGCTTCTTAAAAACGATATCGAATGGGAATGGCTGAGCAAAGGTGCCCAGGAACGGTGTAAACTGCACTACGATTGGAAAATAATCGCTAAAGAATGGATATCAGAATTGACAAAAGAAAAAGGTTGTAAAAAAATTGATGCGCACTATTAATATAATATCAGGCAGGTAAAAAACTACGAATATTTGTCTACGTTATTTAATTATTTCATCCACTTTATTTCCCAAACTCGCCTGGGCTTTTTGTTTATAATACGATTTCAACATTTTCATCCGGGAGATTGTATCTTCTGGCGGTAATTGTCTAATTACATTATCGTTGTTTAGATCTCTCACTGTCGTCACTACAAGATTCAACTCTTTCTCAATAGTAAATTCAATTCGTGTACCTATAGGAGAAATACCGGAAGAAATCGGGGGCGATGAAGAATCATGCATAAAAGTTGAAAATGATTGTTCCGATGAAACCTCCTCGTTAGGCACTGCATTGCCGTTAGAACTATCGTTATTACTTTGAAGAGATGAATTGCTGACGCTTGCACTGCTGCTAACGTTTTGTGATACAATTTTCTTATCAATTATTGCACTGGAAGAAACCTTATATTCTTCTGTTATTTTGTCAGAAGATATATCATTTTCTTTTTTTTTGTTAGCAATATCTTGTTTGTCTACTTCAGCAAACAGCTTGCTATAAGAACTAGCGCTATGGATCTTGCCCACATCCATAATTCTTGCTCCTGAAATATTATAGTTTATACCGTTAAAATTAAAATTTACATAAAATTAACATAAATAATCTTACTCCTTTGAACAGGTTTGTTTACTGCCAATCCAAGAATTTAAAGAGTTTACAAACTTTATACATAAAATATAAATCATGCGTTTTCCTGTACTTGCAACCATGCACCCCGTAATTCTTTAAGAATTTTTAACGTGGCATCAAATTTTCCGTTTTTTATCTCCCTCATACAAAATTCGTATAGCCTGAAAAGTGAATTTGAAATCTCTGCCTGGTCAAAGTTTAAAGAGTCAATTAATTCTGCCAGTACAATGCTTGCTTTTTCCTCATCCTTACGATTACACGCTGCAATACCTGCGTCATACGCTTTTATTAATAACTGAAGAGGATTTAATGTCATTATTCCTTGTTCAAGATATGCATGCCCAACTTTTTTTGTACCTACCATAAATTTTCATCTCCGTAAAAAGTATCGTCTTTTATCCACATACGTCAATAAATGAAGGGGTATCATTAACACTCTTGTTTAAACTACGCGTCAATTGTTTGCTTTCTTGTATTTTTTCAAGATTTAACGTAATTTCATTCATTTTATTCTCGATGAGCAACTTGTTTTCTTTATCCAAGATAGTAGTTTCATTTAATAGTTGTTGAATCTTTTTTATTAGTCCTTCGAATAAAGATTTCTTTCCTTCATCATCTATGCACCTAATAAATTCATTTATTGAATGACATTCATCGTTAAGAGAAGAAGCTTTGCCAATTAATACACCTCTTTCCTGCATTTTTTTAATTAACAAATCTTCGCCACCTCCTCTTTGCAATATTTCCTTCAACTCAATCGTGTTTCGTAATATTTTATTACACTCATCTAACCTGGTTTCAAGAAGATTTATTATCTTATCATATTTGTTTTTTTCAGAATTAACCAAGTCTAAACTCCATTTTATGGTTTATTTTCTAGAAGAGCGTTGATGTTCCCATCATGTTTAAAGCAGAGTTTGTAAGCATTGTTATCTGCGAACCCTGAAGGACAAGATTGTTTAATAATTCCTGCATTTTAAAAAATTGTTGGCGATATTGGTTCTCTTTTATCTCCATACGTGTTTCCATGCTTTTAATTCTATTGTTAAGACTCGTAATCTGGTCATTTAATGTATCCTTTGTCTCGTCAATAAGAGAACCCGTTGTCGAAGAAGTACTCTCAACAAATGGTTCTAACAAAGATTCTATTTTATTAGCAACACCATTTGCAGAGTTAAATAAATTTTCAACCGCTTTAGAATTGGACTGAATAGCACTCTCAAATGTAGCAGTATCAGATAAACTCACCTTTAAATTACTGTCTACGGTAATACCTATCTCCCGAAGGTAATCAGGGTCTCCCGCAGTAAGGCCGGTCACCTGTTCAGAAACTAGTTGCAATAATTGCCTCCTTAAATTAGTGAAGGTTGTATTACCAGCAAGAGGCCCTCTTGTATAGTTTTCAGTATCTACATTAGACTTATCTTTTATATGACTTGTCAATGCATTAAACTTTTCAAGAAAATCATTAATTTTTGTTTGAATCGCACTGGTATCCTGGCTTATGGTTATTGTTGTATAGGTGCTGTCCGTATAAGCAGAAACATTTGTTTGTTTTAAAGTATATGCTATACCATTTATCGTAAAATTGTTGGAACTTTTTGTAATTTCATCACCGGAACTTGTGCTATTAATAGTAAACTTTGCGTCGGTGCCCCCACTAGCAGTTTGTCCGCTGAATTTAAGTGTATTCATCAGAAATGAACCAGTTACATCTTCAAGCGTAATAGTATCCGAACTCCCTGTTCCTTTGGAATTAATTACTACTTTATCGAGAGATGTATCATAATATGCTGTTACGTTAGCATCTGAATTGTTGATTGCATTTATAATACCATCCAATGTATCAGTGCTTGCATCCCAGGAAATTTCTATTCCATTAATTTTAAAACTACCGGAACCTGATACTGCTGTATCAAAATTCGCCTCTGATAAAAGCACATCTGTCTGAATACCCGTTGCATCAGTAGTGCTATCATACGTACCTGCATCATTTCGCATTTTTACCTGAGTAAAAAAACCACTGCCGCCTGCAGCTTCTGATTCCGTAAAAGTCAAAGAGCCATTTGTTGTATCTTCTAAATAA
The DNA here is from genome assembly GCA_021646465.1 of Candidatus Kuenenia hertensis. Classification (GTDB taxonomy): domain Bacteria; phylum Planctomycetota; class Brocadiia; order Brocadiales; family Brocadiaceae; genus Kuenenia; species Kuenenia hertensis. Next base: position 20,599 of record SOET01000038.1, on the reverse strand, counting down.
AACTTATCTTCTGCACTATCATAATAGATATTTGCTGTAGTATTACTATTAACATCATCCATAAAATCCTGTATGGAGGAATAATTTGACATATCAGATGATGTCCAGCCATTTATCGTTACCGTACCTGTTGGAGTAGTTCCAAACCCTGCATCTGCAAAACTCTCTGAAACGTCAATTGTACCAGAACCAGGCGCCACTTTTGAGCTACTTATAACAGCTGCCTTAGTAATCAACCCGCCGGAACTTTGTACGGATGACCCGGCAGCCAATTGCAACACACGCATTTGATAAGTCCCTGTGGCAGCATTACTATTCGCGGTGGCTGTCACCTCTTTGCTTTCGCTAGTACTGGATGTTCTGGCATTATAGATAGAACTATTTTCTGTGCTGGCCAAATCTCTCGCAGAAGTAAGCAAATCAGAAATTTTCGAGTCTAGGTCTGTATACAGGTCTATTTTGCTGTAAAGCTTTGTCCGCTGACTTTGCAATTCGTAAAGCGGTTTTTTCTCTAATGCCATAAATTGAGCAACTAAAGAATTAAGACCTGAACTCGCACTATATGCTGATGTAAGAGAGGATATTGCCATTTTAGGTTCCCCTAATTAGAAAACGAGCCAAACTGAACTATCTAAAATATAATTTCTAAATACTCCCTGAAAGTAAACAACTATACATTATGCTAAACTAAAATTAAATATAATTCCGGCAAAAAAACCGGAGACGGGCATTAATTTCCCGTCTCCGAAAAAGCAAATCTTTTATTAACCGAAGAGTTGTAAGATAGACTGAGGACCTGCATTTGCCTGCGCCAACATCGCACTTGCCGTCTGCTGTAATATCTGCAATTTTGTCGCCTGCAATTGCTCATATGCCATATCAGCATCCTCAATTCTGCTCCTTGCCGCCTCTGTATTTGTTCTCGCTACCGTCAAACTGGTTTCCTGGTATGTTAATCTGTTTACTACGGAACCAATGTAACTTAATGCCTCTGATACATCCGCAATGGCGGTGTCTATATTACCCATCAATGCCTGCGCTGATGCAGAGGAAGTAACAGCCCTGCCCGCCGTTGCAACACTTACCCTCAATCCAGCTGCTTTAAAGTTCGTATTGCCAGACTCAAGGCTCACATTGCTCTTCTGTAACAAATCAAACTTCAACACATCATTGGTGCTGCTTGCACCGGCGCCAATCTGGAATTTGAACTGTACACTGCTTGCGGCTCCTGCCGTAGTTGTAGAATTACCTAAACCAAATATTGAATTTGAATTCCATGTCGCCTGAGTAACTTCAAGATCAATCTGGGTTCCTAATGCCTGCAACTCAGACTGAATTGCACTGCGCTCTGCAGTCCCTAACGAATCGTCTGCCGCCTGCGTTGCCTTTGTCTTCATCTGTGTCAGAATATCAAGAATATTATTTAAGTGACCTTCTGCGACAGACATAAGATTTTTGGCAGATCCTATGTTCGCCAAAGCCTGGCCCAACCCCTGGGAACGTGCATTGAATTTCTTGGCAATCGTGTAACCCGCAGCATCATCGGCTGCATTATTAATCCTCTTACCCGTTGCCAGCCTTAGCTGCGAAACTGAAAGGTTATTGTTGATGTCATTTAATGACCTCAACGCATTTAACGCATTAATGTTTGTATTAATTCTTGACATATCCCAACCTCCTTGTCTTAAAATGTTTCCCGTATTCCTTTAACGGATACTACACTATCACAATTAAATCTGCTAAATTACCTTTTAGACTGACTAGTCGTGTCCATACACACTCTTTTCTATTTTGTGCATCTGATTTTTTTATCGACATAAATTCAGAACAATTCAATATTTTTTTCAAAAAATTTTCTAACGCAGTCTTTTAACATAATCTAATTGTGTCTTGTTTAAGAAAAAGAAAGCTATTTTTTCGGAAAGAGAAAAAGGCGGAAATAACGAGGATGATAAAAATAATGGGGAAAAAGAATTCATCAATTTATAAACGTAATGCTTTTTTTACTCCTTCTTCGGAGATTTTTTGTTCAGATTGTTTCGGAAAATTTCGCAAATTTACAACAAATTTTTTTATAAACACTTATTTTCAACTGAAGCCAGATATTCTCTATATAAAGCGAACATTTAGGATCCTTGTATCAATCTTCTTCTTTTTCACTGATAAGCCGCATTATTTCTTCAGGCGAATTTGATTTAATTATTTTTTGTTTAAAAGCTTCATCGACAAATAACCGTGCTATCCTGCTAAGAAGCCCCAAGTATATATTATTAGTTCGTTCCTTTGTAGCAATCAGGAAAAGTAAATGTACCGGTTTTTCATCCAAAGCATTAAAATCAATGCCCTCTCGCGATATCCCCAAACATGCAATAAAATCAGTAACCCCTAATGTTTGCGCATGAGGAATACCAATTCCACCTCCTATTCCCGTACTTTTAATCTTTTCCCGTTCTATTACTTTTTCCAGCAAGTCTACTTCATCTATAACTTTTTCCGAAGTCTTAGTTACTTTTACCATTTTTTCTAGCACTTCATATTTGCTCCTTCCATTTAAATTAATAATTATACGTTCTTTTGCTAATACATCAGAAAGTTTCAACTTTCACCTCCCCTTCACCCAAATAATTTCTAACGCATTTTTTCTGTGCCGAAGATAAATATTAACAATGTCTTTCTCTACCTGGCACTCATCAATAAATTGCTATCATTGTTCATTTATATTGAAACTACTTGTGATCAAGGAAAAATTTGTTAAACAAGAAAAGATTGTTTACATAAAAAAATATGATGTTCATATTTTAATTTTTAATTTAAAAAAATCAATTATTTTAAGTTTATTAAATTGAATAATGAATACGAATGAATACGGCGGCAAAGATGATAGAAGGAGGTGTGCAGTTAGAGGAAAAACGAATATGAGGTGGATTATTTTTTATCGGCGATTTTATCGTTAAGGGCCTTGAGGAATTTTTCCTTATCTACATTATGCATTTTTGTAGCCATATCTATGGTTGCCACTCTTCCCATAGTGTTCCTCATAGCAGAATTGGCCATTTGACTAAATCCAAAATCAAGGAATACTTGCAGTGTATCCGGATATTGATCCACAATATCAAATACCTTCGTATCCTTGTCGATTACCATTAATTTTTTTACTTCAGATATTTTATGTTCTTTCGTGTTCATTGTTTTCCACAAATTGTAACCAAAAAATCCTATCGCGGCCAATTCAAACCATCCCGATGTCCCCACAATGCCATAAAAAACAGGCATACCATCACTTATGCCCACTAACATTTGAGAAAACACACGAATAAAACACCCTGCATTCAGAATGATAAAAGTGATATTTGAAAGTTTTATACTGTACATATTAATGCCTGTAAAAGTTGGTACCATCTTCGAAGCATAACCAATAATCATCATGGTTATAAAGCCTACGGTAACCGCATGATTAAATGAACCATGAAATAACCTTGATATCTCCGTTTTGGAATTCAAAAAAGGTATCGTAATGAGTATCAGTGCACTGACAATAAGCCAAATGTAAGCTGTGCGTATCGTTTTTGTATAACTTCTGTCCATTACAACATCACGAAGTTCTTTTGTAGACCTCTCAAATACACGCAAGCCGTAAATGAATAAAAAAATGGCTAACGCCAAAAAGAACACCACTACTTGCGAAAATCGCAAAACAATAACACTTTTACTTGCAAATACGTGTGAAATAAAATAAACAGGAATAGACGCATTAAAAATCCAAAAACTCAAATTAACCGCCTTTTCCCTGACTGGTTTAATATCAAGAAAAGCATATACTGTCCTTATATTAACTGCAAAAATGAACATGAAAACAAAGCCAAAGAGGTAGAGATGTACATAAGGACTAAAAACAGATTTGGGTATTTCATAGAGTGATTTATTATATAGATAAAAAATCATACCCATATTGACCAATGTGGAAATTACTAACCACATTAATCCGGCCTTAAAAAATTTGTCAAATACGCCAACTTTTTCCAGGCTGGAGGATATCGTCCGAAAAAGAATAAATGAAAACAGCAAAACAGCAACAACTTCAAATATCGCAGATGCAGGAAGTAAAAACCTGATAGAACCAATCTGGATAGGTTGTACAACAGTTCTTAATACTATGCTGATAATAATCAGCCCAAAGCATACATTCACCCAACTTTTGTGCTTCAGCTCCGTATTTTTTACTCGCGGAATAATGTATAAAGCAAAACCCATAATAAAAAGCCCTACCCATCCCAATAACTGAGCATGGCCATGTGCCTGAATAAGTGCGTAATAAGTTGAACTGAAATCTAGCTTAACCGCAATGTAACTCAGTATAATAGCGCCAAATGTTACTCCTACCGTAAGAGTCAATATAATTGCGGATTTTACAAATTTTTCATATACTTTATCGACCTCTAACAAAGGAAGTTCTACATGTTCCCCACCGCCTTTTTCGATAGCTTCGTTTAATTCTCTCACAAGCGTATCATAATCAACCTCATGTGCCTTCGCAAAAAATGCTATGGGCTCATTAGGACCCCGAACACCGCCAGCTATAACCAAATTATATTTTTTGAATACCGCAAGCGTTTCCGGATGCGCTTCGATTAAATCTTTAATTACCGTGTTCTTATTTATTTCCATGATCGTAAATAAAACAAATTTCTATAACCCTTTCAAGAAAATTAAAAATAAGCCTTTTATATCTTATGGTTAACCTTTTTAAAATTTCTCAGAAAATTTACTTAAAAATTTTATTTAAAACATTTATAATGCGGCGTTTGCTTTGACTTTTTAATAGTTTAAGAAATAAAAACCAAATTTTCACTAAATTATTTTTGTTTTTTTAAATATTTTGGTAATATACTACCGCAACTTACGATCTGCAAAAGAAATATATTCATTTTTCCATGTCAATTTTTAACAAAAGGAGATAAGAGTATTATGCCAAAAGTATTGATAATTGATGATTCATCCGTAATGCGCAAAATGATCCAGAGAAACATTCAACAATCCGGCTTGATTGTCGATTCGTTTGTGGAAGCGGGCGATGGGAAAGAAGCATTGGATAAAATTGCCGCGGATAGTAGCATTGACTTGATTCTTTGTGATTGGAATATGCCCAATATGACTGGCATTGAATTTGTTAAAGCACTCAGGGGAAGTGGAAATCAAACTCCCATAGTAATGTGCACAACAGAAGGCAGCGATGCAAAAGTTGAAGAGGCTACTGGCAGCGGCGCAAACGGTTATATAACAAAACCATTCACACCGGATCAGTTAAAAAACAAGTTAGGAGCATTTTTGCAAGTCAAATAAAAAAACTTTTCTATGGCCTTTTTGCTCGGTAATTGAAAAATCAGCAAAAGAAAATAATAAGGAGTTTACACTATGGATCTTAAGGGGATTATGGATGGAATTACTTCAGATATCAAGGAAACAACAAAAACATTGTTCGAAACAATGATTATGCTGGATTTAAACTATGATAATGCTTCACTCGTTGACGAAACACAGATAAAAACCGATGTTATTGGTATGGTTAGTTTTACCGGCCAATACCATGGCGTTGTTGGTATTTTTTGTTCAAAAAAATTCGCATTAAAAGTCGCCTCAAGCATGCTAATGATGGAATTGGAAGATTTCAATAATGACGTGAAAGACGCTATCGGTGAAGTATCTAATATGATCGCGGGAAATGTTAAAACCAAAATGTCAGAAAAATACGGAGAAATGCATCTTTCCATCCCTATCGTAATTGCAGGAGAAGGACTTTCGATTTCGGCTGTCAACAACATACCTACTGTATCTGATACTGCCTTGTCATGCTTTAGCAAAGATCCGTGGCTGATGACTTATTTCATCTCAGAAAAAGAAAAATTTGGTGTAGGTTTATTGCTGAAAGAATCAAAATAAATATTTCTTTTGTCCTTTGTACTTATGGAAAAATCTACTGAAAAAACAGAGAAAAAAACTCCCTCATCTCAGTTCGAAAAAGCCCTGACGAGTACATTTCCGCGAATTTGCGAGGGATGCAGCCAGCTAACAAACAAACAATTTTTTCTCATCGACCCACTCTTAAAACTTACAACTATTGGCACTTTCATCAAAAATGCCAATTCAAATTTTGTACTATCAAAGATAATTGTGGAGGATTTTTACGAAGGTGAAATCTATTTGCTTCTGTCTTTAAAACAAGCCATAACCATTGGAAATATTCTTTTACTCCTTGACGATGAAGCAATAAAGGAAAATGCAAGCAAAGAAAATTTTGACGCCGATTGTGCGGATGGTTTCAAAGAGTTTTCGAATCAGGTGTGCGGTATTTTAGATAATGATCTACGCCTGAAACTACCAAAACCGATCCACCTGAAATTATTATCGGTAGAGCCTATAAACAAAGAAAATATGACTACCGTGTTAAAAGATGAGATTCTCAACGAAGAGTGCCTTTTTCTTACCTCTTCTATGAGAATAAGTGGTTTTGATGATGATCAGTTTATCATTTGCGTTCCAAAGCTGATTGGTGAAGAGTTTTTCGGAGAAATCATTGAAGAAGCAAACAAAGAATACCGGGGGACAATACTCGCTGTAGACGATTCCAATACCGATTTACGAATAGTCAGAAAATTATTAGGAAGCGACTTTAAAGTATTGGTAACAGACAATCCGAACAACGCTCTCTCATTGATAGGTAAAACTCATATCGATCTTGTATTAATGGATATTTACATGCCTGGAGTTGACGGTATTACGCTTTGCGAGAGGATTAAAAGAAACGCAATGGTTGAAGAGGTACCTATTATTATTTGCTCTGCCCACCCTACGCAGGAAAATGTGATACGTGCAGTCAGGGCAGGCGCTGCCGATTTTATCGTAAAGCCGGTGTCGAGGCAAAAATTAATTGAAAAAATTAATAAACATATGCTTAATAAAAACTTAAAAAGTTTTGCAAACCGATAGTTGTTTTTTTGAGGATAAAGATATGGAAGATACTTCATTTCTAATGGACGATCCGGAAATTGTCAAAGAATTCCTTACAGAATCAGGGGATCATCTGGAGGATGTAGAATCTCAAATTCTCCAGTTAGAAGAAAATCCTGAAAATATAGATATTATTAATACGATATTCCGCCCCATTCACAGTATGAAAGGAAGTGCCGGGTTCTTAGGGCTCAAGGACTTAGGTACAGTAAGCCATGAATTAGAAACACTTCTTGACGAAGCAAGAAAAGGCAATTTAAAAATAACCCCACAAATTATAGAGATCCTGTACGAAGGACTCGATATCCTTAAAAAATTAAGAGAGCTTGTTGCAAAAAAAGTAGAGAAAATAGACGTCTCAGGAGAACTTGTCGATTACGACCCTGTTATCATAAAAATAAAAGCCGTTCTCTCCCATCCCGAAACAACTGAAAGCGCACCATCAAAACCGCTGCACCTGGGAGAAGTACTTGTGGAAAAAGGGGAAATTACCGAAGAAGATCTCGACAAGGTTTTAGAAGAACAAGAAAAATTACAACACAAAAAATTAGGTGAAATAATTGTTGAAAAGGGTATAGCCTCAAAAGAAAGCGTAGACAGTGCACTTAAAACCTTGCCCGTAGCAACAACTCCAGCCTCCGATACCGTCAAAGTCGATATACAAAAAATAGACAGCCTTGTAAATCTTGTCGGAGAACTGGTAATCGCCAACGCACTCATAAAAGATATTTTGGAAAGCACCACGAATACATCAAATAAAAATATTTCACACCTGGGAAAAATAGTAAAAGACATACAAGATCAGGTTATGTCAATACGAATGGTTCCCATTAAACCAACCTTTCAAAAAATGTCCAGACTCGTCCGTGATGTTTCTAAAAAGGCTGGTAAAAAGGTAAAATTGGAGGTTTCTGGCGAAGAGACGGAACTTGACAAGTCAGTAATTGAAGCAATCGGAGATCCGCTGGTACACATTATTAGAAACTCAATCGACCATGGAATCGAACCCGAAGAAGAACGGATCGCGGCAGGAAAACCTGCTTCAGGACATGTATATCTGGATGCTTTTCACAAAGGGGGAAGTATTTTAATTGAAATTAAAGATGACGGCAGAGGTCTGAAAAAAGATAAAATTTTGAAAAAAGCCATTGAAAAAGGAATCATAAATGAAAATGCTACTCTTAACGACCAGCAAATCTTTGGTTTGATTTTTGCGCCGGGATTTTCCACCGCAGACAAGATAACCGACATATCGGGGCGCGGTGTAGGGATGGACGTTGTAAAGAAAAACATCGAACGCCTGCGTGGTAAGGTAGATGTCTTTTCCGAAGAAGAAAAGGGCACGAAAATCTCAATTAAATTACCCTTAACCATGGCAATTATCGATGGAATGATTGTCCAGGTAGGAGAGCAGAAATACATTATTCCAATGCTCTCCATCGAAGAATCCATTCGCCCGAAAAAGGAAGACATGTCTACCATCCAGCAACGCGGTGAATTAATAAATGTACGCGGCGACGTTTTACCTATGGTACGGCTGCATCAATTATATAATGTTGAACCAAAAAAACATGACCCGTGGGAAGCTCTTATCCTTATAGTAGAAAGCGAAGGGCAGCGGTGTGGAATTCTCGTAGATGATTTAATAGGCCAGCAACAAATTGTCATTAAAAGCCTTGGCGAGCAATTTCGCAATGTTAAAGGAGTTTCCGGCAGCGCAATACTTGGAGATGGCCGTGTAGGCCTTATTTTGGACGTAGGCGGCATCATGAATCTGGCTCTTAATTAAATAATTATGAAATAACCCTGACAGGGTTAACAAGGCGTAAGGACAAAATATTGCTGTAGTGTTCGTTTTTTAACACCTTTCTTTGTTATTAATAGGAGGAGAATTATGGAAGGCACCCTTAAAGAAGAAGAAAAACATGCCGAAATTTCAAGTCTCACTTCCCATGAAGGAAAATATTTAACTTTTGTTCTTGATAATGAAGAATACGGTATCGAGATTCTTAAAGTACGGGAAATCATCGGCGTAATGACCATAACGCCCGTACCTCAATCGCCTAATTATGTTAAAGGGGTGATTAATTTACGGGGAAAGGTAATTCCCGTGATCGATTTAAGGCTAAAGTTCGGTTTCCCGGAAAAGGAGTATACAAAAGAAACATGCATAATCGTAGTAGAAGTAAGCAACAGCCTTACGGGGATAATTGTGGATACCGTTTCAGAAGTACTTGATATTGCTGCGCAAGACATGGAACCCTCTCCCCACTTTGGAGAGGGCATCGATACCGATGTTTTTATAGGAATTGCGAAGATAAAGAATAAAGTTAAAATACTGCTCGATATCGACAAAGTTTTACACTTAGAAGAATTCAGCATAACACACAACCTAACATAACAATATTAATTATTATCACCTATAATAATAAAAAGAAAGGGATTGGAATGTTTGGCAAAATGACGATAATGACAAGGTTAATCGTAACAATAGTTATCTCAATTGCTATAGGAACAGGCATCCTATCAGTAATTAATATGAAGAGAGAAAAAGCACAAATGCTGGAAGAAGTAAAAAAAGAGGCGCGCATGGCGGCAGACCAGCTTGTATCGGTACGGCATGTAGTTGCGACAAAACAAAAGGCAATAAATACCGACTCTAAAGGCAACTTCGAGTTCAAGGGTGTAATCCCCGCAGTAGTAGGACGAGAAGTAGCAGAACACTTTAGCCAAACGACTATATTCAAAATGAAGCAAACAAGCTTGCAATACAGAAACCCGTCAAATAAACCGGACGCGTGGGAAACCAAACAGTTGGAACGGTTTGCCGCAAACCCCGATTTAGAAGAAGTTTCTGAAATCACCTCGGAAGACTGGGATTTGGGAACAGGCACTGAAATATTTCGCCTTATGATACCTTTAAAAATTACCGAGGCGTGTTTAAAATGCCACGGAGACCCTGCGACAAGCCCAACCGGAGACGGCAAAGATATATCAGGAAGGCAAATGGAAGGGTATAAACTTGGTGAAAACAGGGGAGGGATCAGTGTAGTTGCTCCTATGGACAGTGTAAAGGCAGCAATTGCAGCAAATAGAAATTTCAACATTATGGGAAATGGGATATATGTACTCCTCATAAGCGGCGTGATCTTTTTTATTACCAAGGGGGTTGTTTCATTACTGAAAAGGATGGTTCACAACCTGAATGCTGGGGCAGAAGAAGTTGCGGCGGCGGCTTCAGAAATATCTTCTTCAAGCCAAATACTTGCCGATGGGGCTTCTCAGCAGGCAGCTTCTGTGGAAGAAACTTCCGCCTCAATAGAAGAAATGGCCTCAATGACGGCAAAGAACGCAGACAATGCGGAAGAAGCCAATCAACTTACTGTTAAGGCAAAGACATCGGCAGAAGATGGCAACGAGACAATGAAGTCATTACAGGCAATTATGCGGGAACTGCATGGAGGAAATAATCAAATCCTCGCCATTATTAAGTCGATTGATGAAATAGCGTTTCAAACGAACCTTTTGGCTCTGAATGCCGCAGTAGAGGCAGCAAGGGCTGGTGAGCACGGAAAGGGATTCGCGGTAGTTGCGGATGAGGTACGTAATTTAGCTCAAAGGTGTGCAACAGCATCTAAAGAAACGGCAGACTTAATCAATGCACGGGTACAAAGTAATGACAATGCCTTAAAGATAACTGAGGCATTTGCAGAAAAGCTGAAAGAAATAGCACTGGATACGAAGAAGGTCGCTGATCTGGTGGGAGAAATCTCGGCTGCATCAAGGGAACAATCTGAAGGGGTTGGCCAGATAGGAACGGCAATAACGTCTATTGACAATGTTACTCAGCAAAATGCGGCCAACGCAGAACAAATGGCCTCAGCAAGTGAACAATTGTCCGCCCAGTCTGAAAATCTAAGCGAAATTGTATATGAACTGGCAGCGCAAATAGGAGGCAACAAAACGGATACAAAATCAGAAGTAAAGAAAAAAAGCCTTGCAAAAAATGAACTTGCTTATCACAGAAGACCGGTTTTAGCAGCTCGCAAAACAAGAGAGAATAAAGATTACCGGCAACATAGTAAAAAAAATGAGGCGGGAGCAGGAAAAAACCATGAAGATATAATACCTTTAGATGGTGATTTTAACGATTTCTGAATTTAATAATTTAACGGTAATTTAATGATGGGAAAGGGCAGGGCTGAAAGCTTTCAGCCCTTACAATCAAAATCGTATTTTATTCCGTAGCTATTCGGCGTAATTCATAATACACCCCTAAATCCCCTCTTAATAGAGGGAACTTCCCATTTTCCCCTCTATTAAGAGGGGTGGCAGCGTAAGCTGACGGGGGGTGTATCATATGCTGAATAGATACTTTATTCCTCGACTTTTTCGAAAAACAGATACTTTGTCTATAATTTCCAAACGATGCATGAAGCAAATGAAAACCGGTATTCAACATGAATGATACCCCAAATATCTTTACCGTTGGCGTTGGAGACGCTAAAATAACAAAATCTCCGCACCATTTAAAAACATTGCTCGGTTCATGTATCGGAATAGTGCTTTATGATCCTATGGTAAAAGTTGGTGGTATTCTCCATATAATGCTGCCAAAAAAAACAGGAAACGATTCGAAATTAACCAAATACGCTGATACAGGATTGCCTTTTTTCATCGCACAATTAATTAAAAATGGTGGAGCAACTAGAAATTCCATGCAAGCTAAAATTTTTGGCGGTGCAAAGATGTTTGAAACAGCGGGGAACCTTATTAATATCGGCGAAAAAAACGAGCAGGAAGTACGGAAGATATTAAAAGAAGAAGGTATTAAAATCGTTGCCGCAAAAACAGGAGGAACAAAGGGATACAATATACTTCTTGACACAGCTACCGGTAATGTTGAATGTCGCATATTTGGAGAACCAGTCTGTATTTACTAGTATTAATGTACTAAAAAAACATTATACACATAATCTTTTATTCTCTTGTAAAAAATTAGATTCTTCTTAAATCGAGGCAAAAAATGGTTATTTCACCAGAACGTTTAAGAATGTTAGAAATAATAATGAAGCTTTCCATAGACAATGCATCAAGAGCACTCTCCAAAACATTAAGAACCGGCGCAAAAATAGGTCTTTCGAAAATTTACATGGCCGATTTTAACGCAACTACTGAAAAGATGAATAATGACACGAGAGAAATGACCGGTATTATTGTCAATTTCAAAGGTAATCTTGGCTGCAAGATGCTGTTTATGCTGCCGCTTGAAGGATCGATAATATTAACGGATTATTATCTTCGGCAACCAGTCGGCACAACAAAGGAGTTTAATGATGATACAGAGAGTGTCGCACAGGAATTAGGAAATATCCTTGCAAGTCATATCAGCAATACATTAGTTTCCGATTTTAACGCAAAACTATTGCCCGAACCACCACAAGTACATAATGATTTTGCGGGGATAATATTTTCGAGTCTTGTGCTAGAGCAGGGAATCTTGTGTGATCAATTACTCTTGATTGAATCAATTTTCGAAATCTGCAAAACAGAAATTAGTTGTTACCTTTTCCTCCTGCCGGAACTGGCATCTTTGGAAAAACTTTTAGATGCTATAGGAGTGCAAAAATGAAAAGAATATTAATTGTAGACGATGCCAAGGTCGTGAGATTGGTAATCAAACAAATATTGGCACGCAATGGCTTTCAGGTTGCCGGTGAGGCAACAAATGGCAGGGAGGCGCTTGAAAAATACAAGGAATTAAAACCTGACGCTGTAACTATGGATATTGTGATGCCCGAAGTCGATGGTATCCAGGGACTAAAAGACATACTTGCATACGATAAAAATGCAAAAGTGATTATGATTTCAGCAATTGACCAGCGAGATGCTTTACAAGAATCGCTTCTAAGCGGAGCATCTGATTTTGTGGTAAAACCATTCGAAGACGATCGTATGGTATCGGCTTTAAATTCTATCTTTAGCAAAGAGTAATTTCTTCTTACCAATGGAAATAGACCTTACAGACCAGGAATTTGCTCTTTTCCAGCAATTAATCTATAACGAAAGCGGTATCAACCTTTCCCCTGCAAAAAAAGAATTATTAAAATCACGCCTGGTAAAACGATTACGCACACTTTCACTAAAATCCTTTAAAGAATATTACAAGTACGTTACTGAAGGAGACACTACCGGGAAAGAAATGATACATATGATTGATTGTATTTCAACGAATCTTACTGAATTCTTTAGGGAAATTGCACATTTTAACTTCTTATCCGGGAAACTCCTCCCGGCGCTGTTAGAAAAAAAGAGAAAAAACAAAGAAAAAAGGATACGGGTATGGAGTGCGGGGTGCTCATCCGGTGAAGAACCTTACAGCCTCTCTATGATTTTAAACGAACACATCGGACAAATAAACACATGGGATGTGAAAATATTAGCGACCGATCTCTCTACAAGGGTATTGGAAAAGGCAAAGCAAGGGTTATACCATAAAGACCGTCTTAAAAACATCAATGCCCAACTGTTACATACCTATTTTAGAAAAGGCGGATCCCACTTTGAAGACTACTATCAGACAACGGACGTACTGAAAAAAATCATTGTGTTCAGAAGATTCAACCTAATGGAAAAAACTTTCCCATTTAAAGGTCAATTCGATTTTATATTTTGCAGAAATGTTATGATTTATTTTAACAAGCAGACACAAAGCGAGTTAATTTCAAAATTCCATAAACACCTGGCACCTGAAGGGCATCTTTTTATTGGTCATTCCGAAAGCCTCGCAGGCACAAACAGTAAATTCAAATATGTAATTCCAACGGTATATCAAAAATAATTTTAATACACTTGTAAAATTACCTTTTAAGGAGGCTTTCCCTTGAACAACAAAATAAAGGTTTTAATTGTAGACGATTCAGCAGTAGTAAGAAAAATCCTCTCTACCGGACTGAGCAAAGACCCAAACATCGAAGTGGTGGGTACTGCACCGGACCCGTTTGTCGCCAGAGATAAAATAGTAACATTAAAACCGGACGTTGTCACTTTAGACGTAGAAATGCCAAGGATGGATGGCATCTCTTTCTTACAGAGATTAATGGCATATTATCCTCTACCGGTAATCATGGTGAGCTCTTTGACACAATCAGGCTGCGAAACCACGTTAAAAGCACTGGAAGTTGGCGCAGTGGATTTTGTGGCAAAACCTACCCTGGACGTGTCAAACTCACTCAACGAAGTCATAGGTATATTAGCGGAAAAAATAAAAGATTCCGCAAAAATAAAAATTCAAAAAAAATTAGCAAAAAAACCAGAAATTAAGCGTGTACACACAAACCAGGCTTTGATTAAAACTACCCATAAAATCGTTGCTATTGGCGCTTCCACGGGAGGCACTGAAGCATTAAAAGAAGTATTAATACAAATGCCCCCGAATGCCCCGGGCATATTAATTGTGCAGCATATGCCCAAATTGTTTACAAAAGCATTCGCAGACCGCCTCAACACTTTATGTTCTATTCGTATTAGCGAAGCAAGAGATGGTGAAAGCATTGTTCCCGGAATCGCATTAATCGCACCGGGAGATTATCATATGGAACTCAGGAGAAGTGGGGCGAGATATTATGTTACAACAAACCAGGAACCTCCTGTTCGCAGACATAGACCATCTGTAGAAGTGCTATTCGAATCTGTAGCAAAATACGCGGGCGCCAATGCAATCGGTGTTATCATGACGGGTATGGGGGATGACGGCGCGCATGGCCTCTTAAAGATGAAGGAAGCGGGTGCTAATACCGTTGCTCAGGACGAAGATAGCTGCGTTGTGTTTGGCATGCCAAAAGAAGCTATTAAACTAGGGGCTGCGGAAAAAATAGTGCCTCTCGAAAAAATTTCTTCTACGATTTTGTCATTTTTAAATTAGTGTAGTGTGGGCAAAGAGATTTTTTTACCTATTCTTACAACTACTTTTATGACGAAGCAATTTTAACCGATTCAAGGAAATTCCTTAACAATCTGATATCAGAGGCAAAATGGACGTGTACATAAGAACAAAGTGCACGCGATGTAAAGAAACCCTCCGGCCTTGGTTTGTCAGTGTCGCCTTTTATAACTTCGTAGGCATAACAAGTATTTTCAGGAATATGCTGCAACGATGACCAATGAAATTCATGCGCCTTGAATACATCTTCTTTTTTACATAGTAAATTATCGTGCAAACCTCTCACAGTAATATAGCCCAACCCCTGTCTCTTTTGTTCCATCCTCGTTCCACCCTTAAATATCCCGCACATCTCATACGAATTATTATTAAAGGACGCCATATGCTCCAGTAAATACATCATACCCCCGCATTCACCGTAGAATACTACCCCGTTCTTATATGCCTTCCTTAACGATTCCTTCATGGTGGTATTTGACGAAAGCAGCGGTGCATGCAATTCAGGAAAACCGCCTCCTATATAAACGGCAGAAACGTCAGCCGGCACGTATTTATCATACAGTGGGCTGAAATATGCAAGCTCAACACCACATGCTTCCAATAAATCAAGGTTATCGTGATAATAAAAATTAAACGCCTCATCAATAGCAACCGCTATTCTCAAAGGATATTGTTCGGCGATTCCACTATATATCGTCTTTTGAAAAGAAGGAAGCCTGTTCGCGGCAAAAGCGATGTCAACTAATTTTTTTATATCAACCGTTTTTGACATCGTATCTCCTATTTTCTGATACACAGTTTTAGAAAATTCCTGCTCAATAGAGGGTACAAGTCCAAGATGGCGCTCCGGAAGTTTTATTTCATCATCCTTTGGCAAATATCCAATAACAGGAATCCCGCTATTATCTTCTATTGATTTTTTAAGAGAATTATAATGCCGCTCACTACCCACCCTATTTAAGATTATTCCATGGATAACTATCTCCTTGTCAAACTTTTTAAACCCAAGAGCAACCGCACCTGCACTCCTCGACATGCCCTTTGCATCTATCACCAGAATTACAGGTACGTTTAATATCTTTGAGAGATATGCAGAGCTGCCAATTTCCGTTCCGCTTAAACATCCGTCAAACAACCCCATTACCCCTTCTATGATGGCGATATCTGAATCGCCGACAGCATGCTCAAATAATTCAAGACATACATCTCTACTCATGAGCCAGGTGTCTAAATTACGGGAGAATCTGCCTGTAATGGCCGTGTGATGTGAAGGGTCAATATAATCGGGACCTGCCTTGAATCCCTGCACCGAATACCCTTTCTCCTTCAACGCAGACAGCAATCCCAAAGTAATAGTTGTTTTCCCCGCACCGCTATGTGTGCCGGCAATTAGTATTCGAGGGTAATTAAAAGATACATCTTTCTTCATTTCAGGAGAATAACAATTAATAAAAGAGAAATCAACCCTGCTGGTAAATTTATAAATTAACACACACAGAACTTCAAGTTCTGTGTGTGTTAGTACGGAAACCATTTAAATGTTTTTCAATGAGCAATATTTTCATCCATTTCAAAAATTCCATCCAACTGATGCCAGTATCCTCCAGTCCACTACCTGTTGAATACCTCTCGCGTGCTGATATAATGGATACTGAAATTCCAGATCAGCACCGCACCCTGTCTTAGGAATTTTCACATTAATGGAAGGGGTAACATAAAACGCAGTGATACCCGTATTATCCGGATTGTCCAGCAGAGAAGTTTCCGGTCTTGAAAAATTATCATCATGGTCCTTATCGCTGCCGGTATGGAGTCCGTTTAATCCCAGTCCCGGACTTATATAAGCATTTACCGGGTAACTGGCGATAATATCTATTGAAATCTGGTCGCCAAACTCATACCCCTCATCCCCTTCCGTTGCAACCTGGTAAAATAGATTACCTTGTAAAACAAAGGGAGAAAACTCACGCATATAATTAATTATAAAAAGAGGGTCCCATGAGCCTGTTCCCAATTGCATCATGGCATGAACACGCTTACCTGACTCGTTATTTTCGTCATTTTCACCGGTAGGAGTTTTTAGTCCAAACCCAACCATGAGCTTCTCGGCTGGATGACCAATCTCACTTTCACGCAATGTATATAACCCCATAACAGATATATCGCCAAGTCCTTCAACAGTCCTCATTTCATGTTTCATATCCATATCCATACCCATAGAACTCCTCATTCGCATTTTCATGTCCATATCATTGATAAGATACGGAATAGAAATAAGAAACTGCAATTTGTCTGTGGCTGTATATGACCCTGTAAACGTGTATTTCTGCATAATCATCCTTGTGGGAATTGAAAAACTTTTCGTCGATTCAGGCATATCTGGCCAATCTGAAGCTATCTCATCCAACAAGGCATTATGCCCTATATGGTTGTCTCCATCTCTTATCGTGCCCATTTTAGTATAGACATATTGAAGTGACAACCCAAATTTATCTCCTAAAGTTACTTCCGAAATTGTTGAACCAGAAAGGCTACATGCAAGACCGCATTCTCCTAAAGCAAAAACAACTTTATTGGCCAACAATATAAAAAAAACTATCGTTATTAATAAAACCCTCATACCTTAATCCTTTCCTGAGGAAAAAAAGCAATGTAGAGACAGGTTTAAAACCTGTCTCTACACACAAAAAAACGATAATGAGAAATCCTATTCAATCAAATAAATAAGGAAATTAAACATTCACAAATCATTGATATATGGGAAATACTATCAATGATTATGTCCACTATGATCATGATGATCGCCATCGTTGTGATTATCATCTTTGTCTTTTTTTCCGCTTTTCCCTTCTGCTGGCCAATACCCATCTACCGGCAGATATTCATCAATCGCTTCGTCGGAAGGATACACACTAATTTCAAATCCCTCACCGCAACTTTCATCAATGGGATTGTTTTCAAGGTCTCTTATAACTTTCAGATACGGCCAAAAGTCAACGGAAACAACATCTTCATCATCAAATTTATCAGTTGTATGTCCCATCCATATATCGGCACGGTCATCATCATCCTCATCAGTGGATTTGGTGCAATAGTTGGCAATGGCAATGTACACGGTCAACGCAGTTGCGCAGGAATCCGATTTGAATGTCGGAAAGGTAGCACGCCAGGGAAGAAGCCCTAAATCACCGTCCTTAAGCTTCCCCTTTGTGAACACAAAAGCCCTGGTATCTTCCGTTGTTTCGGAACCGTGAGAAGTAAATGCAGGAACAGGTCCTTCCAACGCCTCGATTTTTTTGAAAAGACTATTGATCGCCGCCTTTGCCCCCATGATAGGGTTGCCTTCTATATGATCTGCAAGAGTCACTGAATCACCGGTATCGGAACGCTCGGCAATGGAATCTGCACCATTCGGGAAAACAACGCTTTGCGCCCGTATTGACTGCCCATCACATCCGTGAGGGATACTAAAATGATTGAGACTGGTTGTTCCTTCAAGCTCATCACGGGAACTGTAATTATCAGGCGTATTCTTTGACATTACCGTTGTATGAGCTATGACATTTCCTGAAATAATCATTGCCCCTAAAACAGAGACAATGGAAAGATATCGTTTACGTTTCAACATACGTTATTTTCTCCTGTTGTTAAAATGAGTATAGTTTGCCAGGCATTTTTCATACCCGGGACGTACAAGACGTAAGATAGAAAATAGTCCACGGGATTCAAACACACTAGATGGAGTATCCCTGTGAGTAGGCAACATCCCTATTCAACTACCTTATCTTATTTGACTAACGAGTTTATTGTTTTGTAATTTAGTGAATGGTTGGATTTATGTGAAAAAATAACGCGGGGGTTTTTCAGGAGGCGAAACCATAGGTTCGCATGGGTGAATTAATGGATTATTGGAGAGAAAACATAAAAATGCCAATCGGTGGACTATAGTATTGTATTCCAGTATGTATTTAAGATTGCTGTTTATAAATGCAATCACGTCACTTCCCGATTTACATTGTACGCTGCTAATGAACGAGAGAAGGCCATTTTTCTGTCCATCTGGAACATTTTGAAACTCTGAACGGCTTCCCGATGGGAAACAACAGCAATTTGTCATGCAATCCGCCTCAGACTTGCAACCACATTCATGCTCCTTGCATGGAAATGCCGCCTGTTTCTTTGGGCAGCTAATAATAAGGCCCACATTGCATAACGACAAACACACCATAACCAGCAACTGAATATATATAACGATCTTTCCGGTTTTGCTCATTCTTATAAGTTTCTGTATTTGCTTTTGATTCGTTGCAGAAAAATGGTATTTTATTCTCTCCTCGCCATATTTACAAGTCTATTTCGTTTCCTGCCACTCAGTTTATGGCGAAAATTTTTCACCCTGAAAATGAACCCGGTTGTCTAACCAATAAACATCTTTATGCCCAATTATGTCTGTTAGGTAATGGATATTTTATTTTCCTTCCTTGCCCTTAGAGACATCTTTTTTCTTCTTTTTTCTTCCAAGTCTGTCGTCTTCCTCTTCTAACGTCTGTTCTAGATAGTTGTGCCATTTGCTGCCATAATGCTTTTCCAGCCATGTCTCAATATGTCCCGTCCATCGGTCATACGCCTGTCTTATATTTGTAATTCCGGGGTGAAAATCTGAAGTCAGGAGAACTGATTGTACCTTGGGCACTTCTATAAGGAAATATTCCGAAGGTTTTTCGTTCCATATTGCACTTATTTTGACAACATCTTTGCATTGTTCTAATTTTTTCCTCACATCATCCGCCGGGTTGTAGGGAGATATTTTTCTCAAAAGAGCCTGATCATCCTTAATGGCATAAAACAAACGAAAAACATGCGTGTATTTTAATTCCACATATTCTTTTGGAGCAATATACTCGTTATAAACACAAGGGGCAGGAACATCGTGCATAAAGCTATCCTTCTTATCAGGAAATGCTTTGCATACATACGGCCGGCACTTTTTACCAAATGTGGCACATCGCAGCACTAATTGCACACCACCCGATAAGTCGTCGTCTTTCCACTTTAAATAAAAATCCAAACACTTACATGGATTATAAACAATATCCTTTGCGTGAAGGGAAGTATACAGCAATTTAATACCATAAGATGCGCTTCTTCTCCTTAGCAAACTTTTCCATATCCCCAAGTGATTTTGCTTCCTCGGGATACTCATAAAACAACATATTCCATCAGCACAAATATCTTCTGTATAACAAACGCTTCCGGTATGAGAATTTATTTCCATGACAGTTTTCTTCAATTTTAAAAAAGGATGGTAAATCTTTCCATCATTGATGTGGAGCATTATCGGGGCGAAATATTTGATTTCCGGTTCTCAAGAAAGATCAAATCTTCCCGTGCGGGATGTTCTGGAATTTTATTATCTTTTATCTTTGGTAATAGTCATATCTTAATCTCACATAATAAATGTTTATCTTTTGAAAACAGTATAGCAGATGCGATAATTTAATCAATTGTTAAATTGATACTATGGGGTGGCACGGACTGTTGAATTAATTATTAAATTACAAAGAGCGCTCCAGCACAAAAATACCACCGCGGAAGTGAACCGCCTGAGAAAAGAAATACAATCTGAATTTGAGTTTCACAATATCGTTGGAA
>SOET01000037.1 GCA_021646465.1 Candidatus Kuenenia hertensis | reverse complement strand
TAGGGAAGATACTGCAACACCCTGTATCTGCTTGCAGGGTGTTCCCATTCCTGTATTAAAAAACAAACCCGTTTTGATTTCATAATCAGAAAACCAGTGCCCCCGGTTGCCAGACGTGTTTCCTTGCTATGCTGGCCCTAACAATTTCCCTGATCATTTCCTTATCTTCATCATTCAGCTTCGTTCTGTTCACATACGTTTTATAAAATCGCAGCCTGTCGGTGTATGTCATACAATTCGGCATCGACGCATTTAATTGCGACAAATTCCTGATGCGTTCATCACGTGTAATCGTCCGGTTAAAATACACCCTGTCCAGGTCTAAATAATAAAAATTCCATGTACCCTCTAACTCTCTCACCAGGATATTATTCGCCTTCGTATCAGCGTGATACACCCCTCCATCGTGCAGTTGCCTGAAAGAATCTGCCAGTCCCGAAACAAACAGCCGTTTTTTCCTGCAATCTGATTCATTATATAATTTACTGAATTTTTGATTTACATATTCATTGCCCGGCAAATTTTCCGATGCATCCTCCATTACAATATAGCTCTTTTCCAGAATGCCATTCTTCTTGCATTCACAAAGCGCAATCGGTTGGGGGGTATTGAATTTTAACGCTAAAAGGCCGTGAGCTGCAAGCCACGCCTTTCGCGCGGGAGAATGGATAAGGGAATAAGCAACTCTTTTCAGCAGAGAAGGGTATCGGTATTCTTTTATACACACACTTTTCATTTTTTCATCGAAACCGGACACAATCGTAATACCTATTTTGGGGGATATTTTAATAACATTTTCCCGCTTCTCACGTAACGATTCACTATGTTTTTCTATGAGATACAGTAACCTATCGACATCCCACCCTGCCCTCATGTTTATCCTGTATCCGCCCTTTTTCATTATTTTAAATACATTATTTCTCTTTACACTTTTCCTCGTCCTGCTGTGCCATATCCGTCGTTTCGTTGCAAAGACCTTCTCCAAAATTTCCACCGGACGGGGCATTTCATAACAACGCACCAATTCAAGCAACTCCTCGCCCGAACAAAGTTCTTCAACAGAATACAATAACCGGGACAATTCCTGCCCTCTCACCGTTAGCGGCACGTTCTTTCTGAAGCGGGTACGACCTAGATCGATTAAATAAAATATCGAGGGATTATTCACATTCACTACAATATTTTCAGCGTGAAGCTCTCCATGTGTAATACCGGCGTCATGCATCTTTTTGACATAGAACATAAGGTTTCGCAACATTTCCTTCTTTTGTAAAACTCCGGACGGAGATTTCTGTAATTGAAGCAAAAATGCTTTTAGAGAAACGCCGTCGGGAATTGTTTTTGAAATGATGTAACAATCACTGATACAGCCGCTACTCCGTTTTTCTCCCATTGCGATAGGTTCTGCGGTATGTAAACCGTTGTCCATCAATAAAAACCCCTGATCCCACTCCCGTTTCGCCTTTGACGGCGCAAACAACGATTTCATCCTGTCAATACTACCTTTCGCCGTATAGTGTTTTATATAGAACGATTCATCATTATCCGCATCCTCGTATTTCAGAACCTTCCTGAAGTGTCCATTACGGATTATTTTATATTTTGCTTCCTGATGAATCGTATTACATATCTCCCGTAACGTATTGGTGACCTCCCCGTTCACCTGCCATGCAATGCCTTTAATGACATAATTATTCATAGTTATTTTCATACGCAATGTCTTTTTTGCATGAAAGTATTATTTAATGCATTCCTCTGCGTTTTCCGCGGCCTCTGCGGTGAATTATAAATAATCATTCCCAACCGAATTACGCACATAAAACTGTCCGCTTATTGATTTGTTGCATTATGAATGAAAAAGAGGCCAAAAGCAAGGGGAAGATGAACGTGTAACAGCAAAGATTATGCACTAACAGCACGAGGTCCTTATACGACAATCTTAGCTGATCCCCCATGGCAATTTCAAAACCGCACCGGAAAGATGGCACCTGAACACAAACGATTACTTAGATACCCAACTATGGAACTAAAAGAGATTTTGGAACTTCCTGTGGCAAGACTTGCGGCAGTAAGGTCTCATCTCTATTTGTGGGTACCCAACGCTCTATTACAAAAGGGACTTAAAGTAATGGAAGCTTGGGGCTTCACGTACAAATCAAACTTGGTTTGGTATAAAATCCGTAAAGATGGGAGGGCTGGACGGTCGCGGTGTTGGATTTTACATCCGAATAGTTATTCTCTTTGCAGAACAAACACACGTGATGTTTTTGTAAACAAGATAACAGGTTTAACAAAAAACAGCAAAAACCATACTATCAATAACGGTTCATTTAGGAGAGGTTTTTTGTTGTTTGAGAACCAACTATTTTCAGTTTTAACGTCTGTACCTGAAAAGAGATCTTTTCTCTCTTAATCCCAGTGGAGGAGCAATAATTTCGGAATAGATTATTGCATCCTTGGGTCCCCCTTTCCGGTGAATCTTGTAAGAGGGTGTGATGGTTTGTTTCGGTATAGTTATTTTCTTGTATTCGTCTTTGAATTCAGAGAGTGTCGGATAGATGTGCTGGCCCTGTATTGATGGTTTGAGGATATTTTTTTCCAGATCAGACTTAAGGTGCTGGTCTTCAATTGCTGCATGGAATTCCGGTATTTTTTGATCACCTGATTTTCCTGCCTTCCTTTCAGCAGAATCATTTTCCACTGTTTCTGCTGAAATGTCCTGCCCCTGCGTCTTATTTACTTCCTTCCCGGTTTGCATCTGTAAACGCTCATTCCCAAAGACTGTATCCAGCAAATCTTGCCATTCTGGTTTCATTTTCTGCCTTTTTGAATGGATATCCCCGGGCTCCTGCCTGTTTCGAACCTTTTCCTCCGGAAGCCTTTCTTTGGATTTTCTGTTTAAGGAGTGTTTTAGTATGCTCACCAAGAATATAACTATTATGATAACAAACCAGATTAGTTGAAGAATACCAATTTCCATAATGCCTTCTCTTTAAACAGTGATAAATCGAGAAAAAATCAACATAAAACGTACCGATGTTAAACAGATTCACCGATCATGTCTTTGGTGAATCTTCGCCTGATTTAGAAATCGAGTGTCTCATTTCAGTGTCTGATTGAATGTTTTTTAGATTATAATAGTCCAAAACACCAAGGTTACCGTCTCTGAATGCCTGGGAAATTGCCTTTGGTATTTCTGCCTCAGCCAGGATGACCTTTGCCCTGTTTTCAACATTGAGGGCAGACATCTCTTGCTCCCTGGCGACAGCCATTGCACGGCGTTTTTCCGCTTCAGCCTGCGCTACACGTTTGTCTGCCTCAGCCTGATCCGCCTGAAGTTTTGCGCCGATGTTATCACCGACATCTATATCGGCAATATCAATAGATAATATCTCGAAGGCCGTTCCGGAATCAAGTCCTTTACCTAATACGGTTTTTGATATATCATCAGGGTTTTCCAGTACCTTTTTATGGGTTGCCGCAGACCCGATCGTACTTACAATACCTTCACCTACACGGGCAATAATGGTTTCTTCTGTTGCGCCACCAACAAGTCTTTCAATATTGGCCCTTACTGTTACCCTGGCTTTTGCCTTAAGCTGTATACCGTCTTTCGCAACGGCATCTATGGTTACTTTGCCTTTCTTTGGGTCCGGAACATCAATTACCTTCGGATTCACACTGGTTCTTACCGCATCAAGCACATCTCTGCCAGCAAGATCTATGGCGCAGGCACGATTGAAATTCAGTTCGATATTTGCTTTATTTGCGGCAATTAATGCTTGAACAACACTTAACACATGTCCTCTTGCTAAATAGTGTGCTTCCAGTAAGGGTGTAGCAAGGTCAATTCCTGCCTTTTTTGCCATGATTCGACCGTCAACAATGGTTTTTGCATTTACACGCCTTAACGTCATTCCGATAAGCTGGATGATTGGTACAGGCGCTCCGGAAGCCAATGCCTGGATATAAATCCAGCCATACTTGAAAATAAAAAGCATAAGAATAAATATGATTATTCCGCCGATAATTATTCCTATAAGGGCTAATTGCGCTTGAACCGCGAGAAGAGGAAAAGGTAACAATTGAGATCTCCTTTATGAGTAAAATAAATTATATTTATCAATGATATATTTTTTTTGCACCCTTCATGAAAACGGTAAAAGATGCATATAAACATATTGTAACACTGTTTAATAATTAAAAGACAAACATTTTCTCCTGAGTTTCGGAAATTTAACGTATTGGTTACTACTTTGCCGTGTTATGAACTGACTGCTTTTACGACAACCCTATTTCCTTCTACTTCAATGACCTTAACTTTTTTGTTTTTATCTATCATTTCTCCGCGTGTCACCACGTCTACCCTTTCCCCGTTGATCAAAATAATACCGGATGGATGCAAAGGGGTCAGTGTTGTGCCTTCGGCAGATAGTAAGTTTTTAAGAGATTCATTGGTTGAGGAAAATCCCTCTTCTGATTCATATATTGCAAATGTTTTGGAAAATATTTTATACCATAGTATCAGTAAAACTGGTGCAGAAAACAGGCCACATCCCACTAGCAGGTGGCCTAAAATCGTATGGTTGTTCTGATACGACAGAACAATACTGGTAATTATACAAACAACCCCACAAATGCCGATAATCATGCCAGGCACGAACATCTCTGTAATGACAGCGCCCATGCCAATAATAAACAATAGTATCAGGCCAATAGATCCCATTGAGTTTTAAACCAGTCTAAAAATAAAATGACATGAATAAAGAAAGAGCTTAAGAAATTTGGATTTCTCAATAAATCTATTATCGATTAAACAGATTTTACCACGATACGATTTCCCTCTACTTTCACAATTTCCACGCCTTGCCCTTTGTCGATAAAATCTCCCTGTGTTACAACATCAAGAATCCTTTCACCCACATCTACACGGCCAGATGGACGCAACGGCGTAATAGCTATACCTTTTGTACCAACAAGGGCAGAATACGCGGGCATTGAATCGTTTTTAAATCCGTAATCCGGCGTTTCGGAGGTCCTTAATATTAATCTATTAAATATTGGAATTCCCGGCATATATCTTAATAGTAACACTATTACCAATGCACTGGTAAGGAAACTGCCGATCATCATTAAGAGGTTTTTGCGTAACATTTCAGAATCAGATGGCGTGCTCGGAAACGTAAAATCCTGAAAAGACAGTATAAGACCTGCAAATACGAGGAGAATACCGGCAATTCCCGTTATACCAAAACCCGGTATTAAGAATATTTCAACGGCTATAAGGGCAATTCCCGCAAAAAAAATAAGTATTTCAGGCGCTTCTGCCAGACCGACCAGGTATTTACTTAAGAAAATTGTTGCAAAACATGTGATACCGATTAGACCCGGAATACCAAACCCGGGTGAATTAAATTCTATATAGATGGCAATAATACCGATGGTAAGCAAAACAGGAGCAATCTTTTCCAGAAAACGCACCATCTCTTCCGACCAATTGGTTTCCAGTGTCGTTACTTCGCTTTTATTTACCTCATACAATGCAAAGAGGGCTTCACGATCATCAACGATATGCCTCGCAAATCCGAACTCAAAAGCCTCGCGAGTATGCATGGTAAGAAGCTTTCCCTCTTCAACGATAAGTTTTTTATTTTTTATCTTCTTTTGATCCTCTTCATTCATCTCTTTTAATTCCTTTGAACTTATATAGAAACCCTCTGGGTTTTCCTCCGTTTCAATCCGATAAACTTCAATCTCACTCGTGACCATAGCTTCTGCAAGGAGGACAGGGTACCCGTTTTTCTCTGCAAATTTTCTGAATTTCGTCCTTAAAACAGTCTGTATTTTTTCACCTGCAGATTTGTACCCGCCTTCAGCAGTTGGTACAATCGGTTCACAGTCACCGAGTTCTGCCTCAGGAGCCATAATTATGTCATTACAAGATATTGCGATTAATGCACCGGCAGAGATTGCCTTATGAGGAATAAACGCTACCGTTTCTACCTCTTTGAGGTCTGATATAAACTCTGATATTTCCATTGCTGCATCCAACCGTCCGCCAAAGGTATCAATGTCAAAAATGATAAGGCCTGCATTTTCGTCTTTTGCACTATTGACACGACGTTGAATCGAACTGCTTAATCCACCGTCAATCATCCTGTGAATGGTAATAACATATGTTGGTCTACGGGGATTCTTTTCCGCACTGGGAAACTCATTTTGGAATTGTTCCCGCTTTGTTGCTGATTCATTCTGAGAAGATAGAACTTGATTGTAATTAGTGGTATTGTCATCAGGGAGATTATGTTGTAATACGTCATCCCTCTCCTGTGCGGAAAGAATGCGTATGCTTAGAAGTATAAACAGAATAGAGAGGAATGCCTGGCAAATTTTTTTATGATTCATCATATTTATTATACCTGTTTTTAAAAATAATTACCAGAACATCATAAGGAGGATACAGCGACTGTTTATCAGTTTTATGCTTCCCATAAACAAATACCTCACAGTAGGGAGCATTCCCGATTTTTTTGTAAAAATGCCATTAGCAGGGAAGTGAGAATAGTAACTCAAGCTTCTAGCTTGAGGGTAAAACACCACAAGCAGGATGCTTGTGTTACAATGTGCAATTATTTAACAAAAAATCGGGAATGCTCCCGGTCATATAGATTCTCAATGCTATATTTTTATTGTATTTTATATTGCGTCATGTACAATTATCCTCTTAACAACCATTCAACGTATACGTTGCGCCTTCCTCATACATTTTAACAGCAACCTTTATGAGATATTGTAATGTAAATGGAGATAGATTTATGCCCTTATTATTAAAATTGTCCATATAGAATGCTAAAATCATACCTAAAAGAAATCTATGAAATTCATAGCCGTGGAGACGCTACAGAGGAAAGCTACTATCGCGCTATTTCAGAATTATTCCAAAAATATGCAGAATCCGAACATAAAAACAATACTCATATAACCACATTGCCGAAAAAAACTGAAGCCGGAAATCCTGATTTCAGAGTCTGGGATGGATCACAACATATTGTTGGTTATATTGAGGCCAAGTCTCCAACTACAGAGTATTTGGATCAAGCAGAGACTACCGAACAGTTGAAGCGTTATTTAAAAACCTTTCCAAATCTTATACTCACAAATTTTTTCGAATTCAGGCTTTACCGTAACGGCAATTTGATTGACAAGGTATGTATCGGCAGACCCTTTGTTATGCGCGCGATCAAAACCATACCTCCGGTTGAAAATCAGCAGGATTTCATAAAACTGCTTGAAAAATTCTTTTCATTTTCATTGCCAAAATTTAATACCGCTGAATCTCTTGCAATAACGCTTGCCGATAAGACGCGTTTTCTGAGGGATGAAGTTGTTGTTCAGGAATTAAAGGCAGAAGGAAAAGAGAAATATAGTATTACAGGGTTTTTCGAGGCTTTTAAACAATATCTTATTCATGACCTTTCAAAAGAAGATTTTGCTGATCTTTATTCTCAAACAATTACGTATGGACTTTTTGCCTCAAGGGTGAGATCAAAGAACGGTTTTAATCGTAAACTCGCTTACGACAACATTCCGCACACCATAGGAATTTTACGGGACATGTTCAGATTTATTTCACTCGAAGAACTTCCAAAACAGATGGAATGGATTGTTGATGATATTTCCGGGGTATTGGCTATTACCGATGTAAATAATATCCTTCACCAGTATTTCCATAAAGGTAAGGGCGAGGACCCGGTTATCCATTTCTATGAAACGTTTCTTGCTGAATATGACCCAAAGACCAGAGAACGCAGGGGCGTATACTATACCCCCGAACCAGTGGTTTCCTATATTGTGCAATCAGTACACCTTATCCTTAAAGAATATTTTGAAAAAAAAGACGGCTTTGCAAGCAAGTCTGTAACCGTCCTTGATCCCGCCGCCGGAACCTTAACCTTTTTGGCGGAGGCGTCAAAAATTGCTTTAGAAGAGTTTGCCTTAAAATATGGAAAGGGCGGCGATAATTATTTTATCAGGGAACACATTCTGGAAAATTTTTTCGCATTTGAACTAATGATGGCGCCGTATGCAATTGGTCATCTAAAGATGTCCTTTCTATTGGAAGAACTGGGCTATACGCTAAAAGATGATGACAGATTTAAACTATACCTGACAAACACCCTTGAAATGGAAGAATATCATCAAACAAGGCTTCCCGGCATGGCTTCACTTTCGGAGGAATCTCATTTGGCGGGCAAGGTGAAAAAAGAGCAGCCGATTCTGGTTATTCTCGGTAATCCTCCTTACTCCGTAAGCTCTGTCAATAAATCCGAATTTATAGAAAAAGAAATGCGTTTTTACAAGGAAGATGTCCGCAATGAAAGGAATATTCAGCCCCTTTCCGACGATTACATCAAATTCATACGATTTGCGCACTGGAAAATAGACAGGGCAAACAAAGGCATTATCGGAATGATCACAAACAATACGTATCTTTCCGGCCTGATTCACAGAGGCATGAGAAAAAAGCTGTTGGAGAGTTTTGATGAGATTTACATTTTAAATCTGCACGGAAACAGCCGCATAGGGGAAAAATGCCCTGATGGCTCCAATGATGAAAACGTCTTTGATATTCAACAGGGAGTCTCCATCGCGCTTTTTATAAAAAGCAAAAGCAATAAAGGCCTGGGAAAAGTATTTTATCATGACATTTACGGGCAAAGAGAATCAAAATATGAGTATCTTGTAAAAAATAGCATAAAAACCACAAAATGGAAACGGTTGAAGCCGACAGAACCGTATTATTTCTTCGTCAAAAAAGATTTTTCACAACAAACAAATTATAACGCATTCATTGGCATCCGGGACATATTTAATCTATCTTCCAGCGGCGTAAAAACCCATCGCGACCACTTTGTGGTTGGTTTTACAAGGGAAGAAATTGAGCAAAGACTGAGGATGTTTGCCGGAGATATGTCTGATGAATTGGTAAGACATGGGTTGAAATTAAAAGATACACATGATTTTACGTTGAAAGAGGTCAGAAAAAAGATCAAAGAAATTGATTGGAACTCCGCAATAATACCTTATGCATACCGACCGTTTGATAATAGATTTATCTGCTATAGACCGGAATTGATTGACAGAGACAGATATGATGTCATGCAACATTTTTTTAAGAAAAATCTTGGCCTTATGACTTCAAGACAAGTTACAAAAGAATTTAAACATGCATTTGTTTCAAATAATATAATAAATTACAATTCTATTGATACTGCTGGGACATTTGGAACCGGCTATGTTTTCCCACTTTTCGTTTATCCTATCATCGGCGAAAAAAATCTATTCAAAGACCATAAAACCGCAAATGCAAAACAACCGAATATCAATGGAAACATATTTGCCCTTCTCAAAGAGGCTTTTGCAAAGAAACCGACGCCGGAGGATATTTTCTGTTATATTTATGCCGTACTTTATTCCAATATCTATCGAACGAAATATGCCGAATTCCTGAAAATCGACTTTCCCCGAATACCCTTCACAAAGGATTATACATTATTCCGCAAAATGGCTGAATGCGGAAAACGGCTCGTTGATTTACATCTGCTTGCCTCGCCGGAAATTGATACTCCTGCCGCCAGATTCCAGGGCAAAGGCGATAACAGAATCGGGAAGCTGCATTATGAATTTCCGCGATTATTTATTAATGATTCCCAATATTTTGAAGGCATGGAACAAGACGTATTTGAATACCAGATCGGCGGCTATCAGGTATGTGAGAAGTGGCTGAAGGACAGAAAAGGAAGGAAGCTGTCTCTGAATGATATAAAACACTATTGCAATATGGCAACAGCCATTAAGAAGACTATTGAAGTACAAAAAATAATTGATACGATCTATCCGGAAGCAGAAAACAAAACTACAGGTTAGTTTATTTCTAATATTATTAGCGATTCCATAATTACATCCATTGCATCCACACAACTATTCTTCAAAGCACCCTTCTAAATTATATGTCCAGGAATAACCATGGGTCGCGTCATAGATTACTTTCTTAAAACCCAGTTGTTTCAGTGATTTCAAAAAGCCTGTGCCGTTTACTGTTTTATATACAAGAGGACGAGACCACAACATATATTCTAATACAATACAATCTTCTTCCTCGCCTTCCAGGTGAACGTAAACAACCATATTTTTCCCAAGGAAGTAATGTTCCAGCCTGCCTGCCAACTCCTCCCACTGTTTTTTCAAGAGTCGACAGGTAAGCAGTTCGGACAATTTTTCTATTTCTGCTTCCCTTCGCTCCACTTCAGCCATAAGCCGCCTTGCTTCCAGATACTCACAGGAATCTTCATGGATTGCCTCTAAATGTTTCCTCGCATCACATACGTTCAAACAGGAAGTATTCATAGGGTCGGCATTCGGTATGAATTCCCTGGCAAGTGACTTCCTGGCTTCTGCAAGATGACCGGAAGGGGTAACTTCCCAGGATTCATCATCTGTTTCCTCAGTATGTTCTGTTTGTAATGATTTCTCAGTCCATGATGTGAAAAACGGACACAAAATACCCGCACCAACCATAAGAAATGCGCCAATTACCCACCATTTATTCCACCATAAAGTTTTGTTGTTCATGGTGAAAAACCCTTTTCTTTTTTTACGTTATATTTGGTTAAGCGTTACGGTTTCGGTATTATTTATTTGATAACCCAATACTGCCGGCATTACTTCACGAATAAGATTCCATGAGGGTGAATTTCTTGCATGCGCGAATTTTATTTGTAAGAGTGCCGCCGCTTTTTCGCTACAATCCAGACCATCAATGTGGTGATAAAGATGTCCCATCGCCTCATGATCCATACCACTTTGGTTGAATACTTCAAAGAAATCTTCCGGTGCGACAGGACGAAGCTTATCGATTATTTCGTCAGCCTGTATTTCTGTCATGCCTTTCTTTAACAAGGCTGATTTGATGACATTACTATCTGAAAATTGTGTGGACAGATTGTATTCATATTCAAATTTATTTCTTCGCTTCCGGGACGACGGTGAGTGTCCCGTTCTTGCCGTCTCTTATATATTCAACAATTACCGGTTCGCCAATTTTTAAAACGTCGAGGGCATATTTGTAGTCATAGATATTGGTTATTTCCAGGTCTCCGAATTTGACAATAATATCTCCCGCCTGCAAGCCTGCCTTGTCGGCTGGGCCTCCCGCCTTGATGCCGCTCAGTTTAAGTCCTTCGATATCCTCTGTGGTAAAATCAGGAATAGTGCCTAAATATGATCTTCTGGAACCATGCAGGCTTTCGGGTGGTCCCGTATGTTTCACTTTAAAATAATCAGGACGTTCCGGATTTTTTATCACATCGGAAATGATATTTTTTGCAAACCGGGCAATCCTTACCATTCCTTCGTAATTGAGGGTCTCGGTATCATCAGTGGGGCGATTATAATCTTCATGGCTTCCGGTAAAAAAATTCATGATGGGAATACCTTCAGGATAGAAAGAGGTTGCGTCTGTAGGAAGATAAGGGTCGTGCTGAAGCAACAGATTAAAACCCGCCATGATGTTGCGCTTTTCAAACAATCGAGGCCATGATTTCGAAGAATCCGTACCCTGGATAATGAGCTTGTTGTCTTTTAGTCTGCCCACCATATCAAAATTTACGTATGCAATTATGTTTTTCAAGGGAAAGGTGGGATTTTTTATAAAATGAGAAGACCCCAGCAGCCCCATTTCTTCTCCCGACCATAAGGTGAATACAATCCCACGTTGTTTGTCCTGAGGTTTGTTTTTGTACATATCCGCCATATCAGCCGCCAATTCAAGCACTACGGAAACTCCGGAGGCATTATCATCCGCTCCGTTGTGTATCATGCCCTCCTCACCTTTTCTTCCAAGTGATTCGGCGCCTCCGTGTCCTATGTGGTCGAGATGTGCTCCCACAACAATATATTCGCAATCATCTTTATTACCGGTGGCAGGTGGTAAATATGCAATAACATTGCGGTCCACCGATTTCTCACGTTGAACAGCAGTGGAAATGTTTACCTTTATTCCGGGAAAATCAAAAACGGTTTGGGTATCAGTTTTTTCAATATCCAATTCAGATTGAACCGTTGCAAGATCTTTTCCAACAGAGGAAAAGAGTGTCTTTACTACCTCACCGCTTATTGATGCGGCAATGATGCCTGAATCTGCCGAGGCTTTGTCATAGGAAAGGGTAAGCAATTCCCCCGCGTTCGGAGAGTTTGGCCCCGTAACCACCAGCAACGCCTTTGCTCCATGTTCCCTTGCTACCATGGCCTTATAACGTAAACTTGAATAACGGTTCAGGTTTTGCCGACGCTTCATTTCTACTTTTTCCGGTATGTAATTGAGCACAAGAACTACCTTATCTTTTACATCAATTCCCGCATAGGAATCATAACCGGCACCGTTTCCTCCCGGCATTGAGATCCCGTATCCCGCAAATACCAGGCCGCCTTCAACTACACCGTTAGCAGTAAAAGCAAGCGGACGAAAATCCTCCTCTGGTTCAAGTAACGTTATTTTACTGTTGTTTGTAATGGAAAAAGAATTGGCTTTTTTTACTATTTCAACGCCGGAAGTAAAAGGGAACTCCTGGAAGTAACTGCCAGAATTCCCAAAAGGCAAAAGCCCGTTCTTTTCAAGACAATGAGCAATATACTCTGAGGCCATTTTAGAACCCATTGTGCCGGTCAGCCTTCCTTCCAACTCATCGGACGCAAGGTATGCAACGATTGCGTGCAAATCTTCTTCTTTGATTTCAGGTGAAAAAGAATGGTCAATTTTTTCTGTAAAAGAGGGTATCTGCACAGATTCCTGTGAAGTAATTTTCCCTCTGCTCTCCTGCATATCAAATGCCGGAGTTTTTTCCGCCTGTTTTCGTGCAGGCGCCGCATTTAATGCGGAAAGAGCTTGTTCGTGGTTCCAGTCAGCAATAAAAAGCTGAGAAGTTTTCTGAGAAGTTCTGTTGGAGGTCCATACGACTTTCTTTCCGTCAGGTGAAAAAACCGGAAGTCCGTCAAACCCGTCAGTAAATGTTACGCGGATGGGTTCTTTTTCTCCCTGGACGTCAACAATAAACAACTCACAATTGGTAAATCCGAACTTATTTGAGTGAAAGATCACATACTTATTGGAGGGGTGATAATAAGGCGCCCAGGACATGGAGCCAAAATCTGTCAATCGTCGTTTATCCGACCCGTCCAGATTCATTGTGTAAACATCCGCCAGTAAACCGTTTTCTTTGAAATGGCGCCAAATGATTCGTTTTCCGTCAGGGCTAAAAAAGGGACCACCATCATAACCCGGCTGGTCGGTCAGACGTTTTTGTTCGGAGCCGTCAGCATTCATAATATAAATTTCACCAAAATACGAGGGGTCGGTTTCAAGGTGTTTTTTGTCTTCGGGAGAGAGGTTTTCAACGGGATACGCATCACGTAATGAACAGAAGACTATTTTTGAGCCGTCCGGTGAATAAGCCCCCTCAGCGTCGTATCCCAATGCATTGGTCAAACGTTTCAGGTTGCTGCCGTCACGATGAGCTGAAAATATATCGTAATGTTCGTCATAATCCCAGGTAAATCTCTTGTTTTTCCCGGAAGCACGGATATCAAATTCCGCCTGTTGTTTTGCACGCGCTTCAGGATCAAGATGTGTGGAAGCAAAAAGAACTTCATTTGAACCTGGCCGGATAAACGAACATGTTGTCTTGCCTGTTCCCGGAGATATCCGATTAGTATCACCCGTTTCAAGGTCCAAAAGATAAATTTGGAAAAAAGGGTTATCCGGTTCCCGTTCACTCTGGAATATAAGGGCCTTTCCATCTTCGGAGAAATACCCTTCGCCTGAACGTTTTCCCTCGTAAATTAATTGTCGCGTATTTTTAAGGAATTGTTCTTCTCCCGTTTCATTTCCATGGCATGTTGAAATGTGATACGGCAAGAATAGCGTTGCTATGAAAAGAGGTATTAGTGTGAATAAATTCATAAACTTCATTGTAATGCACCCTTCTTTCAAAGAGAGTTGTTGAAACTGATTTTGAAAAATAATTCATTAAAGAATTATATGATTTAAACGCTTTTGCATTGTAACGGGTAATTATGGAAAAAGCAATTAATGTTCAATGCGGTCTGTTCCAGATCAGTTCTCCATCCTTATAGACTTCTCTCACCCGGTGAAAAGGAATTGTTTGTAATTCTCCGTTAGCATCCATCAACCGGAAGGTAGCGTGGTTTCCTTTTTCTAAAAGGATCTTTTCAAAAGATACACGGATGTTTTTCCGCTCAATACGGTCATAGTAACCAATTTCAAAAATACCTTTCCCAAATTCGCTGTTCCAGCATATCTTGCTTAGAAGTTCATGAATGGGTATCATTAGTTTGGTGATTACCTACCTTTCACTAATCAATTTTCTCTGTTTAGCCCTTGTTCCTGACGTTATTTTATTCTTTTCACCTGTGTGTTGCATAGCGTCCATGGATAATAATATGCAGAATCAGGTTGATTCTTTGAAATTTTGTAAGAGCGATATTACTTCATCATCTTCCAGGTCATACCAGTTCTCATAGGCATCCGCCACGGCAAAAATAAAACCGCTTCTCACATTAAGGCAAACAAGTTCATCTGCCTGAGACAAGACGAGATCGACCGTTTTTTTTAATCCTGTGGGAACTGCAACTACAATCTTTTGTGGTTCGAGTCTTTTTATAAATGCGATGGCAGAAAGCATGGTATAGCCTGACGCTAATCCATCGTCGACAATGATTGCTACCTTGTTTTTTACTGTGGGGAATGGCAACCCCTTTCTAAAGAGATCGTTTCTCTTTTTGATTATTTCTCTTGTTCTTTGTATCTGCTGATTTACCTCTTCTGCAGATAAGTTGAGTGTGTTAAGGAGACTTTCATTCAATAATACGTTGTTATCAGGACTAACAGAGCCGAATCCGGCTTCTGTGTTATAGGGAATCTGGACCTTTCTCACAATGAGTACGTCAAGGGGAAGTGCAAGGGCCTTTGCTATCTTTGCAGCTACCGGAACACCTCCGGAAGGTATGCCAAGCACTATGGCATCCGTGTCTTTGTATCCACCGAGCCTTTGCGAAAGAAGCTTTCCCGCTTCACTCCTGTCTTTAAAGACATACAACTTGTTTCGAAAGGATTTGTCTTCAATGAATGTATGCATGCTTTTGTGCTACGTAACAGAGAATTTTACCGAAAAAGTTTAAATTGGTTTCAAAAATATTAGTATTTATGGTAACACAAATTCGTGTTCAGGATGTTTTACTGTTAACACAGGACATGGCGCCATTCGCACAACCTTCTCCGCCGTACTCCCTATAAGCATGTGAGTTATCCCTGTCCTGCCATGTGTAGCAAGGGTTATCAAGTCAACATTATATTTTTTCGCACACTTAATGATTTCCACAAATGGTGTTCCCTGTACAATAATATTCTCAACTTCAATCTCTTTCATAAAATGTTCGGGTATTAATCGTTGAATTGCATTCTTCGCTTCTTCTTCTATTTTTTCATAGTTTTTAAGAACGGGATATATCTCTAAACCAAAAACATTAGGAACATTTATATCGGTAATCACGTGCATAACATACAATTTTGCCCGCTGTTCCAATGCAAAAGTGAGAGCATATTGTAAAGCATGTTCAGCACAAGGAGAAAAATCCGTGGGAAATAATATCCTTTCTATTTTAATCATTTTATTGTTCTCCGTTTATTAATGCTTTCGTATTAATCAAAATTTTGTTTCGACTTCCTCGCAAAAACAATTTTATGTGATATAATACTATTGGAACAGGAAGAGAGTTATTGGGGTTCAACGTTCCTCAAGGCATAGTTGAGATGTAAAACATGTGCCGAAATGTGGTTAATTTAAACCTGTTTGTTATAGGGTTTTTAATCAACCGCTTCCTGTTCCAAAAAATGATCTTTGAAAAATTTGTCAGTAACATTTTAATAAGACCCGTGCAGCAAAAATTAATCACTATTTTATTATACATAAAGGGCGTCGTAGTCTTTGAAATGTTACTGTTAATATAAATACTTCCTTCACCCAATGGAAAAAAAGAAAGGGGTATTACGAAATGAGGAAGGTAGATGGATAGCCTGATGTGCGATGGATCTGCAGTGCACATCAGGCTATTTTTTTTAATATTTCATATGAATCCCACATTACAAACCTACCTTTATTCTGTATGAAACTTTTACCTCTTTATCTTTAGGCACTTCAACATCGAAACGTATGGTAAAAGCGTCTGTTTTTTTATAAGGATGACTATTACTAATAATACTCCAGTTTCCTGGCAATGGCTCAATAATACCTACTATGATATCTTCTTCCTTATGATTTCTTATCGAAATTTCCCACTCAGATTCATGAATTTTTGTAGTAATCTGCTTATAATCTGTTTGTATTCGTTCGGCTGCCACGTCAAAAGCTTTACCAATGTTTGCCTTTATTTCTTCGTTTACCGGTGTATGATTTATCCGGTCCTCGCCGATAAATTGAACGGCATTATCCTTGTCCTGTTTTAGAAAGCGAATGGTACCTCCGGGAATCGGCATGCCAAGATTGCATTCTGCTGTATTCCTGAAAATTAAATATACATTTACGTCTTGTTTTTGCTTTTCATCCCTGAAAGACCTTGTATAGGAATACATGTCTCCGTGTACAAGAAATTCTTTCTGAATCGTTACATTCGACGCAGCTAATAAACTCATTTGCATTGATTGATTATTTTTTAATGTAGTATTTCTTTGTAAATCATACGTGTGATACTCGAAAA
This sequence comes from Candidatus Kuenenia hertensis, assembly GCA_021646465.1. Lineage (GTDB taxonomy): Bacteria > Planctomycetota > Brocadiia > Brocadiales > Brocadiaceae > Kuenenia > Kuenenia hertensis. The sequence continues at coordinate 25,115 of SOET01000037.1, read as the reverse complement.
AACCTTCTTCTTCAAATTGTGGGGCCATAGCCATCTGCATCTCAGCCCTTGCAAAAACACGTTTTCTTTGAATATCCTGTACACGATGAACTTCTCCCGCCACCAGGGTAAGCCGGGCATTTTTGTAAAGAACACCACTTTGATTATTTATCGTTGCCCATCCTGATAATTTTGCGGTTGTTTCATTTTCATTGATCGTCATAATGTAATCGGCATTCCAATTAATATTATTTGTCAGATATGTTATTTCCATTGTATGCGGTTTTTCGGTATTGTTCCTGTAAAGCCAGGTAAGCGTTGGCGCAGTGAACAGGTTATCGGGTAATTCCGGCAAAATTTTTATTCCCGGATGTTCTAAATATATTTCATTGCCTATTTTGTAAATCGGACCGTCAGTATTGCTCATCAGTGTGGCATCGATAATATCCTTTCTGTCATGATATTGATTCCATATCTGAAGTTTAATTGTTTTTCCGACGTATTTGTCGAGCAGTTTTCTTGAATTGATAAGATCGTATTCGTATGTTTGTTCCAGTAAGGAAAGTTTTTCAGGCTCATTCAAAGAAGCAACTGTGACTGTTTCTGCAATAATCTGAGACGCAATATCTTTAACATATAACTCACCCTCTCCGGTTGGAAGGGTAATGCTTCTCGTATCTCTGACAAAACCAAGATTGTTATTGTATACGGTAACTTCTACCGAGTTTTGATCGTTCATAGTGCTGCTCGTTACCGGATTACCGGCAGATACTGTTTTTACAAAAAACATTGTTATGACAGATAAAATAATAATTTTAACCTTCATAAGAAATCACCTGATAAAAAATTTTTAGAGGAAGTAAAGAGAATCAATATTTCTGTATCATACTCAAAATATTCACATGCAGTGAATATTTTAATTGATGTACACGTTTTACACGGACATAACGTAAAGACGCATTGCTATGCGTTTTTACAGTCCGCACCACCCTTCTATGTAATTCACATTTTGTAAACATTTTAAATATATCAATGCATTTCAATTATATTTTAACATTGTGACAGTGTTCACAATGAGTGTATTCTTGCCAAAATTCAGAGTCAAGATGAAATTATGCTACAACAATAACAAGTCTCGAAATGATCCAAAATTGACTTTGACTGTTTGATCTGATAAAATCCCGTTGAGTTTGACTATAAGCATTTCTGAAATATTGTATTGGTGATTAGAAAACAAAGGTAGACAAATGAAAAAGTTTTTAGAAAAGGAAAAAGAATTACGTAAAAAAGGTTTTGCGGATAAACAGATTGAAGAAACTGTAGATTTTTTACGTCAGCAAGGCATTGAGACAGTCTGGGATATACAAAAAGCGTATGATACAAGTCTTTTTGGATTAAAGGACAGGTGTGGGTTTGGAAGCCATGGACTCTGCTGCCGGAATTGTAATCTTGGGCCCTGCCGGCTGGATAGCGAAGAACTGCCATTCCATACAAGACTTGCAGCTCCAAAGATGAAAAGAAGCTCCTGCGGTAAAACGGCTGATAACATGGTTGCCGGTATGTTTCTTCAAACTGTGTTGCGCGGTACAAGTTCACACCTGGGGCATGCAATTCACGTGGCAAAAGCATTTGTCGAAGCAGCCAAAGGTTCTGAAAATTTTCCTATAAAAGACGAGGCAAAACTTCATGCAGTAGCTGAGGAATTAGGAATTAACACGAATGGAAAACAAACCCTGGATATCGCAAAGGAAGTCGGGCAAAAGGCGATGGAAGACCTTTTTGGTCCTGGCGAAGGCCCCATGAGTTTTGCCCTTGCCCTGGCGCCAAAAAATATTGATAAACTGGTAAAAGCAGGAATTATCCCACAAAAAGGGGCGGCAGAAGCAATAGTACAGGGTATCCATAGTACAGCACAAGGAATGATGAGCAGCACCGACCATTTAATAATGTCGTGTTTAAAATTCGGGGTAATAGATGTACTGTCTCTCTACATTTCAACACAATTGCAAGACATTTTGCTTGGAGTGCCTACGCCCAAAGAAAGCACAATTGGTATGGACACTCTTGATAAAGATAAGGTGAATATCCTTGTACATGGCCACGTTCCGGTACTTTCTGAAATGGTGGTAAACTTTGCCAGCAAACTCGAAGATAAGGCAAAAGCAGCAGGCGCTAAAGGCATTAACGTTGTCGGTACATGCTGTACCGGCACCGAAGTGTTAATGAGGCTCGGCATTCCCATGGCAGGCAGCACCATCATGCAGGAGCTTGTTGTTGGTACCGGACTGGTTGATGCCGTTTGTGTGGATGTTCAGTGTGTGTATCCATCTCTTTCTTCAATTACAAAGGGTCTCCATACCCGGCTCATTACCACCATGCCTGAATTGAGGATGGATAATGATACCTATATTGAATTTACCCCCGAAAATGCACATGAGTCTGCAAAACAGATTGTAGAAGAAGCGATTGCAGCTTATAAAGAGCGTTCAGCTGATCGTGTATTCTTGCCAAAAGCGAAAGGACACAAGTTATTGGGTGGTTTTTCAACAGAAGTAATGATTAACGTCCTGAAAAAAATAAATGCCCAACAGCCGCTAAAACCCCTTGTTGATCTCATTGTTAATGGTTCTATTCAGGGAGTTGCCGTACTTGCCGGTTGTTTATCCTCAAAGATTCAAACGGATATGAGCTTTGTAACAATGGCAAAAGAACTTTTAAAGAACAATGTTCTTGTTCTTGCAACAGGGTGTGCGGCAACGGCATGCGCACGTCACGGATTATTAACCGGTGAGGCAAAAAAATATGCAGGAGATTCATTACGCGGCGTCCTTGAGACCATTGGAAAGACTGCTGGTTTAAACGAAAGCATCCCCCCCATCCTTCATTTTGGTTCGTGTGTGGACAATTCACGTTGCGCCGTACTGGCTTCTGCCATTGCAGATTATCTGGGCACCTCTATTGATAAACTACCTCTCGTTGCAAGCGCTGCCGAACATGTTGTGGAAAAAGCAGCTGCAATCTATATGGGAGTAATTGCGCTTGGGATCACAACACATATTGGCGTAACACCGAAACTCGGCGGTTCACCGTATGTAATAGATCTGCTCACTAACAAACTGGAAGACATTACCGGCAGCACATTAATCATTGAAATTGATCCTGTTGAATCGGCAAAAAAGATGATAGAACATATACAAAAAAAGCGGAAGGAATTGGGGATTTGATTTTATTCTGATTTTTCACCGCAAAGCCATAAAGCTTTGCGGTGATTGTTTCATAGTTATTTAGGTTTGAAAGTAAACTTCTGCCCGCTCACCGAAGCCTCATACATTAAACCACCCTTCACTAACGTGAAAATAGCAACCCCATCATTGTAATCCGCATCTGTGGAAACGCCGGCTGTTATTGCTACTGCAGAAGCGCTTGCTCCCAGCTCATAGTTGCCTTTCTTAAAATCTTCAAGATTTTCCTTGTCTTTAAAAAATATTATCTCACTGTACTTCTGACCACCAAATTGCAAACCGAAACTCACCTGTTTTAATGTTGAAAACCCAACAAACTCACCCTTTTCATATACTTCACCATGGCCGTATGCTCCTCCAATCCCAAAACCTCCCTTGCCAACACCAGGAAAAACTACATAACCATAAGCATTTTCGAAGTAGTCATTCATAACGGGAGATGTATTTTTAAAGGCAGCAACCGCTTCAGCAACTTCTTCATTAAGAATATTTTGATCTTTTGAAGTTTCTTCTTTATGAGGACTCCATCCTGCATGCGCTGGTAATAAAGTAAATAAAATAATACCTGAGAATATAAGATTTATTACAATAAACTTCTTCATATAATCCTTCCTGTTCAATACTTTTTTTAACAATCTAATACTTATTAAACAATAGTATGATAATAGTTTGTTATGTTAATGTCTATAATCAAAATCGAGAAAATATTTAATAGAATCCTTAAAAAAAGGCGTTTTTTTAAGCATCCTGATTTATTTTTATCACAACCTTGATACTTTGTTCACTATCCTTGGCTATCATAAATGCCTTATCTATATCTTCAAGTAAAAAACAATGAGTAATAAATTTTTCTTCAAGTGTTTTTGTCATTTCAGGATTTGCTTGTAACATATCCAATGCCAATTTAAAATCACCGCAACGTGACGTGTGGATTTCAACTCCCCTCTCCAGAAGCGCCTTTGAAAACAATGATTCCTGAATTACTGCATTTGTATCTGCCAGGAGAATTGCGCCTCGGGGTCTTATCAGCGAAAATTCCTCACTGGGAACAGGGCGTATAACAGAGTCAGCTTCATCTAAATTTGTTACGATTGCCAGGTCAAACCGTGGGACTGGCGAATTTTCAAAAAAATCTGAATCATTTATTATCATTTCTTTTGCCTTATCGATACTCAACCTGTGAAATGCTGCGTTAGGGTGCACTTCCCTGGCATGTATAATGAAGTCGTCAGAAACAGCCGGTGATACATATATATTTGAATTCTTTCGTTTTTCTTTCTCTGTCAACCATGTGAATTTTAAATGCGTGTCTTTATAAGGGAGTAAGGCTATTTCATCCACCACCATATCGGACAGATGCTTCATGCCCATTACTTTGTTTCCATGAGTTGACTTCAAATGTACAATATGCCTTGTAAGATACAAAGACAATTCAAATCCATCAGGGTTTCCTGTGGTATCGAATACAATGTCAAATTGTTGTTGTAAATTTGTTTTTGCAACATCGCAAATATTTATTACCGTATCCGCACCCAAAAGGAGACAAAGTTCTTCTAAATGTTTATGGCGTACAATACCGCATATTGTAAAATGCAATCCATATTGTCTTCTGAAACAACTCAATGCAGCGATGACAAGCATTCCGAGACGTCTTGGGCCAAGAATTGCCACAAAGTCTCCATTCCCTGGCGGAGTAATCGTGATGGCATGCAAGGCGGCTGCAAATGGTTCTACAATGCATGCAGTCTTTATGCCAATTTCTTGTGGCACTTCACTGATGGCTGCTACCGGCGCCAGAAAAAAAGGTGAAAATCCGCCCGGAAGTTTATTAATGCCCAGTGTCAGACGGTCGGGGCAATGAATATGCATGCCTCCTTTACAATAAGGACATTTATCCGGGTGATCGTTTCTTGCAAGATGAGAGGCATTAATTTCTGATACAACTGGGATATTATCTATTACTCCTACAACTTCATGTCCTATGATTTGCGGAAGCGGGTAAGGTAAATGTTTTCTGAACAAATCTGTTGAACATATACCGCAATAAACGGTTTTTACAAGAGTAAAACCAGTACCAAGTTTTACGAATTTTTTACCGTTGCGAAGAATAGTCCATCCGGAGGTATTGTTTCCGGTATATTCATAGTGTACCGATTCAAATGATCCGTTTGTTTGATATTCACGTGTGTTAAATTTAACGTGGTGAGTATAAGAATCATGAAGTTTTTTAAAAATGTTAAATATGAAGGAGAGGAACCGAAACAAAAGCGACTGGAAGTGATGTAATGTGCGAATACTGATCATTATAACCAGGAATGTATTTTAAATCAATTTTCCGTTCATATGTATGTATTATTTATAACTTTTAAATTTTTGATTATTTTTTAAATAATGAATCGTGTGAGAATGAGAGAATTTTCTCTTCCCGGCATTTTTATAACAAAATTTTAAGTTTTCAAGTGCATCTATATCACACCATTCATTCAATAAATAATAGGAAAATCCTTCGGAATTTATTCTATCAATAGTCTGCAATAGTACCTTATCGGTACTCCAGTCAATATTCGTAAATAAAATATTTAATGTTTTTGGATTAGAACTGCCAATGAGATAATATCCTCCGTCAGTTGCCGGGCCAATAACGACATCATTTTTTAATAATCTCGAAAAAGCATTATTTATGTACGATACCGGCAGATCAGGACAATCACTGCCAATTATTACAACGTGATCGTATTTATCATTAAACATAACCTTCATGGCATGTTTCATGCGTATACCGAGATGACCCGAGCTTTGATCGTAACATTTTTTTGTAAAATCAAACTTTTTTTGAAATAAGCTGATTTTATTTTTTTCTGAAATGAATGGAATTAAGTCTCCTTTTATATTTTGAAACCGTGAGAGACTATCTTTGATAAAGCAGGCATATATTTCTGTGGCAAAGTCATCGTCTGTTTCCAGTGCCAACCGGGTTTTTACGCGCCCTTTTTTTGGATATTTCACAAATAATACTAATGCGGATTTTGCTTTAACAGTTTTTACTTTTGGGCGAATATTATTCGGCATAGAAAGACTTAGATAATGTGTATGGGGGAGCATTCCCCAATTGTTGAAAAAATACCATGCATGGACGCAACCCTTCGACTCCGCTCAGGGTGACAAAATGGTCATCTATGCTGAAAGGAGTCGAAGCATGAAGCACCTTATGCTACACAATGTTATTCTTTTGCTACAATTTGGAAATGCGTCCTGCGTATGGAGATATTCCGGGTTACAGAACGTTTCTATGATTATATTAAAAAAAACAGGTAAAAGATACTCTTTTCCTTCCAACACCGGGTAAATGTTTTTAACTAATGAATTTCTTTTACCCATACAGATATTCTTCCTTGTATATCATCTTATTTTTTTAATCTTTCTCCCAGTGCCTTTCCAAGTACCCTTGCCTGTTGTAAGACATCCGGTTGCTTTTCCAGACAGGGAATAATATCTTCCGTTATTTTTACATCATTACCAAAAAACATCCTGGCACCGCTTACCCTGCATAATTCACCATAGCCACAGGTAAAACAAGGAACGGCGCCCTGAACATTGACTGCCCCAACAATTTCGATTTCATTATATGCAAAAAACCCTTTTACATCATCTCCTGCAATTTCGTACATCCTGTTTTCTCTTCCGGGCATTTGCCATTCACCACCGCCACCAACAGATGCAACTGCACCCAACTTACCCGACAACCTCATGCCTCCTTTACCAGTTGCATCGTGTCTGAAACAATACCATCGTTCAAGAAATGCATGCGTAAGGGCATTGAGCCTTCCAAAATAATTTGGCGCGCCTACCACAATCGCATCAGCATTCAGGACTTTGTTCATTACCGGCAAATAGTCATCCTGTACTTTGCACACGTTATCGGTAATGCAACCCAGACAACAAATACAGCCGTTCATTTTTTTGCCTGCCAAAGAGATAAATTCTGTTTCCAGACCTGTTGCATCCAATATCGCTTTTACCAATTTGTCCGTAGTTTGATCTCTTCTCGGGCTGCCGCTTATTCCTAATACTTTCACTTCGACTCCTGAAAAACCGGTTTTATTTCAGTAATTTTTTGATGTCGTTTTCAAAAACCTGTTCCGATACATAACCAATGTGCTTGTTTACTTCATTTCCGTTAGTATCGTATACTATTGTAGTCGGAAAACCCAGCAAACTAAATTCGGAAGAAAGATCCTCTCCCGCAAGATAATTAGTATACATTACATTCCATTTCTTTAAAAAAGGAGGTACCACCTGTTCACCGTTTTCGTCAAAGGCAATACCAATAATTTCTACCTTGCCGTTGTATTTTTCTTGTAAACTGTTAAAGCCCGGCAACTCCTTTCTGCAGTATGGACACCACGTAGCCCAAAAATTAACTAAAACCACCTTGCCTTTATTGCCGGAAACTATTTTATTTAAATCTTCAAAGTTAATCCGGGTAATAGCATTGGCATATGCTGATTTGCATAAAATAAACAGCGCCATGATATATAATACATTACGGCATACAACTTTAAAATTATTCATTTTCATGAGCACTCCTTCCATAAATCATAAAATAGAATGACTCTGTTCTTAAATCTTATTATTTCGATAACTAAATCCACAGACAAACTTTTATGTTTATCCATCAGCGGTGATAACGCTTTTCCATAGATTGTATTTTCTCAAGTCTTCTCTGATAACGTTCCTCTCCGGTAAATGCAGCACCCAGGAATGCCTGAACGAGTTCAATGGCAAGTTTTGATCCTACTACACAGGACCCAAGTACCAGTATGTTCATATCATCGTGTTCCACTCCCTGGTGTGCGGAATAAGTATCGTGACAAAGACCGGCACGAATACCGGGTATTTTGCTTGCTGCAACTGAAGCTCCTACACCACTACAGCAAATCAAAATTCCTCTATCAGCGCTGCCCTCTATTAATTTCCTGCCAACGGCTTCTGCGTAATCAGGATAATCTACCGATTCTGTACTATACGTACCTACGTCTATTATCTGGTATTCAGATTTTTCAAGATACCCCATGATGGAATGCTTTAATTCCAAACCGGCATGATCAGCTCCAATTGCAATTCTCATTTTTTTTCCCTTAAATTGTTAATTCAGTATTGGTTCTGAATTATCAAAAGGAAATTCAGGATCAATACTGCTAATGGAACGTAAAATATTCCACCATATTTTATCAGGATAAGGATAAAACACTATATTTTCGGTTGCGGTTCCTACCGTCCAGCATTTCATCTCAATTTCGTACTCGAGTTGACCACCAGACCAGCCGGCACAGCCAAGATAAAGGCGAAAAATATCGTCTGATACATTTCTGCGTAAAACAAATTCATTCAGACATTGCTGATTCGAACCCAAATAAACACCTTCACAAATTTTTTCACAATCATGTGCGTCATTTTTGTAATTCCCGTGAAGATAGAACATCTTATCTGTATCAACAGGGCCCCCAAAAAATATTTCTTTATCTTTTGCCGGTGTATTAAACGGTGAAACAAAAATTTCCTCACCTTTTTTCCCCAATGTTTTGTTCAATATTAAACCAAACGCCCCCCTTTTGCTATGTTCGCATATTAGTACCACTGTCTGCATAAAATTTGGATCAGTGCCATGCGGGTTAGCAATGAGTATTGAACCTTTACCGACATCAATTTCCATTAACAATAACTCCTGTCATTAATACGCAAAGTAAAACCAACAATGAGATTACTTATTGTATGGTATGTTTTCTATAAATACAAAATATTTATATATACGTTTAAAGTTTTTGTTATCTGGTCATTTATACGATTCATCTAAAAAAGATAATACCACCTGATTAAATTCGTCCGGTCTTTCTCTTGTTAACCAATGTCCACACCTGTGAAAAACATGCAGCTTTGCATTTTTTATGAATAAAGACGCCTGCTGTGCATAGAACAAAGGAACAAGAGGATCATAGTCTCCGTGAAGCAATAATGTTCTTGTCTTCAATTCGTGGAAACGTTGTTCATAACACGTTCGCATGCCATTCCATAACACTTCATTTCGTAACCATGAAAAAAATGCTTTTTCAATGCAAGAACGTTGTGCGACCGTAAATATTTCATGTACCAGCTCATCAGGAATCAATGCAGGGTCGTGAATTATTTTTTGCAGACAACTTCGAATAACAAAATGACTTCTTCTCATGCATGCCCAGATAAATTTACTAAAAAATGGCATGTGTAATAATATATATGACAATTTATGATAAGGCGCCTTGTGTTGCAATCCGTAACTGCTTGCCAGAACAACAGTATTTACCCGGTCCGGGAAAAGAAGCGTATATCCCAGCGCCGCAGAACCTCCCATTGAAAGGCCAACGAGGTTTGCTTTTCGTAATTGCCAGACGTCCATTAAGCGATGAAGACAATCTATCAACATTTCATTGGTATATTTTCCCGTAAAAGTAGTGCTTTGCCCATATGACGGCCAATCAGGCGCATAAACTTTATACTTTTGAGATAAAGGCTGAATAATGTATTTCCACGAAAGCATGGCAGAATTTGTACCCCCTCCGTGAAGAAGCACTACGCTCCTGTCTCCGTCACCGGCAACAAAATAATGTATATTTGCGAAGTCAAGTTTTACCCGGTTTTCTCTTATCGTCATATAAAATAAATTAAACATTTAATCAGACCTTTGGCTACTTTCAACAATGTAGTAGCAAGGCACGCCTTGCCACTACATGAACAATTTGAAATTCCTTCTACTATCAAGATCAGCTTTTCATTTTTTCCGGCTTTTCCATTTTTATGGCAAACATAAGAATAGCAGGAATGAGGAAGATAGTAAAGATTGTCGAAAATGCAAGTCCGCCAAGCATTACACTTCCAAGCCCCCTGTATAATTCGGAACCCGGACCTGGTGCAATAACGAGAGGAAGCATGCCAAATATACTGGTAAACGCACTCATAAATATCGGCCTTAACCTCGTCCTTGTAGATTCCATAACGGCGTCATGATGATTCATTCCCTGAAAACGGACATTATTCAGTGCCTGATACACAATGAGAATAGCGTTATTCACGACAACACCTATGAGTATGACAAAGCCGAGCATGGTCAAAATATCAAAAGGCTGTGAAGCAACAAATATATTCACCAGCTTTAGTCCGATAAAACCGCCAGCAGCGGCAAGCGGAACGGTAAACATGATAATTAAAGGATAGGCAAAATTTCCAAACAAAGCAGACATTAATAAATACGTAATAACAATCGCAAGGACGAAATTCCACTGCAGCGCATTTCTTGTTATGGTAAGTTTATCCGCCGCTCCGGCCAATCTTACATTTATTCCCTGAAGCATGCTTTGTTTTTTAAGCGGCTGCAATATATTTCCTTCAATAGTTTCCATTGCTTCCTGCAAAGGAATCGTTTCAGGCGGGGTTACCTGGAGAGTTATAGTGCGGTCTCTTTCAAGATGCCGGATTTGAGTAATGCCGGTCGTCCGCTCAAGCTGAGAAAGTGAATATACCGGCAATACCGACCCATCCGGTATTGAAACAAGAGAATTATACAATATTTCCGGCGTATAAATGGCTTCTTCCGAGGCTTTGACAATAAGATCGATCTTTTTCTGCCCTTCTTGTTTAAAATATCCGATCTTTCTTCCGTCCATGAGTATGTCAAGGGCAAGACCAAGCTCATAGGTACTCATCCCCGCAGCCATGAGGCGATCTCTTAATGGCACAATCTTTAATTCAGGAAAAAGAATTTCGAGCGAGGGTATTGGCCTGATTTGAGCGTCGGGAAGTTCCTTTGTTATCATGCCGAACATGGTGCCGGATGCCTGTACGATTTGATTCATGTCGCTGCCGCTAATATCCACTTCAATAGTACGTCCTTCGCCAATACCCGTTTCAAAAATACCTGCCTGTAAACTTACCCCATACATGCCGGGAATAGAATGAATTGTCCGCATAAAGAGGGGTACAAGTTCCCCGGCACGATCTTCATACATGCATTTAGCACCAAAAAGCATCATTGTCTCTGCTCCGATGTAAAACACGTTACTTATTCCGGGAAAACCATTGTGGTCTTTTTGCATGTAAGGATCAAGCTGGCTGGCAATATGCCTGCCAATATCCACTCTTTCTTTGTAAGAAAGACCGGGAGGAGGCACAAGTATACTCATAACAAGATTTCTGTTTCCTTGCGGAAGATACTCCATCTTTGGTAACAATAGTATTGTTGAGATAATAGAAAACGCAGTAAGTACAAAAATGGTTATTATCCTTGTTTTCCCACTTTTGATTACGAGTACTACTAATGCCATAATCATTTCCAGCACAATTGTTCCTGCTTTCACAAATACACCCGCTTTGATAAATGATTTTTTCTTCGTTTTAAAAGTTCTGAATAATTGTTCGGAAAACATGGGAATTACAAAGACAGAAACAAAAAAACTTAATCCTACGGCACAAGTTACCGCAATGGCAATATCTCTGAAAAGCTGTCCGGCTTCTTCTTTCACAAATACTATGGGGAGAAATACTGCAATTGTTGTAAGTGTAGAGGCAAGTATTGCTCCCCAAACTTCCTTCGTGCCTTCATACGCTGCCTGAAAGGCAGACTTCCCTGTTTTTTTGTGACGATCAATATTTTCCAGTACCACGATGGCATTATCTACAAGCATACCAACCGCAAACGAAATCCCGGCAAGGCTAACAACATTAAGGTTTCTTCCAAAGGCATTCAGAAATACAAACGTACCCAGAATGCTTATCGGTATAGAAGTTGCAATTATCACGGTAGAAGAAACATTTCTTAAGAAAATCAGTAACACTGAGATTGCGAGTATACCGCCAATAATAATGTTATTTTTTACCAGCCGTATTGCTCCGTTTATATATGGCCTTTGATCATGAACCCATTCCAGATGAACCTTTTCTTTGGCAAGTTTTTCTTTATTTAACCAATCCACTACCTCATCAATGGTATTCGTAAGTTCAAGCACATTGGTATCCGGCTCAGGTTTCACACCAATTGCAAGAGCTTCTTTGCCATTATGAAACATGACATTGTTTAGTTTTTCGTAACCAAAACTCACCTGAGCCAGATCCGACAGCAGAATACGTTGCTGCCCGGTAGATTTTATTACGATATTTTCAATCTCTTCAACCGAATTAAACTCCCCAACCGTTCTTATTCTGTAATCCCTTCTCTCAATACCCATAATGCCCGATGAGATATTCACATTTTCAGATCTTAAGATAGAGACAAGTTCTGTTAATGTTAAACCATATGCCGCCAATTTTTTTGGATTGACAATAATATGCATCTCTTTTTCGGTTCCGCCATGAAATGCAAGATCGGCGACACCTCTTACCCGGTCAAGATATTGCCTGATCTCATTCTCAAAATACGTCCTGTAAGAGTAAATTGAACGAGGATTGTCATCCATCGTATGCAAAATAAGCCATATAACGGGAGATGCTGCACTGCCTGTGGGATTTATTACTGGTTTATCAACATTTTCCGGATATTCCGGCACTTCATTGAGCTTATTGGAGACCCTTAATAAAGCATCGTCGATATTTGTTCCGATTTTGAATTTTAAAGTAATTGAACCCATTCCGTCGAAGGATTCACTCTCCATCTCTATAAGTCCCGGTATGCCTTTTAAAACCTTTTCCTGTTCTTCGATTATCTCACGTTCGATATTGTACGGAGTCGCTCCTGTCCATGTAGTGGTAACCGTGATCTCAGGTTCTGTAACGGTGGGACTTAGCTGGTAAGACATTGTGGCGAGGCTGATTACACCAAAAAGCACAACAAAGATAATCCCTACTATAATAGTAACGGGTTTTTCAATAGAAAATCTGATACTGTCCAAAAGATTATTCCCCTTCTCTCATTACATTGATTTTCTGGCCGTCACGTAATCTTTCATTTCCCTTTATTACTACTTTTGCTCCTTCTTTTAGGCCCATTCCCTCAATACCAGCCTTCATTTCGCTGTAACCCAATACCTGAACCGGAACCATATGTGCTGTTGAATCATTAGATAAAAAAATCACCGTATTCCCGAAATAATTAATAATTGCATCTCTTTCTACCATGAGAGACTCAATTTTCTCCCCACAAGGCAAAGACACTATCGCTTCCATTCCGGACATAAGCGTCCCGGTATTCGAAATTCTTATCCTGACAGGGAATGTTCTTGTAGATATATCACCAAGGGGAATCACGGAAAAAACGTTTCCCTCATATGTTTCTCCGCTGATTTTGACTACGGTATCCATACCCTGTTTCGTTAATATAGATATTTCTTCAGGAACGTTTAGTACAACTTCAACCACATCCGTTTTCGCAATGGTTGCGACAACACTACCAGGTGAAAGCCATTCACCAACATCGATATATTTTTTCAGCACTACTCCATTAAAGGGTGATCGTATGCTTTTTTTTTGAAGCTCTATGGAAAGCGCCTCTAATTCTGCTTTTATTGAAGCCAGTTTTTTTTCATAATTTCTCACTTTAAATACGACTTCATCATAAACCTGTTGAGAAACAACTTCTTCATAATGCAATCTTTCAATCCTTTTCTTGTTTAATTCCGCCAATTCGATATCAGATAATACCTGATCTCTTAATGCTTCTTTTGCTTTAATTTCTTTTTTCAACAAATCCGAATTTGTTTTTACCAGCAACTGCCCCTTCTTCACCCTAAGGCCTTCTTCAAGGTTTACATAGTCCACTTTGCCATTCACCTCAGCAGCAACTTCAGATACGTATGGATAATTTACTGTCCCCACAAATTCTGTTTTCGGGGTCAGCATGCCAGTGGTAATTTCTGAAACAACCACAAGTGGCGGTGGAATTTGCTTTTCATTTTGCCCGAAAACCAATGAAATAATTGAAAACATTACAAAAAGTACGATAAAAAGTGAACACGTCCGCATAAACATAAATTACCCTTGAAAATAAAGATATATTATAAAATCAATAAATTAAATAAGATTGGATTCCCCAAAACGACTTTTTTTACCCACCCCTGCCCCTCCCCCAAGAGGGGAATTGCAGTGGTGGTGGCAGGAGTTCCTCCTGCCACCTGATACAGCGTTAGAGTTGCTGTGTAGAGACGCATTGCAATGCGTCTCTACTCCTGACAGCACGGTGTTTCGTTTTTTCAAACGGTTAAATTGATACGAAAAAACACCTTGCAACAGGTTCAGGTTACTGTTTTATTGTGCCTGACGCGAAGATATCAACAAATTCCTTTATTATGGTATCTGAATTATCAATTCTATACTTTTTCCGGATGAGAAACTCTTCAGCGTCAAAATAAGAAAATATCATTCCAAGAAAGGCACGGGCGGCAACTTCAGAATGTAACTCACGCAGAATTCCTTTCTTTTGCATTGTAGTAAAATACGACGCCAGCGTTTTAAAAATTTCATCAATAAACGCATGATAAATCTTGTGAATTTTTTCAGGATACCGCTGGATTTCGGAATGCATTATTTTTATTATGTCTTTTCTTATGGTAAGCGTATCAAGGAATCTTTTCGCAATAACAGTTAATGCTTCCGTATAAGGCATTTCTGCAACTTCAGGTAGAAGTCCCTGTAATGCAGGAAGAAACGAGTGCTTGTTAATAACTTCTTCAAAAAGCTTTTCTTTTGAAGTAAAATGCCTGAAAATCGTTACCTCCGCCGTTCCCGCCTTTTTTGCTATCTCTCTGGTAGTCGTGCCAAGATAGCCTTTTTTCGAGAAAAGCTTCAATGCCGTTTCAAGAATTATTTCCCTGGTAGTGGTTAAATCTTCCTGTTGACTTGACATAATTAATAACAAATCATAACTAAGTTATTCAGATATGTAAGCAAGCACTTACATTCATATTATATTTTAAATACATTACTTTTCAATATCATAAATTCATACAATTTCTGCAAAATAATTCTCCGCATAAATAATTGTTTTGGTTGATAACGATTCATCAAATGATTACAATCATGGCGTACTATAGCAAATAGTATACGCATTATTTTCATTTATTCGTAACTCCTATGAAGCGTAATTCATAACACACCCCTAAATCCCTTTTGCAGAGACAGGTTTTAAACCTGTCTCTGCTTATACGTTTCATAAAACGTATGCAAAAAATCCCCTCTAAAAAGAGGTGTGGCAGCGTAAGCTGACGGGGTGTGTACTGAATAGTTAGATTTATTCAATCTCTCTGTAATAAATTAACAATGTTAGAACGATTTCACTACATTGACGTTTCCATTATCCTCATCTACCTTTTATTTACCTTCCTTATTGGTATTTATTTTTCCCGTCGTGCATCAAAAAGCATGGACGAATTTTTTGTATCGGGGCGCTGCCTGCCCTGGTGGATTGTGGGTACTTCTATGGTTGCAACAACCTTTGCGGCGGATACACCCCTTGCGGTTTCCGGTCTTGTTGCAAAAGGCGGTATCTGGAAAAACTGGATTTGGTGGAACTGGGGAGTGGGCGGTGTTTTTGCAGTGTTTCTCTTTGCACGGCTCTGGAACAGGGCTGGTATTACCACTGATGCAGAACTGGTTGAGCTTCGCTATGATGGTATGCCTGCTGCCTGTCTCAGGGTTTACCGTGCAATATGGTTTGGCCTTTTTCAAAACCTGCTGATAATTGCATGGGTTATGAAGGCAATGGCCAAAATCATGGTTACCATCATGGGATGGGATCACACTACGACACTACTCGGCCTGAATGCCGAGGTATTTACCGTTTTGGTACTTTTCCTGCTCACGGTTTTCTACACTACACTGTCAGGGCTTTGGGGAGTCGTCGCTACCGATTTTATACAATTCATAATAGCAATGGCAGGGTCAATTTACCTTGCAATTGCTGCATTCATTAAACTTGGCGGAATGAGTGAAATACGCAGCAGATTGGCAGAAGGACATTTCGACGTCGATTCTGTTTTGAGGATTATTCCCAAAGCGGCGCCGCTGAATCAGGCAACCCCTTTTACGGAATTTCTGGTACTTGTTTTAATCGTGTGGGTGGTTATGTACAATGTTGATGGCGGCGGCTATATTGCACAAAGGCTGTTTGCCGCAAAAGACGAACGCCATTCCATGTTTGCTTATTTATGGTATAACGCAGCAATGATTTGTCTGCGACCCTGGCCATGGATAGTTGTAGGGCTTTGCGGCATGGCATATTTCGGGAAAATAGATGACGCAGAAACATATTATCCGCTTATGATGAAAGAGGTACTGCCCGTTGGAATGTTTGGCGTTATGATTGCTTCATTTCTTGCGGCGTTTATGTCAACAATCGACACACAGTTAAACTGGGGTGCTTCTATTCTTGTTAACGATTGTTATAAACGCTTTTTCAGGAAAAAATCAAGCGACAAAGAATATGTCATGATGGCAAGGATTGTTATCGTATGCCTTGCCATTATTGGGGCGTTTCTCTCTTTTGCAGTAAAAGATATTTCTCAGGTATGGATTATCGTATTTTCCGTCACTGCGGGAATTGGTTCTGTTTATATATTACGCTGGTATTGGTGGCGGGTAAACGCATGGTCAGAAATTTCAGCGTTTTCTCTGGCGCTGGTTGCAACGTTTATTTTTACCGGCATTCCGTTTTCAAAACACATCTTTTTAAAAAATACTCTTTTGGGAAAAGGATTGGCCGGTATTTATCCCGAACAACCATTGTTTCAGTTCCCCTATTCAATAGCATTGTCAATGGTTTTCATTATTCCCGCCTGGATTGCAATAACATTTCTTACCCGTCCGGTATCCACAAATCATCTTGTTTCTTTTTACAAGAGAGTATATCCCGGAGGACCAGGTTGGAAATCTATTGCGGAAAAAGTACCCGGTTATGAACAACATGGCATTAAATTCGTAACTTTTCTGCATATTATTTTAGGAATTATTGTGGTTAATTGCATATTGATAGGAACGGGAAAACTCATACTGGGATCTGCTATGACAGGAATAAGTTTACTGCTGGCTGCTGTTTGTGCCGGAACAGGATTGTTTCTTTTTCTTAAAAAACCAGAGAATCGTTCGCACTGACTTTATTTGCATACACTATAATAAAAATCATTTTCCGATAATGTGCTTAACTGTTTTTACCAATTGAGTTGGTAAAACAGGTTTTTGCAGGAAAGAAATGTCCTCTTTTAAGATGGTATCCTGGTCAATAATATCATCGGAATAGCCACTGAGAAAAATTGCTTTCATTTCCGGTTTTATCTTCCTTATTTCATCATATGCTTCTTTTCCATTCATAACGGGCATTTTAACATCTAAAATTAAAAGATGTATGTTCTCTTTTTGTTCTATGAATTTGTCTACGGCTTCCTTTCCGTTTGATGCTACAGTCACTTTGTAACCAAATCTTTCCAGTATTTCCTTAAGAAGATACCTTACGGATTCATCGTCTTCGGCAACCATAATCGTTTCGGGGCTGACCTGAAAGACATCACTTATTTCAGTTTCAGAATGCGGTTCTTTTATTACCATTTCAGATGCAAGCGGCAAATATATGAAGGCCGTAGTACCTTTGCCTGGTTCACTATGGACATCAATAAAACCATTGTGTTGCTTAACAATGCCGTATACAATTGAAAGTCCGAGACCGGTTCCTTTTCCTGCTTCTTTTGTAGTAAAAAAAGGCTCAAAAATTTTTCCTTTTGTTTCCCGGTCCATCCCGATACCAGTATCATTCACCGAAATAAGTGCATAGGTACCCTCTCTGCCAAAACCATGTTTTTCAGTAAATGTTGTATCAATCTCTTCAATATCCGTTTTGATTCTGAGCACACCTCCTTCAGTCATAGCATGTATCGAGTTTGTGACAAGATTGAGTAAAACCTGCTCAATCTTATTCGCATCTGCCTTTAAAATAATGTTTTCCTTCGATAATTCTAATTTATAATCAACATTCTCATTAATAAATCTCTTGTAAAGAATTTCAGCGGTGTTAATTACTTCATTCAAATTCACCGGTTCCATTTTCAATACTTGTTTTCTTCCAAATGCAAGCATGCTTTGCGTCAAGTTAGCGGCTTTATGCGCGGTATTTACAATGTTACCGATATATTCTTTTGCCCTGACGTTGTCCTTTATCTCGAATTCCAGCAAATTAGCATAGCCAATTATTGCCATAAGAAAATTATTAAAATCATGGGCAACGCCGCCGGCAAGTCTGCCGATAGAATCCAATTTTTGTGCGTGATACAGTTGTTCTTTTAACTCCGCCTGCTCCCTTTGTGAACGTTTAATATTGGTTATATCCTCTTTTATCGCCAGGAAATTTGTTATGTTTCCTTCCTTATCTTTCAGTGGGGTTATCTGTGCAAGTTCCCAGTAGTATTTTCCGTTTTTTCTCTTATTATAAAATTCACCCTGCCAACTCTTGCCGTTGATAATTGAATTCCACAACGCTTTATATTCTTGCGGGGTAGTTTTTCCGGATTTCAATATGCGGGGGTTTTTCCCCATGGTCTCTTCATAAGCATATCCTGTAATTTCAGTAAATTTCGGATTAACGTATTCTATATTTCCTTCTGTATCAGTAATTACAATACTGCTTATACTT
Organism: Candidatus Kuenenia hertensis; assembly: GCA_021646465.1. Classification (GTDB taxonomy): domain Bacteria; phylum Planctomycetota; class Brocadiia; order Brocadiales; family Brocadiaceae; genus Kuenenia; species Kuenenia hertensis. Next base: position 6,260 of record SOET01000037.1, on the reverse strand, counting down.
TGTTCAACCGCCTGAGATAATTTTCTGAGTTTTTCTTCCATTTGTTTGTATTTGATTATATTCCCCAATTCGAGAGCAACTGTCATTATGAGATTTACTAATTGTTTATCTTCTTCCAGAACCTCACGTGTAAAAAATTCAATTACTGCTACAAATTCGTCATCATTCATTATGGGAATGCCAATTCCTGATTTCAAACCGCATGCTTTGGCAATAGACGCCCGGGGGAAATTGAGATCAGAGGTAACATCCAATACCCATGCCGGTTTTCCCGAAGACCACACACGGCCGGGAAGCCCAACGCCGCGGGAGAACGTAATCGTTTTGTTTGCATTTTTAAAAATTTCCAGCTTTTCTGATTCAAAATGCCATGCACGGTCACATATCAATTTCTTACCATCTGAGGTGGGCACCCATGCTTCTCCATACGCCCAGCCGGTAGTCTCGCAGATCTTTTGCAATACAATATTAAGAGCGGAATTAAAATCTTCCGCCTTTGTTATTTTTAGTGTTAAATCGTGCAGTAAGTTTAAATGATCAATCATTGTATAACGTATCCAGACTCTTACTCAATATTTTTGTGCTGTCAGGAGTTTCCTCCTGACAGCAATCCGGGCAGTACCAAGGCGTCAGGAGGTAATTCCTGACGTCACTGTTAATGGGTTTCGTGATAAAATAGAACTCTACAACTTTCCCATATATGTAAATGTTATTTCCATACAATCCCTTAGCGCAATCATTACCATAAGACTATTTATAACAAAATTGCGCTAAAAAACCCAATTAATGCCCCAAACACTCCTCCCCATACAACAAGCCAGCCCAGGTGTTTTCGGATCATATCCTCTATAATTTCCTTTACATGTTGCGGCGATAATTCGTTTAGTCTCGCATTTACCATAGTATCTATTTTTGTCCTGAAAGTATTAAAGTCAGTTTCCTTTTGCAATATAGAGGCTACATCAATATTTGTGACAATATCAGTTACCTGTTTTTCCATTTCAACTTTAAATGGTTCTCTTAATGGCTCAAGGGCATTTTTCCCTCCAAACATATCAAGCATGCCGCCAAAGGCGGATTTTTTAACGGTGGAAACCAATCCTGCAAAGATTTTATCAAAATCAATCTGGCCCATTACGAACTCGGGTTGAATGGTATGAGGCAGAGTCTCCTGTGTAACTTTAGCAAAATTCTCTTCTGTAAAAAAATTTTCCATAATCAATGAACGTATTCCCTCTTTAAATTGTTCAAAGCGAAGTGTAATTATCCCTGAACCGTAAAATCCGGGAACTTTTTCAAACAACATGTGAATAGCCACCCAATTTGTAATTGCGCCAGACAAGGCAAAAAGACTTGCGTGCACTAACGCAGTTTTCCCGAAAAATGAAGGGTAAAAATAAGAAATAATAAAGACAATTCCTGAAACTAAATTGGTGAGTAAACATTTATTCATAATAGGATGTCCTTTGTTTCATGTGTAATGAAATAATCTATTGCAATGGGAAGAAACTATTTTTGAAAAACTCTTTATCAATACCTCCCGGCTTTCCAATGTAATATCCTTGAGCGTAATCTACTCCCAATTTTTTTAAAAGTTGAACGGTATTATTGCATTCTACATATTCGGCAATAGTTTTCTTCCCAAGCCATCGGGCAATTTCCACCATGGCTTTTACGAGGTGCTGGTCTACAGGATTATTCGGCAAATTGCGGATAAACCTTCCGTCAATCTTCATATAATCAACTTCCAGGTGTTTAAGATTGCTTAAAGAAGAAAAACCACTTCCAAAATCATCGATTGCAAAGCGGCAGCCAATTTCTTTAAGCAGTCGAATAAAATTTTGCGCGTCTACTATACTTTCCACCGCAGCAGTTTCTGTAATTTCCAGCACTAAACAACCCGGATTAATAGATACATTCGATATTTCATTTTTTATAATATTTAATAAATCTAAATTAGCAAGTGCCTTCCCGGAAATATTAACTTCCAAAAACAGTCCCTTTTTATCAAATTCATGTTCAGCAATAAGTTGAATCGCCTTGCAAATAACCCATCTGTCAATATCGTTGATAAGTCCAAAACGTTCAGCGATATGGATAAAATTATCCGGCAAAATAAGTTCACCATTTTCGTTTTGCATACGCAATAATGCCTCATAGCTTCCAATATTGTTATTTGTTACGCTCATTATTGGCTGTAAATGTAAAATAAATTGATTCGTTTTTATGGCGTCTCTGATACGCTTCTCCCATGTAAGACGAGTTTCCACTTTTATTTTATGTTCCGGACTATAAACACGTGCACAATTTTTTCCGTCTTCCTTTGCCATATACATTGCAAGATCCGAGGAAATCAGTAATTTATCGGCATCAGTGCCGTGTTCAGGAAACAATACAATGCCGATGCTAATACCAATGGGATGAATCGCATCTTCAGTAAGTATTTTATCACGAACCAGTTCAAGTATGTGTTTTGATATTTCATTGGCTTGTTCCGCATTTGTGTGAGGAAGTAATATTGCAAATTCATCTCCGCCAAACCTGGCCAATATGTCTGTTTCCCGCATTCGCTGGCGTAACAATGCCGCAAATCTTTTAAGGAGTTCGTCACCTTTTTGATGGCCATGCATATCATTGACATATTTAAAATTGTCAAGATCAAGGAACAAAAGCGCACCTTTTGTTCCGTATCTAAGCGACTGAGCCAGCATACTGTTCAATTCTTCCCTGAAACGGCGGCGGTTAAACAGATTGGTAAGCGGGTCGTTATTTGCCAGATAAAGAAGCTTGGATTCAAAGTTTTTACGTTCCGTAATATCTTCTTTTATTGCGACAAAATGGGTGATCTTTCCCTTTTTGTCCCTTATGGGGGATATGGAAACGTGTTCCCAGAAAAAGGAACCGTCTTTTTTCTTATTGTGAAAATCCCCCCTCCATTCCCTGCCGGTAGTAATTGTTTTCCACAATTCTTCATACGCTTCGTTATGAACCTCACCAGACTTCAATACCCTCGGGTTTTTTCCAATAACTTCTTCCAACAAATATCCTGTATTTTTTGTAAAACCTGGATTGACGTATTCGATATCTCCATTGTAATCGGTAATAATAACAGAACTTGGACTCTGGTTTATTGCCTGAGATAATTTACTATATTGTTCTTCCGCGTTTTTTCTCATCATAAACTGGCCTATTTGTTTGCCTATGGCATCCATCATGTTCAGCAAATCCTCATCCGGCGGCTGTATTTTATGGCTGAAAAAATCAATTACTCCAAGACACATTCCCGCATTCATAATTGGAAAACCAAACGCACCGTGTAATCCTTCCTTTGCGGCAATTAACGCCCTGGGAAAGTTTGCATCCTGTGTAACATCGGGAATCCATACGGATTTTTTACGCTCCCAAACGCGGCCGGGAAGTCCGATGCCCGGGGTAAACAAAATACTCCTGGCAGACTCTAAAAATTCAGTAAATTGGCGTGATGGTACGTGCCATATTTCCGTACAACTTAATGCATTTACAAAATTGTTGTATTCCCATATCTCTCCAAAATCCCATCCCAGAGCTTCACAAACTGATTGAAGGATCTTTGGTGTTGCCTCTGCAAGAGTATCAGCCTCCGACAATATCCTGGTAACGGAATATTGAGCTTTTAGCCTTCTTTCAGCATGCTTACGTGCGGTAATATCCTCTGTTTTTTCTTTTACCGTATTTCTGAGGGCACTGCTATAGGTGGTGAGCATTTCGATGAAAGGAACAGAGATATGTATGCCGCATTCTAAAATTTCTTTGCCCGGGGATCTACTGATTATGGTATGCACAGCCTCTTCATGCACTTTTTTAAGCTCCTCCGATGTAATATCTGCGTGCGCAAAATCACGACCCAGTTCTGAAGCCATGTTTAGTTGCGATTTTTCCTGGTTTTCAATGTAGGAATACAGCAATTCCGTGTATTTTTCTTTTATGGATTTCGTCATCACGGTAACTGTTACCGGTTAAATTATCCCTTTTTCATTTTTGAAAGGTGTCCTTCAAAAAAAATGTAAAAATACATTTGCTTCGCCGGTATAAAAATGCTTCTCAGGAAAGTATTTTGTTTGTAACCATTATTAATACAAGAGCTTCGATAAAATAAAAACCAATTCATCTGCTATACTGAGTTTAGCGAAAGATGTGCCAAAACATAAACTTCACATTTTTATACTTCGACTCCGCTCAGCAAGACGCCTCTGCCACCCTGAGCGGCAATGTCATTAAATTAAGGATAATTTGGTAAAAAACAACCCCCTAACCCTCTTTTTTAAGGGGGAATTTTACGGCAGGTTGTTTAATTCAATGACATTGCCCTGAGCGGAGTCGAAGGGTTATATTAAACCTATTTGATGTTTCGAAAACCAGATTTGTACGACTATAGTATATTCGTTCTTCAGGGTGCATTTTCTCAGCTTTTCATCGGTAAACAAAAGATTATAGTGTATATTGCAAACCATAATATGGCATAACATGGTACAGACTATGGCAAGAAAACAATAGAACCGTGCAAAGTAACGTTTTTTTGAATATTTTATACTGTAGTTGATAAGTGCAGGGATACTTCTTTTGCGTATAGTCCAATATTATCTGGCATGGCAATACGCAATAAGATATATTATAAATTAATTGTGAGACAAAATAATCGAAACCAGCAGATATTCAAAGGAATTCGGTAAGTCACATATTGTGTATTTATTCAGCGTAAATTTATAACACACCCCTAAATCCCCTCTTGATAGAGGGAACTTCCCATCTTCCCCTCTAAAAAGAGGGGTGGCAGCGTAGCTGACGGGGTGTGTATTAACACGCTGAATAGATACCATATTGTTGAAATTTCAATATGAGGAATATGTTTCATGGCAAAGAAAAAAAAGCAATCCTTGAAAAAAAATTCCGGGAAAGTAAAAATAATCCCTGATCACAGGATTACAGGGGTTATCGAGAATCATGATAAAGAGATTTCTTCCTGGCGGCTTTTTAAAATTATTGGTGAGTTTGTAAATGGATATGAATTTTTAAAAAAATATGAACTTGCAGCAAGCATTTTCGGAACCTCACGTCTTGGCTTTCATGATAAAGTATATAAAGATGCTCAGAAATTAGGCTATAAATTGGCAATGGCTGGTTTTGCGGTAATTACCGGCGGCGGACCGGGTGTGATGGAAGCAGCGAATAAAGGAGCTTTTAAAGCTGGCGGAAAATCGGTTGGAATAAATATCAAGCTCCCTCATGAACAGGAAACAAACAAATATGTTCAGGAATCCATTGAATTTAATTATTTCTTTGTACGCAAGTTAATGTTGTCTTTTGCTTCCGAGGTGTATATATTCTTTCCGGGAGGATTTGGAACACTTGATGAATTATTTGAGATGATCACCCTTGTTCAAACGAAAAAAAGCAAGCCCATTCCTATCATTTTAGTAAACAAGGAGTTCTGGAAACCTCTGTTGGACTGGATCGAAAATCAGATTTACAAAGAAAATCACGCCATCTGCAAAAAAGATATGGATATTTTTCATTTAGTTGATACCGCAGACGACGCGTTTCTGTTAGTTAAAAAACTTATTGGTATTAAATGATCTTGAATAAAGTGGTTGCCATTTCTATTTTCTGTTGTAAGTATGTATCTATTCAGCGTAATTTATCAAACTATCGGGGGCGCAGAACGCAATTGCACTGAAAACTCTGTTTCCCGTGAGGGTTTGACTTAACAAGTTATTTAAATTGCAAATTATTTGAATCAAATAATTTTATTTCCTCTCTCTCAATATACTGGCGAGACTTGTAGAGACGCATAGCAATGCGTCTCTACAACAAGTACATTCCCAAACTGGAGTTTGGGAACGAGCCGTGTAACATTTATGCTGAATAGATACGTAAGTATACGTCCCCTCTTCGTTCATACAACGGGAACCGGTGTCGCAATCCCTTCTATTACAGGCTCTTCTCAGGGACCAGTTGCCAGTTGCCAGATTTCAGTGAGATAAGTTTTTTCATTTCCCTGTCATCTGGCCCCTGGTCACTGGCCACTGTGTTCAATCCCTTCTATTACAGGCTCTTCTCAGGGACCAGTTGCCAGTTGCCAGATTTCAGTGAGATAAGTTTTTTCATTTCCCTGTCATCTGGCCCCTGGTCACTGGCCACTGTGTTCAATCCCTTCTATTACAGGCTCTTCTCAGGGACCAGTTGCCAGTTGCCAGATTTCAGTGAGATAAGTTTTTTCATTT
>SOET01000083.1 GCA_021646465.1 Candidatus Kuenenia hertensis | reverse complement strand
AAATCTCTGATTGGAACTTTGAGTACGATATCAAAAAAATTTTACAGGAAATTCATGATGTACAAAAAACCTTAATTAAATAAGATATTTTGGACGCTGATGAACGCTGATTATCAGGATTTTAATAAAAATGTTATAAAAGGAGAAAGGGGGAAATGGGGAAAAGAAGAATTAACAAAAAAATCATAAAAGAAATAGGCTTATTAGTAAACTTTGCTGATTTTGCAATTGATGTGAGAAGAGTGGAACGAGAAAGAAAAAATGATTAAAGACAATAAAAAAGTTGTTTTCTCCCTTTCTCCTTTATTAAATTATTTAAAAACTACAGATATGGAAGTGGGACTGTTACTTAATTTTGGTGTAAAACCCGAATTAAAAGGAAGGTATACAGAGCGCAGATAAACACAAATTCTCAAGATGAATAATATTTAAAGCATCTGCGTATATCAGCGGAAATCTGCGTTCCATTATAAAATATGCTTGTCTCAGTAATAATAACAACAAGAAACGAAGAAAAAAACATTGGAAACTGCCTGCAATCAATCAAATCCCAAAGCTATCCTCAGGATAAAATAGAAATAATCGTGGTCGATAATAATTCCACAGACAAAACAAAAGAAATTATCCGGTCTTTTTGCCATTCCTTACGCACTCGTCATTCTGAGCCCACTTGTCATTCTGAGCACATTCACTCCGTTCAGTATAAACTCCGCGAAGAATCTCGCATGAAACTATTCAACCGGGGACCTGAACGGTCAACACAACGGAACTTCGGAATGATAGACATTGCAAAAGGCAAGTATGTAATGTTTGTAGATTTGGAGTGTACTATTTAAGGTTTATGATTGGAATCAAGTTCTTAATAATGAGAAATAGAACAAATAAACAATTAACAATCACTCTGCGTAAATCCGCGTGATCTGCGGATGAGGGGCTTTAAAAAAAGTATCTGCGGTCATCAGCGTTAATCTGCGTACCATTTTGAAAATCTGTGGACAAACAGCTTTCAATCTGTATAATTCGCGGAAGGTAGTTTAGAATTCGTATATGATACCAACACATTCGTATTTTCGTACAGATTCGTAATTCGTAAATGGTATATATCGAAACATTAGAAGGCTTTTTATCAAAGGAGGGGCAAGGTGAGCACAAAATCTATTGAATACGTGGCCGATCTACTGCCTGATGGACACTTATCCATTCCTGACAAAATTAAAAAGAAGTTAAAAAATATCCCTAACAAAAAGGTTAGAGTCCGTATTGAGTTGAAAACTGAAAGGGTAGTAAAAAAACAACATCCTGCTTTTGGAATATGGTCGGATCGCTTATTAGAAGGTAGTACTGTAGATACGGCCAGGGAATTTAGAAAAAAATTAGAAAGCAGGGAAGATGCCTCCGGATAAAAGAGTACTTATTGACACTTCTGTCATGATTGATTTCCTGCGAGGTGTAGATAAATCTAAAGATTGGATTGATAGTATTAATCCTGAAAATAGATTAATTTCGTTCTTAACTATAGCAGAGATAGCTGCTGGATGCCGTAATAAAAATGAACTGAAAAAGGTTGAGCGTGAGCTTAAAGGGTATGCCTTAGTTTATTTAGATTCTAAGTGCTGCAAACAAAGCATCGAATGGTATAAGGATTTTCATCTGAGCCATGGAGTAGGTTTTCTAGATTGTCTTATCGCAGCAACTGCGTATAAAAAGAACGTTCCAATTGCCACATTGGATGATAAACATTTCAAGCAAATAACAGGTATTTCTGTTTTCAGACCTTATTGAACATTTTCTGTACTAAAAATCTGCGTTAATCTGCGTAATCTGCGGATGAAAACTTTAAACGGAATACCTTACGAAAATCTGCGTCCTATAATTACGTTCAGGGCAATGTTTTTCTTTATGAACTCAAAAAACCCGAAAAACGCAGCAAACCCAATGAACCCAAAAACCTTAAATTAATAGAATCTTTTCATCTCAAAACTGAAAACATGGGGATTTAGAATTGAAATCATCAACTGTTATAGAAAAAAAATAGTAGAAGAAATTAAAAATCTTCCGGTATCACTGAAAGGGAAAAAGATGAAAAAATTAACATTGAAAAAGAATGAAGAACGTGCCCTTAGAGTTTTAAAAGAGGAATTATCCAGAAGGTTTAAAGTCATTGATCTGCGCATCTTCGGCTCAAAGGTTCGGGGAGAAGGCACCCCTGAATCTGACATAGATGTGATGATTGAGCTTGATGAATACAACCCTGATATTAAATCAAAGATATATGATATTATTTTTGAGATTAATCTTGAAAATGACACCTTCATATCTACAACAATTTTCAGCAGAAAAGAAATCGAAGACGGTCCGATGTCAGAGTCGCCAATTTATAAAACAATACTGAGAGAAGGGGTTCTTATTTGACAGATAAGGAAAAACTGATACAACTATCCAGATATCGTTTAAAGCAGGCCGAAGAATCAATCAGTGAGGCTATGTGTCTGCTTTCTGGGAAAGGAAGCCCACGCTCAATTATTAACCGTGCTTATTATGCCATGTTTTATTCAGTGCTGGCGTTAACGGTATTTGAACCATATTCGTCATCAAAACACAGTGGTGTTTTATCTCACTTTAATAAGAAATTTATCAAAGAAGGTCTCTTACCAGAAGAACTTGGCCGTTCAATAAATAAGGCATTTGAGTTGAGGCAAGAGGGGGATTATCGAGAATATGTTGAACTCAGCTATGAAGAGGTTGAGCCGTTTATAGATAAGGCAAGGATATTTCTTCAAGAGATTAAGGCTTATTTGAAGAAAAACAATTTTAACCCTTCATATCTTAATGGCAATAAGAGATCCACAGATTCCGCAGATGAATACAAATGAAACATCCATGATTTAGCAATCACAAAGAGGGATGAAAATAATCCGCAGATTACACAGATTTCCACAGATAAAAAAAAGAGATTATTTAAAAATCTGCGTTAATCTGCGAAATCTGCGGATAAAAAGTATTTTCAGGTGAAAAAGAAAAACCTCTAACCTCCACCCCACTCAACACCCAAAACTCAACATTCAACACATAACGCATTACCCTCCTCTACCTGTTTCTGCCCTTAGCCCTTCGCCTTTATAGAAATTCCCTTGCTTCCCTTCATAAATTTTGATATTCTGCTACCCTTTAAACGATCTCTGATCTGCGTTAATCAGCGGAAATCTGCGTCCCATTATAAAATATGCTTGTCTCAGTAATAATAACAACCAAAAATGAAGAAAAAAACATTGGAAACTGCCTGCAATCTATCAGGACACAAAGCTATCCTCAGGATAAAATAGAAATAATCGTGGTCGATAATAATTCCACAGACAAAACAAAAGAAATTATCCGGTCTTTTTGCCATTCCTTACGCACTCGTCATTCTGAGCAGAGCGAAGAATCTCACATTCAACTATTTAACCGGGGACCTGAACGGTCAACACAACGGAACTTCGGAATGATAGACATTGCAAAAGGCAAGTATGTGATGTTTGTAGATGCGGATATGATACTCTCCCCTTGCCTAATTGAAAGTTGCGTGAAAAAGATGGAACAAGAAAATGCTAATTTTAATCTGCGCCAATCTGCGGAATCTGCGGATCTAAACTCAACAAACTCGAAACCCACCGTCGCCCTGCATATTCCAGAAATCGTCCTGGGCAAAAAATATTTTAGTAAAGTAAGGAGATTTGAGAGACGCTTTTATGATGGTACCGTGATTGATGGCGCACGATTCTTTTTAAAGGAGGTCTTTATTAAAGTAGGTGGATTTGATGAGAGCATGAGCGGGCCGGAGGATTGGGATATAGATAAACAGATCAAACAAATCGGAAAGATTGGATTATTAAACTATGAAGGGGCGAATTGCAATTCGCCCGATTGGGAATTGTATGGATTCATAAAAGAAAGAGGAGTTGACCCCAAAGACTGCGGTACGGTTATTTATCACAATGAAGACGAATTTGATATAAAGAAATACCTGCAAAAGAAAACCTACTATGCAAAAAGCTTTAACACATATATCAACAAATGGGGAAATAATGATCCCGACATAAAAAAGCAATTCGGTTTCTGGTATCGCTACCTTGTAATTTTTCTGGAAGAGGGAAAGTGGAAAAGGTTAATTACCCATCCGATTTTGGTATTTGGAATGTACTATTTAAGGTTTATGATTGGTATCAAGTTCTTAATAATGAGAAATAGAACAAATAACCAATTAACAATCACTCTGCGTAAATCCGCGTGATCTGCGGATGAGGGGCTTTAAAAAAAGTATCTGCGGTCATCAGCGTTAATCTGCGTACCATTTTGAAAATCTGTGGACAAATAGCTTTTAATCTGTATAATCTGCGGATTAAATTAGGGGGGATAATAATTGTCTGTAATAATTGTAACAGGTTCAGCAGGGCTTATTGGTTCTGAAGCGGTAAGATTTTTTTGCAAGAAGCACTATGATGTTATTGGAATAGATAACAACTTAAGAAAAACATTTTTCGGAGAAGACGCCTGCACGGAATGGAACAGGAAACAATTAGAACAGGAATATCCCAATTACCGTCATAATAATATAGATATACGGGATAATGAAGCCATTGCCAGAATATTCAAAAAACATGGAGAGCATATCAATCTAATTATTCACACCGCCGCACAACCATCACACGACTGGGCTGCCTCAGACCCCATTATGGACTTTACCGTCAATGCCAATGGTACATTAGTATTATTAGAAAATTTCAGGCAACACTGTCCTGAAGCAGTCTTCATATTTACCTCTACAAACAAGGTGTACGGTGATCTACCGAATTCTTTACCGCTCGTTGAATTAGATACACGTTACGAGCTAGATAATAAACACACCTGGTATGATGGCATAGACGAAACCATGTCCATTGACCAGTCCATGCATAGCCTCTTTGGTGCATCGAAAGTCGCAGCCGATGTACTTGTCCAGGAATACGGAAGATATTTTAAGCTCAAAACCGCAGTCTTCAGGGGGGGATGCTTAACCGGACCCGCCCATTCCGGAACCAAACTGCATGGTTTTCTGTCCTATTTGATGAGGTGTTGTATTTCTGGCAAAAAATATTGTATTTACGGTTATAAAGGCAAGCAGGTTAGAGATAATATACACTCATATGATTTAGTAAATGCCTTTTATCATTTCTATCAAAAACCACGAGTTGGTGAAGTTTATAATATGGGTGGTAGTCGTTTCAGCAATTGTTCCATGCTGGAAGCAATTCATTTGTGTGAAGAAATTAGCGGTGAAAAACTTGAGTTTGAGTATGTTGAACAAAACAGGGCAGGAGACCACATCTGGTGGATAAGCAGCGTTTCCAAATTCAAAAAACACTATCCTGATTGGAACTTTGAGTACGACATCAAAAAAATCTTACAGGAAATTTATGATGTACAAAAAACCTTAATTAAATAAGATATTTTGGACGCAGATGAACGCTGATTATCAGGATTTTAAACACAATTAAATCCTATACATTAAAATAAGAGGTGCAAAATGAAATACTTAGAAGTGCCTATAATCGTTGAGTATGAAGAGGATACATAATATTGCCAGATGCCCTACTATCCAGGGTGCCTTTGCTGAAGAAGAGACACCGGAAGAGGCAGTAAAAGAGTTGGTAGACGTTTTAAAAATGATATTGGAATATAGAAAAGAGAGAAAAGAAGAATTTCCAGAGGACATGATTATAGACGCCAATAAAGTTATTACATCATTGCCAATCGGAATAAAATGACACGTCTGATTCCTTTGAAGTATAAAGATGTTGTAATTATTCGGCGTGTAATACACACCCCGTCAGCTGCGCTGCCACCCCTCTTTTTAGAGGGGATCGTTATACGTTTCCTATAATGCGTAACATGTAAGTCCCCTCTATCAAGAGGGGATTTAGGGGTGTGTTATAAATTACGCTGAATAATTACAAGATGTTACTAATAAGTTGCAGAGAATCGGTTTTAGATTTTACCGTCAAGGCAAAGGTTCTCATGAATTATGGGTAAGAGACTCTGATGGGAAAGTAATCCCTGTTCCAAAACATTTAGGTAAGGACATAAAGAAAGGTACATTAAAATCTATAATAAAGGGAATCGGAATTACAACTGAAGATTTTATGAAATTGTAATAATTAAGAAAGGCATTCAATAATACCAGGGAATAGTATCTGT